>NZ_JBRKIT010000025.1:0-206470 GCF_052983395.1 Sinomicrobium halophytocola
CGAATGATAGTGGAAAGTAAAAGTTTATCAAAGAAGCACAAAGAGCAGGCAGAGCGCATTAAGGAGCTGGAACGGGCTTTGGGTCAAAAGCAAATGCGCATTGATTATTTAGAGAAGTTGATGGCGTTGGCCTCAGATCGGATGGGGGAGGATATTGAAAAAAAGAACAAAGGGCTGTCTTAGAATGGTTTCGTTGTCATCGGTCGGCTCATCGGTATAAGATGCAATCTTTATATGAGATGGTAGGTATAAGCAAACAGGGGCATTATAAGCAAGTGCGTGACCACCAGGAACAACTCCGGGTTAGGAATAGTGTTCTGGAAGCCGCAAGGGAGCTTCGTAAGGGCCATCCTCGGCTGGGTTGTAGGAAGCTCTATGCGGAGCTCAAGCCTACCGGGATGGGTCGGGACAAGACCGAGGCCTTATTGCTGAGTCATGGCTTTAGGTTAAAGCGCAAGCGCAACCGTTACCGTACCACTTATGGGGGGAAGCATTGGTATCCTAATCGGATCACTGATTTACAACTAACCGGGATCAACCAGCTTTGGGTGAGTGATATTACCTATATCGCTGTATCAGCTAAGAAGCCTTATTACCTGACCTTGATCCTGGATGTGTACAGTAGGAAAATCAAAGGCTGGAGTTTGTCAGCCACCCTGACCGCGGAGGATACTATAGTTGTAGCTTATAGGCAAGCTCTGGCCACGACTGCTAAAGCCGAACGGAAACAACTCATCTTTCATTCGGATAAAGGCAGCCAATACGTTTATAAGCGATTAGCTGAGTTACATACAGAAAATCAGGTACAGCCCAGCATGGGCGGTAAAGCCTGGGAGAATGCTCATGCAGAATCTTTAAACGGCATATTAAAAAATGAATATATCGATTTTGACCACTCCCATATCAGTTTAAAACAAGGGAGAATATTGATAAAAAAAATCGTAGAAAAGTACAATTATCAACGTCCACATGGTTCACTAAAAAATATGAAACCTGTAGAATTTGAAACCTTTGTTCAGGGGTTAACCCCTGAACAAAAACCGAGATTTAAGATTAATTATTAACCTGAAAAAAGGCAACCATATTCAGGCATGCCCAATGCCCAAACCTAAAACCTAAAACCTACAACCTACAACCTACAACCTACAACCTGCAACCTGCAACCTGCAACCTGAAATCTGTAACCCGTAACTTGAAACCTGCAACCAACCACCTCCGTTGCGTTTTTGGGACAAAGGTTTGCGAAAAGGGGATAAAATGTCGGTTATTTTATGAATACTTTTGGATTTTAACAGGTTAATTCCTCCTGTATGACAGGAAATTATTTCGCGAAACATGGCTGTTTCTCTATCCGGAAAGAGATAACCAAAATTACTAAAAACCTGTATAAAGTCGCTCTGCGGCATTACTAACTTAACTAAAATTTAAACTATGACCCAAGTATTTTTAATGCGCTACCGGAATCCTCCGGAAAACATTCCGTATATCATTGGAGTGCCTTTGCTTAAAGACCCTGCCCCGAAGTCATACGATTTAAAAGAGTAATGATCATTTTTTCTAAACACAAACAAAATTAAATATGATTTAAAATGAAACGTATTATAGCCCAAATCCGATTGAAATATACTATACCTGCAATCTGTACAGCGTTTATGCTCGTAGGTTGTGAAAAGGAAGACACTGCCGTGGTGGACAACAACACCCAAATGGAGATCAGTGACGAGGAAAAAGAAAATATATTCCTTGCCGGTTTTTCTCCCGAAGGTGTTATTAAGACCGACGGCGGATACCTTGTGGAAGGTGATATTTTTTTAACTGCCGAAGCTATAGAATACCAGAAAGAACTCATGTACAATACCATTACCGGCACCCCTTCTCCGGAGCAGTACAGCAGTCCTTTTAAAGTAGATGTAGGAAGCAGTACCCGTACCCTGAAGATCAAGGTAGATGCCGGGGCTCAACAAACCTATTTTTATAATTCGACGGAAGAAGCCATAGCGCGGTTTAACGAGCTGGACCTGGTCCTCGATTTTGAATTGCTTGATGCCGACGCTACGGATACTCCCGATATCGTGATTAAGGGAAGGCAGTTTGAAGATGGCAATGTATTAGGACAATCTTATGGTTTCCCGGATGCAGACGGCAATCCGGCCCCCCAGATCGACCTCAGTATAGATCATTACAACCCACAGACAAACAGGGCGGATTTTGTGACTACTATTGCTCACGAAATAGGACATGCCATCGGGTTCCGTCATACCGATCTGCACGATCGCAGCCTGAGTTGCGGTCAGTACATCAGTCCGCTGCAAGCTCTTATTCTTCGTTTCCAGTATGGAATAAACGACCCGTATGACGAGACAGAACTCGATCCTGATGAAGTTCCGTATCACATAACAGGAACCCCGACCGGCGCGGACCCGCAGTCCGATCCGTCCTGGATGCTCGCATGCTCTAACGGTACCAACCGTCCTTTTACTCCGAATGACCTGATAGCCATAAAACATCTCTATCCGGAGTTATAATAAAACAGATGCTGATTTAGAGAGTAGTTATCTGAGAAGCCCGGGCAATATGAGGTAGTTTGCCCGGGTTTCGATTTTTATGTCCCTTGAATCTTTCTTCTTTAGGGCCCGCCCCGGGATAATCGGGATTCCTGAAATCCCATATCGCCAGCCCAAAAATTCTATACTTTCACAAAGTCCGGGGGAATCCCGGCAAAGTTATTAGTTTTATTTGAAGGAACTTAATCCCTGTTCCCGATCCCGATAATTATGGGGATAACCGGGGTTATAGCAGCACTTGCACCTTCCAATGCGGAGTGGTTTAGGCTTAATTACAATTTACCTTCTCCTACAGGCCTACCCGGTTTCTGTTAGCGCATTCCACATCCTTTTTTATAATTCTCTTCAGGCATTTCTACCGGACCTGATAAATATCATGTTATAAGATTTCCTTTCACCCCACTTTTGTCCTGTAAATAAATACGAGGGTAAGACCTTATAAAATGTTACTATTATGAAATGAGCCATAACAATGTGAGTTGATACCAACCGGAATGTTCAATGGCGAATTACATCTGACCAATTAAAAACAAATAAAAAATGAACAGATGAAAAACACAAAACTATTAAAAGGAAAAATAGCAGGAGCATTACTGGGAATTATATTCTTCTTTCCGTTTGCCAGGGCACAGGAACTTCATGTAGTGCCTTCCGAAAGTAAGTTGGAGGTATTAGGAACTTCCAATCTGCACGACTGGGAACTCGAAGCGACATCTTTCAATGGAAAAGGGACCTTTTCCGTAGAAGAAAACCGGTTGAAGTCCGTGGAAAATCTATCGTTTACCCTGGCCGTAGAAGGGTTGAAAAGCGGAAAAAGCGGAATGGACAAAAACACGTATAAAGCCCTTAAAAGTAAGGATCATAAGGAAATATCTTTCCGTTCGGACAAAGCTACGGCTATAAAAGAAACCGGGACAGGACAGTACCAGGTTGAAATACCTGGAAATCTGACCGTAGCGGGAGTAAACAAAAAAGTCACCCTTACATTAACAGTAGTGCTCAAAGACAAAATACGCCTTTCCGGCAGTACCGATATAGTGATGACCGACTACGGCGTGGAACCGCCTACGGCATTGCTGGGAACCGTAAAAACAGGAGAAAAGGTTACGGTGAAATTTGAAATGACCTATAACTAAATACAGATAATATTCTTTAAACAAGCAATCATGAAAAGATTAACAACCATTGGATTACTGGCTATATGCAGTATGCTTACCGTGACGGTAAATGCCCAGCAGAGAAACCCGGACAACTACAGGAGTCCGGATAAGAACGGGATAAACGTTTTTGAGAGTCCTAAAGATACCGTATCTACTTTTGATGGAGTAAAGGTACGCGTCGGAGGGGCGTCCACCCTGCAGTTCCAGGCCCTGGACCACAGCAACAGCGGTAGTGTAGCGCTGAAAGAAATAGGAGATAACTTTAACCTGGCAACAGCCAACCTGGATCTTGACGTGGCCCTTTTTGACGGCGTCCGCATGCATTTGAGGACTTACCTCTCTTCCCGTCATCACCCGGAACCTTATGTAAAAGGCGGTTATTTCCAGATTGATAAACTGGACTTTATACGTCCCGGATTCCTGGAAGACGTGATGCAATATGTCACCATTAAAATAGGACATATGGAAAACAACTACGGGGATGCTCATTTCCGAAGATCAGATAACGCTCAGGCCATCTATAATCCTTTCGTAGGAAACTATATTATGGATGCCTTTACTACCGAAGTAGGCGCCGAGGTATATTACAGGAAGAACGGCTTTATTTCCATGTTGGGAATTTCTAACGGAAAGCTTAACCAGGCCGTAGATCAACCCGGGGAAACCAGTCCGTCTTTTTTGGCAAAACTAGGATATGACAGGCAAATACAACCGGATTTGAGATTGCGTCTTACCGGGTCTGTTTACCATACCGCTCATTCATCAAGAACGTATTTATACGCAGGAGACAGGGCAGGGTCCAGGTATTATTTTGTAATGGAAAACGAAGAGGCTACTTCTAAAGGGAATTTTACTTCAGGAAGGTATGATCCCGGTTTTAGTAACGAACTCACTGCCGTAATGATAAACCCTTTTGTAAAATATAATGGCCTGGAATTCTTCGGGATGTACGAAAGATCTTCCGGTAAAGCTGCAGGAGAGACCGATTCCCGGGTGTGGAATCAATATGGGGCAGAACTCCTGTATCGCTTTGGAAATTCGGAAAATTTCTATATAGGAGGAAGATACAATCTGGCTACAGGAGAAGAAACCCTTACTTATAATGATGTGGATATTACCAGGTATCAACTTGGTGCCGGATGGTTTATGACCAAAAATATATTGGCCAAACTGGAATATGTGAATCAGAAATACGATGGTTTTGACACTTCCAGCATCCTGAATGACGGTAAATTCGACGGATTGATGGTAGAAGCAGTGATTAGTTTCTGATCGGAATTCATACAATAACTCAGGGCTGTTCCGGAGGCCATAGCCATGGTATCCGATAAACCCGGCACTCCGGAAACAGCCTTGTAATTCGTTAAAACAATGGAAATGATCTTCCGGATAGGTATAATGCTGGTGTTTACTCTGTTCTGCTCTGGTAACCCTTTTTCCGAAGAGAAATGTGTGGTACGGATAAGTAAGGGAAGCGAACTGTATTTAGAAGGCTCTGCCAATGTTCGCGATTTTAGCTGTATTTATGACCGGGAACTCCTGGAAACATCCGTTCCCGTTAGTTTTAGAAGAAAACAAGACAGAATGATTTTTGACCGGGCCCTGATCCGCCTTGAAAATAAAGGATTCGGATGCGGGGGAAAAGGTATCAACAAAGATTTTCATAGTCTTTTGGAAACGGAAACCTATCCGCACATCGATCTGAATCTGAAGGAAGTAATATACAAATCAGGGGAAATGAATGCCTTCATATCCATTACTATTGCAGGGATCAGGAAAATGTATAACATTCCTGTACAACTTGATACGGACGAGGGATTGCGATGTTCGGGGATTTTGCCGTTGAATATCCGTGATTTCGGGCTGCAACCCCCGAAAAAGATGTTCGGGCTTATCGTTGTAGATGAAAAGATAGATATATATTTTGATTTGTCTCTAAAAATTGCTAAATAAACCTAAGCCGCTACCAGGGGGAGAATAATAGAAAAACAGATTGTTTAAAACTAATACAGACATGTTACATTACACTACAGCAGAAGAAGCCGTTGCCCTCGTAACCTCGGGGAGCCGGGTGTTTTTTCAGGGAGCGGCAATGACCCCTAATACATTGATCAACGCCCTCTGTAACCGGTATAACGAATTGGAAAACATAGAGATCGTACAGATGCATACCGAAGGGGAGGCTCTTTACACTAAACATCCCTATAGTGAAACCTTCCGCATCAACAGTTTTTTTGTAGGGGGTAATGTCCGTCCCGCAGTGAATTCCAGTCATGGCGATTACATTCCTGTGTTTCTGAGTGAGATACACCTTCTTTTTCGGCAAAATCTCTTGCCTGTAGATGTGGCCTTCGTCCAGGTTTCTCCGCCGGACAGGCACGGGTATTGTTCGCTGGGAACTTCCGTGGACATTACGCTTCCGGCAATCAGCGCCGCTAAGAAGGTCATAGCACAGGTGAACCCCAATGTACCCAAGACACACGGGGACGGCATTATCCATATCAATAAAATAGATGCTGCTGTATTTGCGGACGAACCCATATATTGTACGGAAATGAAGGAGCCTTCGGAAATAGAAAAACGTATTGGGTATCATGTAGCGGGACTGGTAGAGGACGGTGCTACCCTGCAGATGGGAATAGGAGGTATTCCCAACGGTGTTCTCAGTCAGCTCAAAAACCACAAGAGGCTCGGTGTACATACCGAAATGTTCTCCGATGGTATCCTGCCCCTGGTGGAAACAGGGGTAATAACCGGTGAGGAAAAGAATGTTAAACGCGGAAAACTGGTAACCTGTTTCGCCGTCGGCTCACCCGTCCTGTACCGTTTTCTTGACGACAACCCCATAGTGCATTTTAAAGAAGCAGCATATACCAACGATACGGCCATTATCCGCCGGAACCCTAAAGTAACAGCTATTAACAGCGCCATTGAAATAGACCTTACCGGGCAAGTGTGTGCTGATAGTATAGGGGCCATGCAATATTCCGGGGTAGGCGGACAGATGGATTTTATCCGTGGGGCATCACTTTCGGAAGGAGGAAAAGCCATAATAGCATTACCTTCGATAACCGCGAAGAACATATCTAAAATAGTTCCCTTTCTCAAACAGGGCGCCGGGGTTACCACCACTAGGGCACATGTGCATTATGTCGCTACGGAATACGGAGTAGTGGACCTCTTTGGCAGAAATCTCAAGGAAAGAGCAAAAGCCCTGATTTCCATAGTCCATCCCGATCATAGGGAAGCACTGGAAAAAGCTGCTTTTGAAAGGTTCGGGAGCAATATATCGGCAATATTCCGAACGACATGAAAAGGGAGGAATAATTTATACAACAATTTTTGATATTCAGGCGGAGCGGGAGAAACCAATATTTATTTCCGTTCCGCTTTTTGTTTTATACGTTGTTTTTTAAGACATATATTTTTAAATATGTCTTAAATTCCTATCTTTGAAAGCCTCGGTATAGTGAACCTTGTAGTTCGTGTAAACACTTGTAAATACTGGTAAATTGTGATGAAGTTTTTCCAACAGGAAGAAGATATTTTCGGTATTCTCCTCGAAACTATTTCAGAAGGTATTCTGGTTGTGGACGGAGAAAAAAATATAATGGCGGTCAACTCCACCCTGGAAAACATGTTCGGTTATGTAAAAGACGAGCTGGTCGGAAAAAAACTGGATATACTCATCCCTTTTCATTATCACAACAGCCACGACCAGTATTTCAGCAATTATTACGAGAAATCAAGCAAACGCAAGATGGCTGCCGGAAGGAACCTGTGGGGAATACGTAAAGACGGTACGGAGCTTCCTGTGGAAATTGGGCTGAACCCGTTTACTGTAAACGACAAAAAGTTTGTAGTGGCGCTGGTGATGGATGTTACCGTAAGCCGGGAAGCCGAAAATAGGATCAGGCAGCTCAATGAAGAACTGGAGGAAAAGGTAGAAAGCCGTACGCAGGAGCTGAAAGAATCCGTAAGCCTGCTGAAAAAAGAAGTGAAACGGAGGACAGAGGCCGAAAACAAGATCAAGAACGCGCTTCAGAAAGAAAAAGAACTCAACGAACTGAAGACCAAATTCCTTTCGCTGGTATCTCACGAATTTAAAACCCCGTTGAGCAGTATCCTGGTTTCGGCCACGCTCATAGGAAAATATACGGAAAACGGACAACAGGAAAAACGGGAAAAGCACCTGGAGACCATCAAAAACAAGGTACGTTACCTGAACAACATACTCAACGATTTCCTTTCCGTAGAGCGTATAGAATCCGGTAAGGAAAAATATACGTTTGCGCCTTTCCGTATTAGCAGGGTGTTCAACGAGGTGATATACGATGCCAATATGCTGTTGAAAACAGGGCAAAGGATCAATTTTCCCGACGAGATAGACGATTATATTATTTATCAGGACGAAAAGATACTGGAGCTCATCCTATCCAACCTGGTGCGTAATGCCGTCAAATATTCCCCCGAACATACCGAAATTGATATCATCGTGGAACAAGAAGGAAACCTGTTCGTCTTTAAGATAAAAGACCACGGCATAGGTATTCCTGAAGAAGACCAGAAATATATTTTCAGCAGGTATTTCCGGGCCAGGAATGCCATTATAGACCAGGGTACGGGTATAGGCCTCAATATTGTAAAAAGTCACCTGGAAAACCTGGGCGGGGAAATAGATTTTATCAGCGAAGAAGGAAAAGGAACTACATTTACGGTAAAACTACCTAACCATGAAAAAGATATTGCTCATTGAAGACGACCCCGTTTTGCGTGAAAGCACAGCAGAACTACTAGAATTGTCCGGATATGAAATGCTTACCGCACCCAATGGTAAAAAAGGCGTGGCCCTGGCAACAGAGGAAAAGCCCGATATTATCGTATGCGATATTATGATGCCTGAACTGGACGGATATGGCGTGCTGGAAACACTTTCCGCCAATCCAGGAACCAGGCAGATACCGTTTATATTCCTTTCGGCGAGGACAGAACGTAAAGAAGTGCGAAAAGGTATGGACTTGGGAGCCGATGATTACCTGACCAAACCTTTTGAAGAAGAAGAGTTGATAAGTGCCATAGAAAGCAGGTTGGCCAAGGTATCTCTTCTTAAGGAAGGTGTGGTGCCCGTATCACTTGCAGAAGAAGATGAGGAAGAAATACGGAACATCAATGAACTCAAGAATTTTTTTACTGACGAAGGGGAGTACTTTACTTTTGAAGAAGGAGATATCATTTATACCGAAGGTAACCATGCCAATTATATTTACCTCGTGGAAAAAGGCATGGTAAAAACGCATCGTATCGAAGAATATGGTAAGGAACTGATTACCGACATAAGCAGGGATGATGATTTTTTCGGTTACTATTCCTTTACACAAAACATTCCTTACGAAGAATCGGCAACGGCTCTCAAAAAAACCACGCTCTATGGCGTCCGCAAAGACTCCTTTGCCGAAATCTTAAGGAATAACCACAAACTGGCTGTAGAATTGGTGGAGTTTCTGGCCGGAGACCTCTCCGGAGTCAAAGAAAAATTGTTACAAATGGCTTATGGTTCCGTACGGAAAAAGACTGCGGGTACCATTTTACGCTTCGTGGAAAAGCTTCAACATCAGCCCGAACGGGAAATCCGTATTTCACGTAACGACCTGGCAAGTGTAGCAGGAATCGCTCCGGAGAGTTTTATCCGTACACTGTCCGAACTAAAAAAAGAAGGCCTGATCGCCATAGAAGGCCGAAACATAAAGGTGCTGGATATAGACGGGCTGGAGAAAATGCGTTAAAAAAACAAGAAGGGTAAATTTGTTACCCGGGGCTTCGATACACCCTTCGCTGCACTCAGCCACCTCCGCTTAGTGCTCACTGCAACCAATAACCCGACCGTTATCCCGGTTGATATTTATCATATTTTATTCTGTTCCTTCCTCATATTTTTGCTCGTGATAGATAAGAAATGTGATGAAAAATATCCTTATCCCGACCGATTTCTCCATAAATTCACGGAACGCCGTCAGATATGCCATGCTACTGTTCGGCACTTCCGAATGTAATTTCTACCTGTGTAATGTAGTAGAGCCCTATGTATATGCAGGTGGAGGAATGCCGTTGGTGGCTTTCCCTGAAGATTATGATACCGACGTACGGTCACGGTCAGAGGCAGGGCTGGAAAAAATGGCACTATGGATGAAAGAGGAACTGCCGGAAAGCAATTCGGATTTCATTCCGCTACCGGAATATGATTTTTTTATAGAAGCGATAAGAAAACAGGTCAAAGAAAAGAATATAGACCTGATTGTAATGGGAACGAAAGGGGCTTCCGGGCTCAGGGAAATGACGGTGGGGAGTAATACGGGGGATGTCATTACCAAAGTAAAATGTCCCGTACTTGTAGTGCCGGAAGACACGGCCTTCCATTTCCCGAAACAGATTGTTTTTCCTACGGATTACAGCATTCCCTATTCTCCAAAGGTATTGGACACGATGTTTTTCCTGGTGGATAAATTTTCTGCTGCCGTAAGGGTGCTCCATGTAGTAAAGAACGCGCATGAAAGCCTTGGGGAAGAGCAGGAAAGAAATAAAAGCTACCTCAAAAATTATCTCCGTGGGAGGGAGTACAGTTTTCACCGCATGACCCATAACAATCTGGGAGAAGCCATAGAGGAATTCACGGATAGTACGGATATAGACTGGATAGCCATGATGGCGAAAAAACTGAATTTCTTCCAACAGGCCCTCTTCAGGCCCACCGTGGCCCGGATAAGTTATCATACGAGAATCCCTTTTTTGGTACTCCACGAATAATAAGCCGGTAAAAACACCGGTTTTGTAGTTAATTTCCAGTTGTAGCTAAGGGATCGGGGACCATTATTTACAGAATATTCGTGATATGTGATTCCTAAAACGTATATTTGTTTTTTCCGTTTCGGGAAGGAAAAATCTGTTCACCGTAGAATATCCTTCCCGGATACCTTTCCGGATTAGCCCCTTCAAAAATTCCGGAAGTATGCAACCTGCCTTTTGTTTGTCAGATTAACCAACCGTTACCCGATGACAAGATATTATATTCTTCTGTTTTTCCTATTTCTGTTCGCAGAAAAGGCAAGGCCGCAGCAACGAGATGCTTTTGACAGTATTTACTATCGTTTGTATACGGCTAATAAAGATCTCGGTTACGGGATCCGCACTGCGGATTCGCTTTACCGGGCTTCCGTGGGAGAACATCAGAAAGTAAAATCTCTACTGTTGCTGTCCAGTTTGTACAGGCGTAAAAAAGCCAAAAAAAAAGCCCTTGAATACTTACTGGAAGGGGAGCGCCTGGCTTCCAAAGCCGGGATTTACGAATGGCAAGCGAGAGCCTGTGGAGCACTGTCCAGTCAATACAGGGAATCCGGTTTGCCGGAAGTGGGAATGCGCTACCTGGAAAAAGGTATAGCAATAAGCGGAAAAATCAGGGAGAAAGAGATATCCAACGAATACCAGGGCCTCTTGTACCAGGAAAAAGCGTATTACGCAATAGCCGAAAATAATTTCCGGGAAGCCGTGCAATTGGAACATAAAGCCGGTACCTATTTTATTTTGCTGAAAGATAATTTCCGAAGGAACCTCCACCTGGCTACTACACAGAAAGCCCTTGGAGAAAACTATCACAGGCTGCACAAAAATGATTCTGCCCGGTACCACTATCGCAAAGCCCTGGATTTCATTGCCGGTACTAACGGAGTGCCCATACAGGAAGGAATGATTCACTTGGGGTTGGGGAAAATTTTTATGGAGAAAAATGATTATCCCCGGGCCTGTAACCATCTGGAAAAAGCCCTTGGTTTTGCCGATGCTTCCGGAGATATTTCCCTTCAGGGAGAGGTTTACCAGGCTTTGTCAAACTACTACAAAGCTGTAGGGAATGTGGAGAAATATGCCTTTTACAATGACCGGTACCTGGAAGTAATAGAAAGGGAAATAGAGGCCAGGCAGGAAACCTACAGCCAGGCCGTCAGCCAGGTTTATAAAGAACAGGCAAAGACATCTCAGGTATATTACGTTATCATTGCCATTGTGTCCCTGCTGTTGTTGCTGGTAATTATATTCGTACTTATAAATCGTAAGAGACAAAAGGACAGGTACAGGAAATTCAGAGAAAAACTAACGAAAGTAAGCAGGAATACCAGGGTATTAATACCTGCGGAAAAAAGGGAAAGTGCGATAAGGGAGACGGAACTGATGCCGGAAAAAACCGAGAAATTACTGTTGAATAAATTATCGCGTTTCGAGGAATCCGGAAAATTCACGGACCGGAATATTTCTTCTTCTGCCCTGGCAGCAAGAATAGGTACCAATACCAAATACCTTTCCTATATTATTAACAAGTACAAAGGGAAAGACTTTAATACATACATTAATGAACTCCGGATACACTATATCGTTAAAAAATTGGAAGAGACACCCGATTACCTGAATTATAAGATCAGCTACCTGGCCAAGGAGTGTGGGTTTTCATCTCACAGTAAGTTCAGCATGGTTTTCCGAAGTATTATAGGCCTGCCTCCTTCCGAATTTATGGCGTATCTCAGGGAGAAGAAAAAAGTAGTGTGAGATATTTGTTTGTTGTTGACATTTTTGATTGTCAGGGATGGTAAAAAACGCTGTTAACGGTTGTAGATGTTGAAGGAAATGGATCGGTATTCCTTATCCGTATTCGCGAATATGAAAAGCCAAAAGCTTCCCTGAAGATCTGTATTTCTCTATTTTCGTAGGGTATATGAGTTTTCCAGACTTATGTGTTTTCTACCCCGGAAATAAGAGAAAAGGCCGGTCCTGTATTGGACCGGGTATTTTCTTGTTTTTTTTAATTTTATGCTCTTTTCTTAAAAATGATAAGAACATTGTTAGCCAGCGAGGTAGAATTTCAAAAGAAAATAGAGAGGTTCCGGAGTACCGGAGCCCTTCATAAGCACCCTTTTTTAGGATTTTATTATACCGAAGGCGTAAAATATGTGATGTGCGACCTGTTTAAAACGCAGAAACTCTTATTGCGTATAGCCAGGGGAGCATCCTGCATTTCCGAAACTTCCTTTATATCTATCCGGATATATGGTACCTGTATCGAATTCCGGGACAGGGATGGTCGTGTATTACAAAAACAAAAAGAAGAAAACCCGGTTCCGATACCCAGGGGCACGTCTTTTTGCCTGTACTGGATAGGAAGAACATTGCTTTTGCCTACGGAATATTAGAATAGTGAAACTTTTTTGTAAAATACCGCTCCGGCAAGTCTTGTACCAGGAATTGTGGACTCTTGTGTTTTCGTAGAAGCACTTAGCCGTTTCAGTTGGAAAATGCTGAGCGGAAACGTCGGACCTATATACGCTACAACTTTTTATCCTGCCCATCTTATTCCCGGGATAAACGCATCATATATTTTTTGATTATAATTTCGGCACTTGCAGGGGGATTTTTCTTTACCCCGACCCTAAGGGGAGGAAAAAATCCCTGATTATGAAAAGCCTTCTTTCCATTATATCAGGATGGAACAAGGAATAGTTTTATATGCGTTTATCTTCCTTTTTCTCTTAATTCTTTTATGCTACATAGTTGCGTTTATAAGAATATTTTTATATTTGCAATAAAGTTGCATTTAAAAAATGGATAAGAATACCAGAAAATTACCGGTAACCGTACTGAGCGGCTTCCTGGGAGCGGGGAAGACTACTTTATTGAATCATATATTACATAACAGGCAGGGACTTAAAGTAGCAGTGATCGTCAATGATATGAGTGAGGTAAATGTAGATGCCCGGCTGGTGGAGAGTGAAAACGTTCTTTCTCGAACCGAAGAAAAGCTGGTGGAAATGAGCAACGGTTGTATTTGTTGTACACTTCGTGAGGACCTTATGGTGGAAGTAGAGCGCCTGGCACACGAAGGAAAATTCGATTACCTGCTCATTGAAAGCACTGGCATAAGCGAACCTGTTCCCGTGGCGCAGACTTTTTCTTTTGCCGATCCGGAAAATGGAATAGACCTTTCCGCTTTCAGCTATATAGATACGATGGTAACCGTAGTGGATAGCTATAATTTCCTGAGAGATTTCGGTACGGATGAAATGCTGGCAGACCGGCAACTTACGGATATGGAGGGAGATTACCGCACCATAGTTAATCTCCTTACGGACCAGGTGGAGTTTGCCAATGTAATCATACTGAATAAAACGGACCTGGCAGGTGAAAGAACCACAGGACTGCTCCGTGCGGCCATAAGTAAACTCAATCCCGATGCCAGGATAGTGGAAACGACCTTCGGTAAGGTAGACCCCAAAGAAATTTTAAACACCGGGCTGTTTGACTTTGAAGAAGCCCAGGCATCTGCCGGATGGCAGAAGGAACTGGAGGCAGGGCATCACACCCCGGAAACCGAAGAATACGGTATAGGATCTTTTGTTTTTCGCAACCCGAAGCCTTTTCACCCACAACGTTTATGGGAATATCTGAACGAAGCATATCCGGGAAATATTATCCGTGCCAAAGGATTGTTCTGGCTGGCTTCCCGGCCTGATGAAGCCCTGAATTTTTCGCAGGCCGGAGGATCGTCAAGACTGGAACGGGCAGGGGTATGGTGGTGCAGTATGCCTTTTGCCGACAGGATTAGCTACCCTTCTTACCTGGACAACCGGGATGTTATAGAGGACAGGTGGAGCAAAAAATGGGGAGACCGGATCAATGAACTCGTATTTATCGGCCAGGATATGAACAGGGGAAAAATGATAAACGATCTGGAGAATTGCCTGCTATTTGACGAAGAAGAAATACTGTTTGAAGACAAAACGGCTTTCCCCGATCCGTTTCCCGAACATCTTTAATAAACGATAAATTAAATAACACCATGAAAACCGTAAAGATCCTTTTAATCGCCTTGTCCGTTCTGACCTTACAAGAGGTGGCTGCTCAATTTCGGCAGGAGCCCTTGCCATATGCTTATGATGCCCTGGAACCTTTTGTAGATGCACAGACAATGGAGATCCATTACAGCAAACACCATGCGGGGTATGTAGCCAATCTGAATAAAGCCCTTCAAAAAACGGGTAAATCTCCCGCTTCACTGGAGGCAATTTTCAGTGATATTTCCGAGTATGGCGTGGCCGTACGCAATAATGCGGGAGGGCATTTTAACCATACCTTGTTCTGGCCTGTCCTTACCCCGCAGAAAAATACCAAACCCTCCAAAGAGCTTTTGGAAGCCATAAAAAGGGATTTCGGTGGAATGGACAGACTTAAAGAAAAATTTCTTGGTGCTGCGGCTACCCGATTTGGTTCCGGATGGGCATGGCTCATTGTAACTGCGGAAAAGAAACTGGCAGTGACATCCAGTCCAAACCAGGATAATCCACTTATGGCAGATGCTCCTGTGAAGGGAACCCCTATTCTGGGAGTAGATGTATGGGAACATGCCTATTACCTGAAATACCAGAACAAGCGTCTGGATTACCTGGAAGCCTTGTGGAATATAATTAACTGGAAAGAAGTGAACCGAAGATACGGGGAATCCCTGTAAAATCATTTCTCCACACATCCCGGTTGTTATCCGGATGGAGTATTTCAAATCTAACCGGTAAGTAAACGGTTTTCGTCTTAAAACCGTGAGTTAATAATTGTTTCTATAAAAATCCCTGATTTCAGGGATTTTTTTATGGTTGTTAATGATCTATATTTGATAGCCTTATATGTAAAATAATAAAAAAGAATATAACCTGCTATGCATTGGAAGCCATTGTCTCGGGTGGTTTCCCTTGCCCCGGAAAAAAGGGGAAGCCGAAAACCTTTAATCAAAAAGAGTAGGCATAACTTCAAAAATCTCTTACCATGAAAAAATCACTGAAAAATTTACAGCTTAAGAAAGAAGTTGTAAGCAATCTGAGCACCCAAGGAATTAAGGGGGGAGCCATTACGGACGGACCAAGGTGTGAGGACTCTTATTGGTGTCCTACAAACGGGCCTCTGAACACTTGTCCTCCTCCGGGCATGCAATGTTATTAGTGGTAGACTGCAAACACGGGTCGTGCACTCTCAACAGGTGCCACGGCCTGTGTTTTTTGTGTCTGGCATAAAACGGAATTCTGATCGACCTGCAACTTTATAACCCATATCTCATTACTATCTTCACAATGCTTGAATCACATCCCGATACTTTTGTGTCTATACCTCCCGAAGCTTTTTTAAGGGCCAAATTGGAAGAGATCAGTGCCGTGCTGGAAAAGCAATACATGCAAACGAAAGATATAGGCGTGCTTACCGGTATATCCGGGATAGCCGTGTTCTGTTTTTATTACTCCAGGTTTTCAGGAAAGGAATATTATGCGGATTTGGGAAGTGAAATACTTACCGAGATCTTTGACAGGATGAATAATGGTTATGATATACATACCTACTGTTCTGGTATATCCGGAGCTTTGTGGAGTATGGAACATCTGCGGGAAGAAGGGTTTATTGACCTGGAAAGTGATACGATCTTTCCCGTGTTGGATGATTTTCTGGCGGACTGTATAGATCGGTATACGGACAACAATTTTTATGACTTTCTGCATGGCATAATGGGAATAGGCCATTATTTTCTGATCCGTTACCGAAATACGGGCTCGGGAGTATTAAAAGAGCGCTATGCAAAACTCCTGAACAAGATTGTCTACAGGTTGAAAGAAGCTACCATTACAGAGAATAGCGGTAATAAATGGAAGTCCTGGCTTATCCGGGAAGAACAACTTAAAGGATATAACCTAAGCCTGTCTCATGGTATGTCCGGTATAGTGAACTTCCTGTCCCGTCTCCTTGTTTACCCCGAATTCTCTGAGGTCAAACCATTGTTGAAAGGTGCTGTATATTATATTTTATCCTGGGAAGGCACGATATCCGGGACTTCTCTTTTCCCGGCATGGATAACAGATTCCGGTGAGAAAAGCAACAAGAACCGTCTCGGATGGTGTTATGGAGATGTAGGAACGGGATTATCTCTTTGGCATGCGGGAAAAGTTCTGAAAGATGACAAATTATCTGCCCGGGCACTAAAAGTATTGGAGTATTCCACATGGCGAAAAAATATGGAAGAAGCCGGGATCCGGGACGCGGGCCTCTGCCACGGTGCTTATGGTATTATGCATATATACCGATATATAGAGCGGCAAACAAACCAAAAAGTATTTGCAATGGCTGCTGATTTCTGGCGCCAAAAGGCACTGGAAATGGCTGTGCATTCCAACGGATATGCCGGTTATATGCAGTGGCGGGGTGGAGACAGACAGGATTGGCAACCGGAAACCGGGATACTGGAAGGAATAGCCGGTATAGGTCTTTCCATAATGGCCGAATTCTCTCCTGAATACACCCGGTGGAACGAATGCTTGTTAATAGGCAATTCCCGTTAATGCAGATCTACCCGGTATGCCTCAGACCTGTCCGGGGTTTGCCAGGCTCCTTCCAGGCGAAAAGAATGGTCATATTTTAGGTAGAATATTCCGGTAACAGTTTTCTGGTCCGGTCCTATTTCTCTGAATTCGTAGGAACCATCCGGTTTCCTTTCCGTTTGCAGATCTATTCTTTTTGCAGCTTTGTCGTAATAACAAAATGCCCTTAAAGAGCCGTCACCATAAATTTTTTCCACAAAAATACTTACAGGTTGTTGCTGTTCTATGTTGCCCCGGTACAACCCGATATGGATACCGCTTTTTTTATTTTGAAAATACCTGTCGTTGGAGGCAGAAGAAAAAAGGTGTTTGCCATATGTATTGAGGAAGGGCTTTAACTGCTCAAAATCAAATTCATTTTCAAAGTCACCTAGCTCGTCATGGATGTTATCGGAATGGGAATAACAACTGTTGCGGATAACCTTGAGTGAATTGTTGGTGAGCAGTAATTTATCGTATACCAGGTCGTCTTTTTTCAGGGCAGACAGGCAATCCGCGTATTTTTGATATTGCCTGGCATCATTCCGGTTGGTCGTATCCAGGGAGGTCAGAAAACGGTGTAATAAGTCTGCCCTTTGTTTTATAGCCAGTTGTTGCAGACCTTCCAGTCCTTTTGAAGTAAAAAGGTCATCAAGGGTTATGGGTTGTCCGCTTTGTGCATCGAAATTCTGAATGACCGAAAAGCGGGAACTGTGCATTCCGGCGTATTCCCCGGTAATATCTATGGAAATATACCTGTTGTTATTGGCATATACTAGGTAATTGAGCATGGTTACCCCTTGGACTGACCTGTTTTTGGGCCATATTTTTTCAAAAGGGGAGTACTGAAATTGTCCGGGAAGTATTTCCAGAATAGTACCGTGCAGCCAGGTATTTATCCTCATAGCAGCATCGGTACTGTCCGTTATAAAAGGAAAGTTGAAATGTTCCTTGTTTACCGGATGTGTGTCTCTTAGAGGTTTTAACGAAAAGTGCTGTGCACGGGCTACCGGGGATAACCCTGTAAAAATGCATAATAGCAATAAAAAAATGCGGGTAGTTTTTTTCATCATACGGTGTGTTTTCAGGTTAGTTAAAACAATAATAAAGATGCTCCGGGAATCCATCATATGGACTCCTGGAAATTTCACGGAATAACCAAAGTACGCATGTGGTACATACCGATTGTAAAAAGAATATTTTCTTTTTGTGAACTTTTTAATAAGTAGAAAGGGGATAGCACAAATATACGATATTTTCAGGAGGATGTAAAAAAAAGATATCCCGAAGAACGGGGCAAAGCCGGATAAAAGTTATTTCAAGATAAAACGCTTTCCTGTCCGTTGGAAATTTTTTTCAGCGCCGGTATATTATTAAGACGTATTTTTTTGCCTTCGGTTTTTATGTATCCTTCCCGTATGAGCCCCGAGAGTGTACGTATGAGCGATTCTGTGGGCGTACCTACCATACCGGCCAGTTCTTCCCTGCTGAGTTGTGCCAGAAGAAAACCGTTATTACTTGTACCATAGGTATTGTGAAGATATAAGAGTGTATCTGCCAGGCGCTGTCTTACCGTTTTTTGTGCCATATTTACGGTAGAATTGTTAGCGTTTTTCAGGTCATGACATACATCTTTCATTATTTCGGAAGAAAATTCCCTGTTATTAGTCAGGGACCTCAGTATATCTTCTTTCGGCAACATGCAGATTTCCATATCACTAACCGCAACGGCACTGAGATTCACCTTATCGCCGCTCAATATGCTCCGCTGTCCGAGCAGATCACCACGGGTCACCAGTTTTACGATCTGTTCCCTGCCGTTGGCACTCAGTTTGGTAAGTTTACAGATACCGTTTTTTATACAGTAAACACCTTTCAGATGATCTCCTTCAGCAAATAAAACCTGCCCTTTTTTTATGTTCTCCGACGTCCGGCATACCGCCATCCGTATCAGTTCATCTTTTGTGAGTGCATTGAGGGCCGTAAATTGCCGCACTATACATTGCTCGCACCTGTCCATATCCCTACGGTTGAAATCCGAAGTAAATTTACGAAATATCAACTGATAAATGTCATGTAATTTCCGGTTATTGATCGTCATTTTTGCTGCAAAATCAATGGGATATGGATGATACCGGAAAAACCTGTTTTCATTGTGGAGCCTCCTGTAAAGGAATGGATATAGCATATGATAACAAGAATTTTTGTTGTACCGGGTGCAGAACGGTTTACAGTATTCTCGCAGGTAATGGTATGGAGAGTTACTACAACCTGCAGGAAGCTCCCGGAATGCGTCCGGGGGAAATCCATTCGAAATACGATTTCCTGGACAACACGGATATTTCCGCGAAGCTCCTGGAGTTTCACGATGGTCCCGTACATGTTGTCAGTCTTTATATCCCCGGAATACATTGCAGTTCCTGTATATGGATATTAGAGAACCTGAAAAAACTGCATGGAGGTATAAGGGAATCGCAGGTGGATTTCCCGAAAAAAAGCATCCGTATAACGTATGACAGCAATACCGTTTCCCTGAAGGAAATAGTACAGCTGCTGGCTTCCATAGGATATGAACCGAATATAAACCTTCAGAACCTGGAATCCGTCCAGGGCTCCGGGAACAGGTCGTTGCTTTACAAGCTGGGGATTGCCGGTTTTGTCTTTGGCAATGTAATGCTGCTGTCTTTTCCGGAATATTTTGAAGTGGAAGAGTTCTGGCTGGAACAGTACAAGCTGTTTTTTCGCTGGCTGATGTTTGCTCTGTCATTGCCCGCGGTTTTTTATGTCGCGGGAGATTATTTCGTATCCTCCTACAAAAGTATCCGCTCCGGGCTGCTAAACATAGATGTTCCCATTGCCCTGGGAATTGCCGTGATGTTCTTACGCAGCCTGGCTGATATAACCTTCGGTTACGGCCCGGGATTTTTTGACAGCCTTACGGGCCTGATCTTTTTTATGACCATAGGGCGATACCTGCAGCAAAGAACTTATGACTTTCTTTCTTTTGAACACGATTACAAATCCTATTTCCCGGTAGCCGTGACCAGGGTATCCGGAGAAAAGGAAGAAGCCGTACAGGTTAATGAGATCGTAAAGGGAGACCGCTTTCTGGTACGGAACGAAGAACTTATCCCGGTGGACGGTAAACTTTTAAAAGGCAATGCCCTTATCGATTACAGTTTTGTAACCGGAGAGGCGGAACCGGTGGAAAAACAACGGGGAGACAAGTTATTTGCCGGGGGACGGCAGTTATCGGGTTTACTGGAAATAGAGGCTCTGGGCTCCGTTTCCCAAAGCTACCTTACCCGGTTGTGGTCCGACAGCACTTTCAGGGAGAAGAAGGAAGACCGGTACAGTACCCTGACCAACACGGTGAGCTGCTATTTTACGCCTATAGTCCTAGGGATAGCTTTTTTATCACTTGCATATTGGTTATACCGGGGATATACGGATGTTGCATTCAATGCCTTTACCGCAGTACTTATCATAGCCTGTCCCTGTGCACTGGCTCTGTCTGCACCTTTTGCTCTGGGAAACCTGGTGAGGATTTTCGGGAGAAAAAAATTCTATCTGAAAAACGCTTCCGTAATAGAAAGGCTGGCAAAGACAGATACTATTATATTCGACAAGACCGGAACCATTACCACGGGGAATTCCGCAGCCATTACCTACGAAGGGGATATTCTGAACCCGGAAGAAGAAGATATGCTTAAAAGTACCCTCAGGAACTCTTCCCATCCGTTGAGCAGGCAGTTATATACCATTCTGCATAGCAATGGTATCCTTACGCCCGATACTTTTCAGGAATACCAGGGAGAAGGAATAGAGGCCACATACACGGAGAAACATATACGTATAGGATCTGCCGGGTTTACAGGAAATAAAAATCCAGATATACCGAGAAAAACAAGTGTCCATATCAGCACTGACAACCACTATCGCGGCAGGTTTACTTTCGGGAATACGTACAGGGAAGGAATGTTGTTTTTATTTGAAAAGTTATCCCGGAAATATCGTCTTGCCATTCTGAGCGGTGATAACGAAAGCGAGCGGTCCTACCTGGAGAAACTGCTCCCTCCGGGTGTACAGATGCTTTTTAACCGCAAACCGAAAGACAAGCTGAATTACGTTCGGCAGTGCAGGAACAGGGGAGCCGGGGTAATGATGATAGGTGACGGTCTCAACGATGCCGGAGCATTACAGCAAAGCGATGTGGGAGTGGTCATTGCGGAAGATACCAACGCTTTTTCTCCCGCATGCGATGCCATACTCGATGCTTCCCGTTTCCGGGACATTCCGCAGTTCATAGATATTTCCAGGAAAGGGATACAAGTACTTAAAATAAGTTTCGTACTCTCTTTTCTCTACAATATAGCCGGGCTGGCCTTTGCGGTTTCCGGACAATTGTCTCCGGTAATAGCGGCTATCCTCATGCCTCTGAGCTCTGTTACCATAGTGGTCTTTGTAACGGTACTCACAAATTTTATCAGTAGAAATTTAAAATAAGGCAATATGACTTTTATCATATTTTGCCCGCTTACGGGAAAGTAATTTTGACAGCAAAAGAAACCGGAATGAGTGTCATATATATTCTTATAACAGTAAGTATCGTAGTAGCGGTTGTTTTCCTTGCGGCTTTTATAGCTGCCGTAAGAAACGGTCAGTACCAGGATAACTATACCCCGTCGGTACGTATGCTTTTCGAGGACGAACTGGTAAAAGAAGAAGAGTCTCATGAAACAGATAATAAACAATCATAAATATGGAAATAGAGCAATTTTACTACGATAACAAAATTGTACGGAAATTTTTACTGGCCACTATGTTCTGGGGGATTATCGGGATGACGGTGGGGCTGCTGCTTGCATTTTTATTTTTATTTCCCGGACTCACCGAGGGCATTTCCTGGCTTAGTTTCGGCCGTTTAAGGCCGTTGCACACCAATGCGGTTATCTTTGCATTTGTGGGGAATGCTATTTTTGCAGGGGTGTATTATTCTCTCCAGCGATTGCTAAAAGCCCGGATGTACAGCGATTTTCTGAGTAAATTCAATTTCTGGGGATGGCAGCTTATTATTGTTGCAGCCGCCATTACCCTGCCGTTGGGGTACACTACTTCCAAGGAATATGCCGAACTGGAATGGCCTATCGATATTGCCATAGCCCTGGTGTGGGTAGCTTTCGGGGTAAACATGATAGGTACTATTCTCAAACGGAGACAGAGACACTTGTATGTTGCCGTATGGTTTTACCTGGCAACCTTTGTTACCGTAGCCGTCCTGCACATATTCAACAGCCTGGAGATTCCGGTTAGTGCACTGAAGAGTTACTCCGTTTATGCAGGGGTTCAGGACGCCCTGGTACAATGGTGGTACGGACACAATGCAGTTGCGTTTTTCCTCACAACACCCTTTCTGGGACTGATGTATTACTTTGTGCCCAAAGCGGCAAACAGACCCGTATATTCTTATAAACTCTCCATAGTACACTTCTGGTCACTGATATTTATCTATATCTGGGCAGGCCCGCACCATTTGTTGTATTCCGCTTTGCCGGACTGGGCGCAAAACCTGGGTGTGGTATTTTCCATAATGCTTATAGCACCTTCCTGGGGAGGAATGATAAACGGATTACTTACCCTGCGCGGGGCATGGGATAAAGTACGTACGGATCCGGTGCTGAAATTTATGGTGGTTGCCATTACCGGTTATGGTATGGCCACCTTTGAGGGGCCCATGCTTTCTCTGAAAAACGTCAATGCCATAGCGCATTTTACCGACTGGGTCATTGCTCACGTACACGTAGGAGCCCTGGCATGGAACGGCTTCCTCACTTTTGGCATGATCTATTGGCTGGTACCCAGAATGTTCAAGACAAAACTGTATTCCAATACACTGGCAAACTTCCATTTCTGGATAGGTACCCTGGGGATCGTACTCTACACACTGCCGATGTACGTGGCCGGTTTTGTCCAGGCTTCCATGTGGAAACAATTCAACCCGGACGGAACACTGATATACGGCAACTTCCTGGAAACCGTTACACAGATCATTCCTATGTACTGGATGCGTGCCATAGGAGGTTCTCTCTATATACTCGGTGCCCTGGTTGGTGTGTATAATGTTTTGGTAACTATGCGGAAAGGTAATAAAGTAAATGACGAACTGGCCGAAGCTCCTGCTTTGCAGCGCGTATCCAAGCGCAAGGTTAGCGGAGAAGGTTTTCATACCTGGCTGGAGCGTCGCCCCGTACAGCTTACCATACTGGCTACCATAGCAATTCTCATAGGCGGTATTGTGGAAATTGTACCTACACTTATGGTGAAAACCAACATACCCACCATAAGCAGCGTAAAACCGTACACTCCACTGGAGCTGGAAGGAAGAGACATATACATCCGGGAAGGCTGTGTGGGCTGTCATTCGCAAATGATACGACCGTTCCGCAGCGAAGTGGAACGCTATGGCGAGTATTCCAGGTCGGGAGAATACGTGTATGACCACCCATTCCTCTGGGGAAGTAAACGTACGGGGCCGGACCTGTTTCGCGTGGGCGGAAAATATTCGGACAACTGGCACTTTAACCATATGTGGGACCCACAAAGTACATCTTCCGGCTCCATTATGCCCAGCTACAAATGGCTGGTAAGAGATAAACACGACCGGAGCAATACGGAAAGCAAAATGAAGGCCATGGTGGCTCTGGGAGTGCCTTATACGGATGAAGACATAGCACAGGCACAGGAAAATATGAGAATACAGGCAGACGCTATTGAGAAAAACCTGCATAACGATCCGGACTTTGTAACAGCCTATGAAGAAGACAGGCAAGTGGCAAAAGAACGCGATGAAGAGTTTACAGAGATGAAAGACCGGGAGATCGTTGCCCTGATCGCCTATCTCCAAAGGTTGGGAACCGATATAAAAATTAGAGAAGACAACAGTATTACCGATAAAAAACCATAACCATGCTCAAATTCGTCAAAGATCACATGGCAAGCATAGATGGTGTTGCGATATATCCCATCATTTCCCTCTGCATTTTCTTCCTGTTCTTCCTCGTCTTGTTCTGGTGGGTATTTACTGCGAAGAAAGATTATATAGAATCCGTAAAACAGATTCCCCTGGAATCACAAGAAAACGAAGAATTATGAGGTCATTTTCATCTTATCTCCGAATTATTGTCATAGTAGCCCTTGTTTTCGGAGCTGCGGAATACTTTATCGATTCCGGGGACAAGCCCGCTTTTATAGAACATCCCGAGGTTCTTTTATTCCTGTTGGTCTTTGCCATTATTCTTATTGCTATAGAGGCCGTGCTGGCCGCTTTAAGGCGACTTACGGAAATAATGATGACGGAAGAACAGCGGCAGGCTGAGGAGGCCGGGGAAGTATGGTACCGGATATGGCTGCGAAAACTCACCAGGTCGAAACCGGTGGAGCAGGAAGGGGAAATTCTTCTGGACCATAATTACGACGGCATCCGGGAGCTGGACAATTCCCTGCCGCCCTGGTGGATATACGGTTTTTATCTTACCATAGTGTTTGCCGTGGTCTACATGGTCCGTTTTGAAATATTCGGAGGACCAGGCCAGGAGGAAGAATACCAGGCAGAAGTGGCCCGGGCCGAGAAAGCTATAACCAAATACAGGGAAACGGCCAAAGACCTGGTAGATGCCAATACGGTAACCCTGCTGACGGAGACGGGAGACCTGGAAGCCGGGAAAACCATATTTCAGACCAATTGTGTGGCCTGTCATATGGGCGATGGCGGCGGGGGCATAGGCCCCAACCTCGCCGATCGATACTGGATATTGGGAGGGGGAATTAAAAATGTGTTTCACACCATTTCCGAAGGAGGGCGCTCCGGTAAAGGGATGATAGCCTGGAAACAGTCCCTGAGACCCAGGGAAATCCAACAGGTAGCCAGTTATGTGCTGTCTTTACAGGGAACAACTCCTGCGAACCCTAAGGAACCCGAGGGAGATATCTGGGAAGAAAGAGAAGAGTAATATATGGGCTGCCCGGGGTTTTGTTAGTTAAGGCGTAGTACAGGTTACGCCGTCAGTTTTCCCGAATTGCTATTTCTTATTTAGGGCAGCCTGTTTTTATAAAAGGTAAAAAAATACCATGACACAAGAGAACGAAAATTTCCGGGATTCCATAAGTACGGTAAATGCCGAAGGAAAAAGGGCCTGGGTTTTTCCTAAAAAACCTTCTGGGATCTATTATACCCGCAGGACTGTGGTGAGTTATGCCCTGCTTATATTCCTTTTCGCGGCACCTTTTGTAAAGGTAAACGGCAATCAGTTCTTACTGTTCAATATACTGGAAAGGCGGTTTCATGTTTTCGGTTTCCCTTTCTGGCCACAGGACTTCTATCTCTTTGTACTTTCCATGATTGTCGGGGTTGTTTTCCTGGCACTTTTTACTGTGGCTTTCGGGAGGATATTCTGCGGGTGGGTATGTCCGCAGACCATTTTTATGGAAATGGTTTTCCGGAAGATCGAATACTGGATCGAAGGAGACCGAGGTGCACAGATGCGATTACATAAGCAGGCCTGGAACGGGGAAAAGATACGGAAGAGACTTTTGAAGTGGAGCGTATTCCTGTTTGTTTCTTTTCTCATAGCCAATGTTTTTCTCGCTTACCTCATAGGAGGTGATGTTTTGCTGGAATATGTCAAAGAAGGACCGGCATCTCACCCGGGAACATTTGTTCCGCTTCTCATCTTTACCGGGGTGTTCTATTTCGTATTTGCCTGGTTCCGGGAGCAGGTGTGTATCATAGCCTGCCCGTATGGAAGGTTACAGGGGGTTCTGCTCGATGAGAAATCGGTAGTAGTGGCATATGACCATAAAAGGGGGGAAGGAGAGACCGGCAGAAAGAAATTCCGTAAAAATGAAGACAGACAGGCACTGGGTAATGGAGATTGCATAGATTGCCTGCAATGTGTACAGGTATGTCCTACGGGAATAGACATCCGTAACGGCACCCAACTGGAATGTGTTAACTGTACAGCCTGTATAGATGCCTGTGATCATATTATGGAAAGAGTAGGCTTCTCCAAAGGGCTGATACGGTACACGAATGAGGAAAATATCCGAACCAAAACACCTTTTCGGTTTACATTGCGAATGAAAGGGTATGCAGCCATATTATTTATACTGATTGGGATACTCACAGGAATGTTGCTTATGCGAAGTGAAGTGGAAACTACACTGCTCCGTCTTCCCGGACAGCTGTATCACAGAGAAGAAGGAAATATGATTAGTAATGTCTATACCTATAAGGCGGTGAATAAAACGAACCGTACGCTGGATAGCGTGAGTTTCAGATTGCTTTCGGATGGAGGCGAAGTAAAACAGGTTTCCGGCGAATATTTTACGATCCCGGAACAGGGACTTGCTGAAGGGACCCTGTTCATCAGAATTCCTTTATCCCGGCTGGGCGGGGAAAAAACAAAACTGAAACTCGGGCTTTTCCGCAACGGAAAACAGATAGAAACAACCAAAGTAAGTTTCCAGGGGCCGGCGCATTATCGATGATAAACAGTAAGTATGAAGCATAATAATAGTTGGTTTATTTAGTAGTCTGGTCGCCGTCCCTGATACCCGGATAGGTTTATGGTCTGAATGTTTTAATCTGTTTGGACGGGATGGCGGCTTTTTAAATAACTGACCTGGATATGAGACAAAACCGGATTCCCTTTAGTCGCGATAATATCGGCAAGGATAAAACCGATTTTCCGACAATTTAAGGAAAAACAAATTTTTCCATGTACTCAAATAACCGACACTATAAAAAAACAAAGCCATGAAAAGAATAAAAATAAACTGGGGAACAGCTGTGATTCTGGCCTTTATAGGATTTATAACCTTCATTATGTCGTTCGTAATACGGATGAATACGCAAAAGAAATATGATCACCAGCTGGTGACCGAAGCGTATTATGCCAGGGAATTGTCTTTCCAGCAGGATATGGACAGAGAACAACGGACACATACCGAAGGAATGGAGCCCAGTGTGGTACAAAAGAAAACAGGTATATATATATATTTTCCGGAAGAGGCAGATATACACAAAATAACCGGTAAGGTATCTTTCTACCGGCCTTCCAACCGGGCTGAAGATTTTGAAGTACCCATAACGTTTACGGAAGCTTTTTTACTGGTTCCTGCCCCGCAGTTGCTTCCCGGTCGATGGAACCTGGAAATCGATTGGCAATATGAAGATGATCGGTTTCTCTCCCATAAGAAAATCATGTACTGATTTACTGTTTTTGACGGAATAACACAAACACAGATAAGATGCTGATATCTGCAATCATATTGGGTATAGCCGGGGGGGTTCACTGCATAGGTATGTGCGGTCCCATTGCATTGATGTTACCGGTAGACCGGCATAATGGAAAGAAAAAAGCCTTGCAGTTGGTAAGCTATCACCTGGGACGGATATTTACCTATACAATTATCGGGTTGTTATTTGGAATACTCGGACTGGGTTTTCGCCTGTTCGGGGTGCAGCAGCAGTTATCCGTAACTATAGGCGTTGTAATGATCGTCCTTGCGCTGTTACCCGGGCTTAAGATGCCGTCCGGTATATTGCCCGCATGGTATTTCCGGGGGATTGCCATAGCGAAAAACCGTCTTGGGGCCGCTATGAAGAAAAAGTCGCCCGGAACTTTTTTTGCGGCCGGATTTCTAAACGGCTTATTACCGTGCGGTATGGTGTATATGGCTGTCCTGGCCGCGATGACCGCGGAAGGAGTGTGGAAGAGCGGTTTGTTTATGACTTTTTTCGGAATAGGCACCATACCCCTGATGACAGTATTTGTATATCTCGGAAATGTCCTTAAACAAAAGGCTCGACAGAAACTGCAAAAGCTTATCCCTGTCTTTATCGTATGTATGGGATGTCTTTTTATCCTGAGAGGGCTTGGTCTTAACATTCCGTATATATCCCCCGGACCTGTAGTGAACGGAGCAACCTATAATATGCAATGTCATTGATTTTAGGGAGGCACATCCATTTGCCTTATTTTTGTCGTTAGTTTCTACGCGTTTTAGCCAAGAATATATGGAGTACTTTACAGTGATTCGCGTGTCCGTGGCAAAACAGATTTTCAGTTTGATCCATAACAATCTCAGATAGATGAAAGATATTCAGAACAGGAAAGATATTTCCAATCTCGTTTCTTCCTTTTATAAAGAAGTGCGGGAAAATGAGGAAATAGGCCCGTTTTTTAACCGGGTGATCACCGATTGGGAAGAGCACATGGAAAAGCTTACGGATTTCTGGGAATCCAATCTTTTCCATAAAGCCGTATACAAAGGAAATCCCAGGATAGCCCATATTCATATGGATACTGCGACAGATCATACCTTGGAAATAAAACATTTCGGAGAGTGGATGCGATTATGGATTGAAACCATAGACGGAATGTTTCAGGGCGAACTAGCCGAACGTGCCAAGAACAATGCCAGGAAAATGTCTACACATTTATACCTCGGAATCTATATGAACAGAAAACCCGGTCTAACCGGGAACCCGTAAAAAGAGTCCCGGGCTAAAAACAAAATAACTACAAAAAATATTTTAAGTAAGTCCGAATTATACCGTGGAACTGAATAACCGGGTTTCCGGTTTTTTTCGCTGTAATCTTAAATCAAAAGCCATACAGATATTGCGTACGAAAGGTTTTCCCGCTTGGGTGATCCTTATTTCGTTATCACGAATTTCCACAAGACCGTCGTGCCCGGGTTCTTTCAGCATGTGAAGAACTTCTGTAATACCCGAAAACTGCATATCCGGGTTTTCCCAGGAAGTATAAAAGCCGCACATGAGATTGAGAATATGCCGGCGGATGACGAGGTCTTCGTGGTTCAGAATATGGCCTTTGCAGATGGGGAGTATATTATTATTAATGAGATTGCCGTATTCTTCTGTACTTTTTACATTCTGGGCAAAACCGAACCAGCTGTCGCTTATGGCCGAAACTCCTAGTCCTATGAGCAGGTTGGTTCCCGAGCTTGTATAGCCCATAAAATTCCTGTGGAGCATGCCATTTTCCGCAGCCCGACAAAGCGGATCGGAGGCCAGGGCAAAATGGTCCATTCCTATTTCGGTATACCCGGCTTTGTATAACAGTTTTTTCCCGGTTTCATACAAAAGCCGTTTTTCCTTCCCCGAAGGAAGGTCCTCCTCCCGGAATCCCCGTTGCCCGTTGCCGCTTATCCAGGGCACATGGGCATAACTGTAGAGTGCTATCCTGTCCGGTTTCAGGGCTATAGTATATTGTATGGTCTTTTCCACATCTTCAAGCGTCTGAAAAGGCAGCCCGAAAACCAGGTCGTGCGATATCGAAGTAAAGCCCGTTTTCCTGGCAGTATCGGTTACACTACGTACCTTCTCAAAAGGTTGTACCCGGTGGATGGCCCGCTGCACATGAGGGGCATAATCCTGTATGCCGAAACTGACCCTGCGGAAACCAAGGTCATATAATGTCTTAAGATGTTCTTCTGTAGTGTTATTAGGATGCCCTTCGAATCCGAATTCGTAGTTTACAGCCCTTTCGGCATATCTGAAAATCCCGTCGATCAGCATTTTGAGATGTTTCGGAGCAAAAAAAGTAGGAGTACCTCCACCCAGATGGATTTCCTTTATCCGGGGAATATGGTGAAGGGCTTCTACATATAGCTGCCATTCTTTTAGAACGGATTCTATATAGGGAATTTCCACTTCATGCCTTTTGGTGATACGTTTGTGACAGGCACAAAAGGTACACAGGCTTTCACAGAACGGCAGGTGGATATAGAGACTTATTTCCCGGGAGGGGTATCCCCCGACAAAAGCATTTTTCACCGAAGATATCCATTTTCCAGAGGAAAAACTGGCCGGGTCCCAGTAGGGTACCGTAGGGTAACTGGTGTACCTGGGGCCCGCTACATCGTATTTTCGGATCAGGGAATCCTTCATGTTTATTCGTTTTGAAGGCAAAACTACAATGTGGAATGTTTCCGGAAGATGATATTTGTCATGTGCTGTTGGGAATTATATAATTAGTTGGAATACGGCCCGAAACAAAGGAAAATTGGACTCGAAAAGGATACCTGGTAACCGAATACAAGGCTTAGTTTCATTGCTTGTAAATTGGAAAATACTATTTCTTTTACCAGTTTTTAGCCCTTAAGTGAGTGGTCTTTCTTTTTAGAGTGTAACGTTTCTTTCACTTTTTCGTCTATTAATTTATGGTATCCAAAGCATTAGGTATTTGTCTTTTTTGTATTTTGGATGTCCGGTATCCAACACACCAAGTTAAACTTTAACATTATTCTTCATGAAGCTAAACATTACGTTCTTAATGATGTGCCTGTTTTTCATTTCCTGTAAAAACAGCACGGAAACTACCGAAGAGAAAACAGCCGAAACTTATCAGGTTCCGGTGGAATACTACAAACTGGACAACGGCCTTAAAGTGATTCTTTCACAGGACAAGACTTCACCGACAGCCATTGTCGCGGTGTATTACAATATCGGTTTTCGCATAGAACCGAAAGACAGGACCGGATTTGCTCATTTATTCGAGCATATGATGTTCCAGGGGTCCAAAAATCTCGGAAAGATGGAATTTATCAATCTCGTACAGAAAAACGGGGGTGTGCTCAATGGTTCTACCAGGTTTGATTTCACCAATTATTTTGAGATCGTACCGTCCAATAAACTCGAAACTATGTTGTGGGCCGAAGCGGACAGGATGAAAGGACTGGATATAACCCAGGAAAACCTGACTAACCAGCAGGGAGTTGTTAAAAATGAAGTCAAGGTAAATGTACTTAACCAGCCTTACGGGGGGTTTCCCTGGCTGGACATGCCACAGTATGCCAATGAGAACTGGTATAATGCACACAATTTTTACGGGGACCTCAAAGATCTGGATGCTGCAAACCTGAATGATGTAGAAGATTTCTTCAAAACGTATTACGCTCCTAACAATGCGGCGCTGGCGGTAGTGGGGGATTTCGATACGGAAGAGACCAGGGCCTGGATAGAAAAATATTTCGGAAACATCCCGTCTGCCGAAATTCCCGCACAACCCGATATAACAGAACCGCTACAGGAAGCAGAAAAGCGCTTTGTAAAGGATGACTCCCTTGCCAACAAACCCGCCATAGCCGTAGCCTACAAAATGCCTGAAAGAAATACCCCGGAATATTTTGCTATGGGCCTGCTGGACCAGATACTGGCACAGGGAGATAACGCCCTGCTCAAACAAAAACTTGTGAATGAAAAAGGGTATACCTCCGGGATAAACGGAGGGATAAACTACCTGGGAAATATGTTTAACTATAAAGGCCCTATGGTATGGATGTTCGATTTTACCTATGATAACGGTACTACCGAAGATGAGGTAATCGGCGCCGTAGACCAGGTCATGGACAGCCTGAAATCGGAGGTTACTCAAAAGACACTGGATGGTGCCATAGTGAAAATGAGATCCGGTCTTTACGACGAATTGGGTGGAACTTTTGGTATGGGAAGGGCTGACCTGTTATGTAGTTTTGCCCTTTTTGACGATGATCCGGACAGGATCAATTCTCTTGAGGATGAATTCAAAAAGATCACCCCGGAGATCATCCAGAAGACCATCGACGATTATCTGAGGCCTACCAACAGGACCATTCTGCGGGTAAATCCTTTATTAGCTAACGATAAAAATTCAGCACAATGAGAAAACTTATTCTGAACTCTATATTAGCTGTCTTTATACTCACTGCAACTGCCCAGGAAAAGGAACAACCGCCCCGGGGAGGAGAACCTAAAGACTTTAAACTGCCTGCAAAGCAGGAGGTAGTCCTGGAGAACGGGGCAAAGCTTGTAATGGTGCCTTACGGATCTATTCCCAAAGCAACTATAAATATTACCGTAAAAACGGGAAACATCCACGAAAAGGAAAACGAGGTATGGCTGAGTGATCTCCTGGGAGATCTGATGGAAGAGGGGAGTGCTACCAAAGATGCAAGGGCAATTTCAGATAGCATGGCCTCTATGGGAGGGAATCTGAACATTTCTGTATCGAGCCATGCTACGACACTTAATACCAATGTACTGTCTGAATTTACTCCGAAAGCCATAACCACTATGGCGGATGTACTGATGCATCCCAAGTGGCCGGAATCGGAACTGGACCGTTTGAAAAACGACATGAAAAGAAACCTGAGTGTACGTATGTCCAGGCCACAGGCCCAGGTAACGAAGGAGTTTTATGCTTCCGTTTATCCCGATCATCCTTATGGCAGGGTGTATCCTGCGGATAGTATGATAGACACTTATACCCTGGAAGACATCAAACGGTTTTACAGTGAGAACTTCGGAGCTAAACGCACCGTGATTTATGTCGTTGGAAAGTTTGATACATCTTCAGTGGAAAATGCGGTAAAGGATGCGTTTTCATCATGGACAGAAGGACCCGAAGTTTCTTATCCGGCGGCTACGGCTGTTGCCAAAAACACAGTGAAGATCATAGACAGGCCCGGAGCTCCGCAATCTACCATTATGTACGGATTACCTACTGTAGATCCTTCCAACCCGGATTATCTGGCAATGGATATCACCAATTCCCTGTTGGGAGGCTCTTTCGGGTCGAGGATAACCAGTAATATCCGCGAAGATAAGGGGTATACCTATTCTCCGTACAGTAACCTGGACAGCCGGTATAAAACCGGTGTCTGGTATGAAGCCGCGGATGTAACCTCTGAGTTTACGGGACCTTCCATAGCCGAAATTAAAAAGGAAATAGTAAAGCTACAGGACGAAGCTCCTACAGAAGAAGAACTGGAAGGAATTAAGAATTATGAGTCCGGAATTTTTGTTTTGCGAAACTCCACTCCCGGTGGAATCATCGGACAATTAAATTTCCTCGATTTACATGAGCTCCCGGAATCCTGGCTGAAGGATAAGGTAAAGAACATTTATGCCATTACCCCGGAACAAATCCGGGAAATGACCAAAAAATATATAAAACCGGGAGAAATGACCCTTATTGTGGTAGGAGATAAAGAAAAAATCAAAGATCAGGTAGAGGAAACACTGGATAAAAGTAGTCTGAAAGAATAATTTATGTATCATTTCCGGCACCTGCCGGAAGTTACCTATGTATACTAAAAGAGCAGGGAAAAACATCCCTGCTTTTTTTATGCCGTGGTTACCGTTTTGTCTTGGTATGATATTTGTTCTAAAAACTTTAATTTTACATGATATCGTTCATTATCCATTATTAAAATAAAAGAGCCTTTATGCCATTAATATGCCGCAATAACAAGACTGCATCAGAATTCCGGTTAATTCTCGGCGAAAGTAATTTCAATCGCAGGTTTTACGGCAGGGACCGGAAAGAACGGTTTCTTACCATCGCATGGAATCGTGGAAAATCACAAACCGTGGTTGTAGACGGTATTGCATATGATTTTCCTGAAAACAGTGTTCTGGCCCTGATAATCAGCCAGACCTTTGATTTTTCAGATCCGGAATCTGTGGTGGCCTGGCAGTTTAACCGGGAGTTTTACTGTATTGTAGACCATGACAGGGAAGTGGGGTGTGTCGGGTTTTTGTTCTACGGTTCTTCTCAACTGATGTTTGTAGATATAGATGAAACGCAGCAGGATAAATTGAACACTTTGTTGAAGATATTCCAGGAAGAATTTGAAATGAAAGATATCATACAGGAAGATATGCTTCGCGTCCTTCTCAAACGTCTCATAATTATTGTTACCAGGCTGGCCAAAAAGCAATACCTGGCCGGGGATATGAACGATGAAAAACTGGATATTATCCGCAAATTCAATTTACTGGTAGAAACGTATTATAAGAAGGAACATGGGGTTAAATTTTACGCGGACCAGTTGTGCAGGTCGCCCAAAACCCTCTCTAACCTCTTTGCCATGTACAACAATAAATCTCCCCTCTCCGTGATCCAGTACCGCATTGTGCTGGAAGCAAAACGGCTACTGATGTATACTGATAAATCCATCAAGGAAATTGCTTACGAACTGGGGTATGACGATGCTGCGTATTTCAGCAACTTTTTTAAAAAACAAACTTCTTTTGCCCCTTCCGAATTTAAGAGTGCGGAAACTTCATCGATAGTAGGAATATAAGATAAGAAGGAATTCTTATTTAGGAAAAGAGTGAACTATTCTTATCTGGAGCTTTGGATTAGAAATCCATCGTGATCGGATCTTTTTTATGATTTTTCTTAACTTCGGACATACAAAATGTATTTCGGGAAGTTTAGGCAAGTCATCGGGAAGTTTTTTTATGTGTCCGTTTCCCGGCAGAGAATAAATTTGCTGAAAAACAATCGGATATTCATATGCTCCGGAAATACATGGTATGTCCGGGCAAGAGTGGAGTTCTTCTAAAACAATTAACAATGAAAAAAATAATTTTTGGTATTGCAATAATAGCAGTGGTAATCATTGCCGGCATTTTTTTCTTTTCCGGATCGGGGTCTGATGCATCGGAAGTATTTGTTTCGGATGGGAAAGCCATAAAGGGCTATGATCCCGTAGCATTTTTCGAAGTGTCTGAGCCGGTTATGGGAAAGGAGCAGTTTTCTTATGACTGGAACGGAGCTACCTGGTTGTTTTCCAGTAAAGAGAATATGAACCGGTTTAAAGAAAATCCCGAGGCTTACGCACCGCAATATGGAGGATACTGTGCATATGGGACTTCACAGGGGCATAAGGCCCCGGTGGAAATAGATACCTGGTCTGTAATTGATGGTAAGCTGTACTTTAATTATAATGGAAAAGTCAAGGATACATGGGATGAAAACCGGGCGGAATTCATTATGGAAGCTGATAAAAACTGGCCTAAAGTAAAGGGGGAGGAATAACCTTGGCGAGAGTTTAGTTAACGAAAAGAAAATATGAAAATTTCACCCATTGTGTGTTTTGCCCAAACACACAATGGGTGAAAAATGTTTACATAGAGCGATGATTTGCAGCCCGCTTCTGCACGGTATCATAAAGGGTACTTACTTTCTTGTCAAATTCAAGTGGTTTTTCAAAATTTGTTTTTTCATCTTCCAGTCTTTGGTCTCCGCCAAGGACAACCCTGATCTTTTTGTCCGTAAGCCCTTCTAAGGTAAGTTGCGCTACGAGTTCCGGAGAATCCATATTTCCCGTGGCGGCTGTTTCCATCATCGGTGTGTCCGTTGCTGTGGGATAGACGGTCATTACATGTATGGAAGTACCGTTGAGTTCCCTTCGCATAGCTTCGGAAAACCTGCTGACCGCAGCTTTGGTCGCGGCATAAGTGGCATAAAAAGGCATACCTATCAATCCCAGTCCGGAAGATACGTTTATAATAGCGGCTTCCTCACTTTCTCTCAGTAGGGGCAGTGTGTATTTAGTAAGTAATATCAGTCCCGTTACATTGATGTTCAGTTGCGAGATAATATCTTCATCACTTATTTTTTCCAGGGAACCTGCGCTTACTACACCTGCGTTATTAATAAGAATATCCAGTTTTCCCCATTGTTTGTTTACAACTGTAAAAATATGTTTTAAATCTTCAGGCTTAGCAACATCGCCGGGAAGAAAGAGGAAGTCGGCATTCGGGAAATCGGCTTTAAGAGGTTTCATTTTTTCCGCACTGCGACCTACTACCGCAAAGGAGGTTACACCTTTTTGATATAATTCGTTTATGATGGCTTTTCCTATTCCGCTGGACCCTCCTGTAATTAAAACTTTTTTTGTCTTAAAATTCATGATATGATATTTTTATATGTTAGCTTTCTCTATGATGTTTTCGGTCACAAATACACAGATTTGTTTTTTGTAAGACTTTTGTATAAGTTTTTTTATTAGATTCATTCATATTTTTTGTTTAAAGACATGCCGATTTCCGAAGGAAACAATGACTGCATAAGTGGAACCAAAGGACGATTGGTGATGTTTGAGAGGGTGGTTGGTTTAACCTTAACCGGTAAGGCAGCCGGATAGAAAGCATTGTATAGCATTAAAATTCCAAATTCCCGGAATTTCGGCATCCGGTTATAAAAATACGATTTAAATAACGAAAAACCCATTTCTCATACCTGTGATTTGAAACTTGTTTTAAGAACGTTGATATCAAAGGGAGAGGGTGTGTAGCCGCTCTCCCTTGAATTAAAGTTAGTTAGTTCAGCGTAATTTTCACCACCTGATCTAATGATGGCAGTGTTGTAAAACTGTTGGGGTTAGGTACTTCCTGTATGGGCTTTTCCTCCGGAATAACGGAACCACCCAGGTTGATTTGTGTTACACCTGCGCCGGGAAACTGGTTTACAGCCGAACCGTTATCATATAGTCTGATCATAGAAGAGATATCCCCGGTTTCATCTGCGGATATGCCACTGTCCCCGAGAGCAAAAAACCAGTCGTTCGAGAAGCCGTACATGGTGGCTATGGCGATGTGGTCTCCTTCTTCCAATGTCAGTTCCTGGCTTACCTTTCCACCCGCTGTTCCGTTAACGGAAGGAAGTAGGACCGTGTTTTGCGGATCGGGCAATATATATGTCGCTTTAATTCCGTTTTGCCCGTTCAGGGAACCGGCCAGGTCCTCGGCACTTCCTGTTTGGGCCAGTAATGTCAATCCCTCACCACGGTCAGTTTCCCCTTCTTTAAAGATCGGGTTGTCTATGCCATTGTACACCACAACAAGGATAGGGGATAGTGGTGTGAAAATACCGGTGTTGTCACTAACATCATCAAAAATCTCCGAATTGTCCCCCATTTCCGAAAGTTTTGTGAGTCCGCTGTAAGTACTTTCTCCTTCCTCATAAAGCGGTGCTGGGTTCAGGGGGGCTCCGCCCGCGATATACGAAACTGCCCAGACCCCGGGACTTACCGGGGTTTCATTGGCCGTACCACCGGAAATGTTTTCGAGAGTCAATGTAAAATAAGAGTCACCGTCGTAAACAAGTGAAACCTTTACCAGTTCGGATGCCGGCAGGTAGGGATTTCCCTGGTCGTCCGTACCGTTTACTTCACGGATAGACTTGGCCTCGGCTTCTCCCGGGTGGTCGACATCGGCGCCTGGCACCTGGTTGACCCTGCTCCCGTTATCCCAAAGTTTCAGTTCTTCCGAAACATCGCCTTCTATCGGATCGCCGTTGTCATCATAAACGGATATTCCCGGGTTTCCAGGGGCAAAGAAAAGGTCATTGCTCCAGCCGTACATGGCAGCAAAGGAAACAGTCTGTCCTTTAGCGGCCGAAAATGAAAATGATACGGATTCTCCCGGAAGGATTACCGGGGCACCCGCACCATCCCCCTCAAAAGTGCCGGACTGCACCAGGGTTTTTGCTTCAAGAACATTTTCTACGGTTAGGGTAGCCATTTCGGGAACCGGGTTTCCGGAATTATCGTCATCGTCACTACACGAATATGCAAATACACTTAGCAATAGCAATGTAAGCAATTGATGTGATTTTCTGAATTTTACCATTTCTCTAATTTTTTGTATTTATAAATTATGTCTGACAAAGGTGTAAAAGCATAAAAGAGCAGGAAATAGCAATTTTTCCTCCCGGCATGTAAAAAATTCCCTTAATCCGGAAACTGTATTGTATAGTGTTTTGGAGAAAAGGAGAAAAATGGCATAAAATATGCAGAGGGAAATATGTACAACCGGACGGGAAGTTCTTATATTTTCTGTACTGTGGTTTTAGGCGTATCTTTGATATGCTTATAAAATTAAAGAATATAATGATGACAAGAAAGAATATGGTAAAGATAATGAAAGGCTTATCCTTGTTTGCAGGCGTTTTTGCACTTACGGCATATACGGTATGGGAAAAAGGAAGGAATGTAACAACAACCCATCCGTCCGAAGAAAAAATGATTGCCGTAAAAATGGACACGGCTACTTTTGCCGCAGGGTGTTTCTGGTGTGTGGAAACCCAGTTCCAGCAACTTGAGGGAGTTAAAAAAGTGATATCCGGGTTTACGGGAGGTACGGTGGCAAACCCGTCCTACAAACAGGTAACTACGGGGAAAACAGGTCATGCGGAGGCCTGTAATATTATTTATGACCCTTCGGTAATTTCGTTTGACGAACTGCTCGAAGCCTTTTTTGTAGCGCACGACCCCACCCAGTTGAACCGCCAGGGAAACGATATAGGTACACAATACCGCTCTGCAATATTTTATCACAACAATTCGCAGAAAGATAAAGCCGGGTATTATATAAAACGACTCAATGAAGAAAAAGCTTATGATAAGCCGGTAGTTACCGAGATAGCTCCCTATTCCGTATTCTATAAAGCGGAAGATTACCACCAGGACTATTACAATCAAAACAAGTCGGAACCTTATTGCCAGTATGTGATCCAACCCAAACTGGAAAAGTTTAAAAAAGTTTTCAAGGACAAGTTAAAACATGGAACTAACAAATGAAGATGATAAAAACCGCCCTGGTGCTGTCGGTTGTATTTCTGGCATCCACGGGCATATGTAATGCACAACAGACAATGGAAACAAAGCACAAAAACAACCCGTATTATTCCCGGACGGACACAACACATCTCGATGTAAGTGATGTGGAGTGGAAAAAGATCCTTTCTCCGGAGCTTTATTATGTGGCCAGGCAACAGGGGACCGAACGGGCCTTTACCGGGAAATACTGGGACAGCGATACGAAGGGGACCTATTACTGTGCGGTTTGCGGAAACCTTTTGTTTCGTTCCGATGCCAAATTCGCCAGTAGTTGCGGCTGGCCAAGTTTCTTCGAAACGGAACGGGAGAACAGCGTAATTTATAAGGAAGACAACTCACACGGCATGAGTCGTATAGAAGTGGAATGCGGACGCTGTAATTCGCACCTCGGGCATATTTTCGACGATGGACCGCCCCCTACGCACAAAAGGTTCTGCATGAACTCTGTTTCGCTCGATTTTGAGCCGGATAAACAGGCTGAGTAAAAGGCCTTCGGCCCATGGGCAGTGGGAGATATTAAGCATGGAGAAGGATCGTCAAAGATGTGCCATCGTGTGTTTAACGGTGTTGCCTGAATATCGCTGTTTTCTCCCCAGCTACAATTCCTTATACATAATGTAAGTATCCACAAACCCAAGTTCCTTATGCCGGAAACCTTTGGGAGTAGTGCCTGTTATCCTGAAACCGGATTTTTGCCACAGCTTCAGGGCGACCTCATTGGTACTCACCACCATATTGAATTGTATGCCTTTGTACCCGTTATCCCTGGTATAAGTTATGGAGTGTTCGTATAATTTCTTTCCTATACCTTTGCCGTGTGCCTACTGAGCCACCTTATAGTCTCAATTGGCTATATGATTACCAAGGCCCGGTTGATTGGGATTAATAATGTAAGTGTCCAATATATTGCCGTTTTCCTCTACGACAAAAGTAGTCATGGAATCGGCAAACCAGTATTTTTTCATTTCAGCTTCGGAAGTTTCCGGAGGGTACGCATATGTATCACCGGTTTGCACAACAGCGGAGAAAATAAGCCATATGCTGTCGTAATCCTTTGTTATGCTGGCTTTCCTGATTTTCATGGGAAGGAATTTAGACATTACAATTATACACATTTATACTATTGCTTTTATAGCGTTCCCGAACAAAAAACAGGAGCTTCGTAAACCTGGTTTTACTCTTTATAAATTCTGGTAAGAACCGCTTCGAATCTTGTTTGACATACCTGGAGTATGAGCTGTAAACGGTATCTTTGTACGGAATAATTTCCTAAATATCACAAACTATGCAACAAGATTTGAGTAACTACAGGAGATCTTACGAAAAGAAGGAATTACTGGAAAACAAGACTCCCGGAAATCCTATGGAATTATTCCAGACCTGGTTTTACGAGGTGGAAAAGACCGGGGGAGTAGAAGAAGCCAATGCCATGACGGTTTCTACGATAGGGTTGGACGGATATCCGAAAAACCGGGTGGTCCTGCTCAAAAAATATACGCATGAAGGCTTCATCTTTTATACGAATTACCATAGCGAAAAGGGAAAGGCCATTGCTGTCAATCCCAATATTTGCCTATCCTTTTTCTGGCCCAACATGGAACGTCAGGTCATCGTAAAGGGAGTAGCGGAGAAAGTAGCAGAAAACCTGTCCGACGGATATTTTGAATCGCGTCCCGACGGCAGTAAACTCGGAGCTTTGGCATCTGCTCAAAGTGAAGTGGTTTCGGGCAGGGAAGAACTTGAAGAAGCGTTGAAACGCATGGAAGAAGAGTTCAGGGGAAAGGAAATTCTGCGTCCGGACCATTGGGGAGGCTATATAGTAAAACCCGTTTCCATAGAATTCTGGCAGGGCCGCCCTAACAGGCTACACGACCGGATACGATATACCCTCAAAAATAAGCTGGATTGGAAAAAGGAACGGCTTGCTCCTTGATAAATTGTAAATAAAAGCTTATAATTATATCATGAAAGTAAATCCGTAATCGTTATGATTGTTGAAAAAATGGTTTTATGAGACAACTTACCATCATAAGACACGCCAAGTCCTCCTGGGATTATAGTGTGGGAGACAGGGACAGGCCGTTAAAGGAAAAGGGAATCAACGATGCCATCCTGGTGGCTTCACATGTGAAGGGTAAGATCCCCGTACCGGACATCGTGTTTTCCAGTCCGGCAAACCGGGCATTGCACACCTGTACTATTTTTTTGAGGATGCTGGATATTCCACCGGAGAAGTTGCGATTAACGGGGGAATTATACGATTTTTCCGGAGCTTCGGTCTTTAATTTTATCCGAACGTTAAGTGACGATTGTGAAAAAGTTATGATCTTTGGCCACAATCACGCATTTACGGAAGTTTCCAATAATTTTGGGGATCATTACACAGACAATTTGCCTACCTCGGGAATGGTACATATCACTTTTGAGGAGGATAGCTGGAAAAAGATCGGTAAAGGTACGACGAACCTGATGGTCTTTCCGAAGCATTTACGTTAATAATTTATATGGAAGTAACACAAAACCAATACGTCAACAGGGAACTTAGCTGGTTACAATTTAATGCCAGGGTATTACAGGAGGCAACGGATGAGACTGTACCGCTTATAGACAGGCTTCGGTTTCTTGGAATATTTTCCAATAACCTGGATGAGTTTTTTAAAGTAAGGTACGCTACGGTAAAACGCATAGCACTTGCCGGTCGGAAAGGGAAAAGTGCCCTGGGCGGAGAAGTAGCCAAAGACCTGCTGGAAGATATCACCAGAATAGTGATACAGCAACAGGCGGAAAGCCAGAACATCCTTCGCTATATTGAAAAGAAACTGGAAAAAGAGAATATTTTCACCATTGATGAAACCGAAGTATCCGAATCCCAAAAGCAATTCATAGTCAATTACTTTGTACAGAAGGTCAGCCCGGCCCTGGTGACCATTTTCCTCAACGATCTTGCGGAATTTCCGCTGCTGAAGGACAGCGCGGCCTACCTGGCGGTTAAGATGGTAATGAAAAAGGAAAAAAAGCCGGGGGGACTGAAAAAGATATTTTCTTCCGAGCCTGATGAAATACGGTATGCTTTGATAGAGATCCCAAGAGATATTGACCGCTTTGTGGTACTGCCGAAAGAAGGGGACAAGGACTACATTATTATCCTCGACGATCTTGTGAGGTATTGCATGCATACCATTTTTAATATTTTTGACTACGAATCGCTCTCTGCCCATATGATTAAAATAACCAGGGATGCAGAGCTCGACATAGACAATGACCTTAGTAAGAGCTTTATCGAAAAAATATCCAGCAGCGTTAAAGGGCGGGAGATAAGCGAACCCGTACGTTTTGTATATGACGAAAAAATAGACAAGGATACATTGCGTTTCCTGAAGAATAAAATGCGGATAACGAATACGGACAGTGTTATCCCGGGAGGAAGATATCATAACCGTAGGGATTATATGAATTTCCCGAGCCTTGGCCGGCAAGACCTGTTGTATGACACATTATCGCCGTTGCCGGTAGAAGGACTGAGTTTACAAGGGAGTGTGCTGGAAAGGATAGCAAAGAAAGATTATCTTCTCTTTGCCCCGTACCATACCTTTTCGTATGTTATACGTTTTCTTCGCGAAGCTGCCCTGGATCCTAAGGTGCGGACCATAAAAATCACCGTGTATCGTCTTGCCAAGGCATCCCAGGTGGCCAGTAGCCTCATTAATGCCGTAAAGAACGGTAAGCAGGTAACCGTACAGATAGAGCTGCAGGCACGTTTCGACGAAGAAGCAAATATAGAATATGCCGAACAATTACAAAGCGAAGGAATTAAGCTCATTTTCGGGGTTCCGGGCCTGAAAGTACACAGTAAAATATGCCTGATAGAAAGGGAAGAACATGACAGGATAAAACGCTATGGGTTTATCAGCACCGGTAATTTTAATGAATCTACGGCGAAAATTTATACGGACTATACTTTGTTTACTTCCAATCAGGCCATACTGAAAGAGGTAAATACGGTTTTTGATTTTTTTGAAACAACATATAAAATAAACAAGTACAAGCACCTGGTGGTATCCCCCCATTACACGGGAAAAGTCTTTTCCAAGCTTATTGACAAGGAGATTGCCAATGTAAAGGCCGGAAAAGAGGGATACCTGAAACTGAAGATGAACAGTATCACCAATTACAAAATGGTGGATAAGCTTTATGAAGCCAGCAGGGCAGGGGTGAAAATACAAATGATCGTAAGAGGGGCCTGTTGCCTGGTGCCCGGGGTAAAGGGTATGAGCGAAAATATTGAAGTGATTAGTATTGTGGATAAATTTCTGGAACACCCCAGATTGTTTATCTTTGGTAACGAAGGAAATCCGAAGGTCTATATTTCTTCGGCAGATTGGATGACCAGGAATATAGATAACAGGGTGGAAGTGAGTTGTCCTATCTATGATGAGGAAATTAAGAGAGAACTCTTGGAGACTTTTGAAATAGGCTGGAGCGATAATGTAAAGGCAAGGGTTATTTCCGGTAAACAGGACAACGCCTACCGGCAAAATAATCTCCCAAAAGTACGCTCACAGGTAGCCACCTATGATTATTATGTTCAAAAACTAAAGTAGAAGACTCAGGATATATTGAAAATATAAACGGTTCGTTTTCAATTTCTTTACACTGTGGAGTTGAAGGAATACTTACGGATCGGGGACAAAGGGGCAAAGTGCCTCCTCCAACAGGTTATATATGATCAGAATACGAAAATTTGCCGCTATTGATATTGGCTCCAACGCCATAAGATTATTGATTAACAACGTAATTGAAGAAACGGGAAAAGAGCCCCAGTTCAAAAAAAGCTCCCTGGTAAGGGTTCCTGTCCGGTTAGGTCAGGATTCTTTTACGGTCGGGGAAATATCCAGGGTGAATGCCATTCGTATGGTAGATGCGATGAAAGCTTTTAAATTGCTGATGAAAGTACATAATGTGGAAAAGTATATGGCATGTGCCACTTCTGCAATGCGGGAAGCAAATAACGGTAATGAACTTGCGGCGGAAATAGAAAAAAAGTCAGGCATACGTATAGAGATTATTGATGGAAAAAAGGAGGCGGCCATAATTGCTTCTACGGACCTTCACCAGCTTATTGACACGGAAAAGTCCTATCTGTATGTAGATGTAGGAGGAGGAAGTACCGAATTCACCATATTTAAGAATGGTAAAATAGCAACTTCCAGATCCTTTAAAATTGGAACGGTGCGATTGCTCAATCAGATGGTAGAAGAAGGTGTGTGGAAAGAAATAGAAAAATGGATAAAGAAAAGTACTAAAAACCTCAAAAGCCTGTCCCTTATAGGTTCCGGGGGAAATATTAATAAACTCTATAAAATGTCCGGAAGGAAGCCCGGAGAACCGCTGTCTTACATCTGGTTAAATGCCCAATACCAGTTTTTGCAAAGCATCAGCTATGAAGACAGGATATCCGAACTGGGATTAAACCCCGACAGGGCGGATGTTATTATTCCGGCGACCCGTATATTTCTTTCCGCTACCAAATGGAGCGGGGCAAAGAAAATACATGTTCCTAAAATAGGATTATCGGACGGGATTGTCAAATTGCTTTATTACAACGAGAAAGAAAAATGATATTTACCAACCTCACCCAACCACCGTTATCATGTATTATAAAAGTAAGTATTTGTGTATTATATTCCTGTTACTGGGTGTGATTTGTCGGACCCAAGCCCAATCGGGAGATATGAAAACCCCTTCGGGCTTTGATTCCGTCCGTACGGATGTCCCGAAAGGCAAGGTAGAAACACTGGAATATACTTCGAAAACAGTGGGGACGGATCGTAAAGTTACGATATACACACCTCCGGGTTTTTCAGAAGACAGGAAATACAACGTTTTGTACCTGTTGCACGGAATCGGAGGAGATGAAACAGAATGGTATTATCACGGAAAGCCAAATGTAATACTCGATAACCTCTACGCCGAAGAAAAGCTTGAACCCATGATAGTGGTCATGCCCAACGGCAGGGCCATGAAAGATGACCGTGCAGGTGATAATATATTCGACAAGGAAAAAATAAAGGCTTTTTCCGATTTTGAAAATGACCTCCTGAATGACCTGATCCCCTTTGTGGAAACCAATTACCCGGTGTATAGCGACCGGAATAACCGTGCCCTTGCAGGTTTGTCTATGGGAGGAGGGCAGGCGCTTAACTTTGGTCTTGATCATGTGGATACATTCGCCTGGATAGGAGCTTTTTCCCCCGCTCCGAATACCAGGACTCCGGAAAAACTTGTGCCACGACCGGGGATGGTGATACGCAAACTTCGTTTGTTGTGGATATCCTGTGGCAATGAAGATGAACTCTTATATGTCAGTGAACGGACACATCAGTACCTTGGTAAAAAGGGCATCCCCCACACTTATTATGTAGAGCCGGGACAGCACGATTTTTCTGTTTGGAAAAACGATCTTTACCAGTTTTCACAATTACTTTTCATGTGATTAAACGTTATCACCTTTAGTATCCGGATTACTCACCCGGATTCATCTTGTTCCACAAACTTTCCCTGGAATCACCTTCATTAAAAGTACTGCGAAGTTTTTTGTAAACGCGGTTACTGCAAACGGACATCAGAAAGGGGCTGAAAGCATCGGTATCAATTTCCGATCTTCTTTCCCAGATTTCGGTAAAAACGTCTGCGGTAATCTCCCGGCTGATCTCTTCCGATTTCAGAAAAGACAGGGCAAAACAGTAAACGCGCGAATGGTATTGTTCGCATATAATCATATAAGCGTTAATATTCCCCTCCTTTAGGGATAATAATACGTTTTCGGTAGAAATTCTTTCCTGAGGATTTTCCATACTTAAAATTTTACTTGGTTAAACTCGCACCATAATAACCTGTAAAATACCGATAGAAATGCTTTTTTATACCATTGGGCGCGATAACGGCCAAATGGACGTAGCCAGAATGGGAAGGCAATTTTTAGCTAAAAAATTACTTCGATATTTTACAGAATTACACGTGGTCCTTTATACCTAAAAGAGCGTTTTATGGCAAATGGCCCCAAAAAGTGCGAATAAGTTATTAAGAAAATGATTTCAGGAATGGATTGTGTTATGTAATAAACTGTTTTTTAGTTGTTTATTTAGTAGGGTATTTTTTTGAAATTGTTAATAACTTTCAAGGATTTTTATAGGATAAAAAAAGAGGAAGAGCAGTTTTTATGTGGTAATGTAATGAAAACAATTATTTTTTTCCCGTTACCGTGATGGCGGCAAGCAGATCCTTATAACTCATGGATTTCAAATCTTCATCTGTATAAAAAGGACTCAGTTTATCATCGTTAAAGCTATAGAGTTCCCAGTGTTTCTTATGATATTCCAGGGAAGTGAGGTTCTCTACCCAGTCGCCGGAGTTGAGATAAAGGCAGGTACCGTGCTTGTTTACTTTTCGGATCATCTTGGGTTGATGGATATGTCCGCATATCACATATTTATATCCGTTTTGTATAGCCAGGTCAGCGGCTACCTTTTCAAAGTCATTAATGTATTTTATAGCTTTTTTCACACTGTTTTTTATCTTTTTGGAGAGAGAATATTTTTCCCTTCCCATTTTTACCAGTATCCAGTTTATAAGCCTGTTGAACAATATGAGAAAATCATATCCCCAGCCTCCGAGTTTGGCGATCCATTTGGTGTGCTGTATGGAAGCATCGAAAACATCGCCGTGAAAGATCCAGGCTTTTTTTCCGTCCAGTTTCAGGGATAATTTGTCTACAATAGCAATGTTTCCCATGGTTACGTCACTAAATTTGCGAAGCATTTCGTCGTGGTTCCCGGTAATGTAAAAAACCTGGGTCCCTTTGGTTGAGAGATCTATGATTTTTTTTATGACCTGGAGATGTTTTTTGGGAAAGTAGCGTTTCCGGAATTGCCAGATGTCTATAATATCTCCGTTGAGGATGAGTTTTTCAGGATTTATACTGTTCAGGTAAGAGAGCAATTCACTGGCATGGCAGCCGTAAGTGCCAAGGTGAACATCCGATATGACTACAATCTCTACTTTACGCTTTTTCAAGTCGGGAAAATTTTCTGTAAAGAAAAAAAAACTGTGTTAGTTGAAGATTACCTGGTAATTAATTATATATGAGCATATTGTTAAGGTATTGTGATCCCGGTGGCTTCGGTACATTCCGGGCGGTGCCGGAACACTCAGCCACCTCCGTTTTGGCTTGCAACCTGTTACTCCTAACGGTACCCCAAATTTTATATTAATTTTGAATAATTAATTATTAACATTTACATTTGTTCAAAATCAATTTAGATGGCAGGAAATTCCTTTGGAACGATATTCAAACTTACCACTTTCGGAGAATCACACGGACAGGCTTTAGGAGGAATTATAGATGGATGCCCGGCAGGGCTGGAACTTCGTTTGGATGAAATACAACGCGACCTGAACCGGCGGAAACCGGGACAGTCAGCCATAGTAACACAACGAAAAGAACCGGATGAATTCCGCATACTTTCCGGTGTTTTTGAAGGAAAGACAACGGGAGTACCCATTGGTTTTGTTATTGAGAATACCAATCAGAAATCACACGACTATTCCCATATAAAAGATAGTTATCGTCCCAGTCATGCCGACTATGTTTACGATCAGAAATACGGACTGAGGGATTATCGCGGAGGAGGAAGAAGTTCGGCTCGCGAAACCGCATGCCGTGTTGTGGGAGGAGCTATAGCCAAACAGTTGCTCAAGGATATCCGTATTGATGCCTATGTGTCTTCCGTAGGAGATATTTTTCTGGAAAAACCTTACCAGGATCTCGATTTTTCAAAGATAGAAAGCAATCCCGTACGTTGTCCTGATCCGGAAATTGCCGGGAAAATGGAAGATTATATAAAGGAGATACGAAAGCAGGGAGATACTGTGGGAGGTACGGTAACCTGTGTTATCCGTAATGTTCCCATAGGACTTGGAGAGCCTGTATTTGACAAACTGCATGCCGATCTCGGAAAGGCCATGCTATCCATAAACGCGGTAAAAGGGTTTGAGTACGGTAGTGGCTTTTGCGGAGCAAAGATGAAAGGAAGCGAGCACAACGACCTGTACAATACGGATGGTACTACAAAAACCAATCTCTCCGGGGGGATACAGGGTGGTATCAGTAACGGAATGGATATATATTTCCGGGTGGCTTTTAAACCCGTAGCGACCATTATGCAAAGCCAGGAAACGATAGACAGAGACGGTAATATCGTGGAGATGCAGGGGAAAGGTAGGCACGATCCTTGTGTTGTCCCGAGAGCAGTGCCCATAGTTGAAGCTATGGCCGCACTGGTAGTGGCAGATCATTACCTGTTGAGCAGAAATTCTAAAATATAGCCTGGAAAAAGGCGTTTCCGGTTTCGCCCCTGATTGAAGGATGGTGAGCATTATACACTAATTTAAAAAAGCTTATGAAGAAAAAATTAGCATTGCACTGGCAGATCGTCATAGGAATGGTTTTGGGTGTTGTGTTTGGCCTTATTATGGCAAATGTGGGAAAGCCGGATCAGGAAGTAAAAGATAAGGCAGCCATTTACCATACGGAATTATCAGAATCCCTCTCCAAACAGCAAGTATTTAAAAAGGAACTTAAGGAACTCGGTACCCGTTTTAAAGAGGGGCAGACCGGGGGAATGGTTTACCTCGTAGAGAAGGAGAACATTGAACAGGAAATAAGTGCCCTGGAAGAAAAAATAGAAGCAGATCAAAAAGCGCTGCTCGAATTACCGACGGAGCCCACCGGGAAAACGTTTATAGAAAACTGGGTCTACCCTTTCGGAGAACTGTTTATAAATCTGCTGAAACTCATTGCAATTCCCCTTATTATTGCATCACTTATCAAAGGAGTTGCGGACTTGCAGGATATATCAAAACTATCCAGTATCGGTATCCGCACAATGGTTTTGTATATAATTACAACCATCTTTGCCATTACCATAGGTTTGGGCGTAGCCAATATAGTAAAACCCGGATCAGGCATTTCCCAGGAAACCATAGACCGGCTTACCAGTAATCCCGGAAATGCGGATATTGTAAACCAGAGGATAAGTGATAGTCAGACCCAGACGAAGAACTTCGTAGAGTTTTTAGTGGATATTGTTCCTGACAATATTTTCGGGGCGATGGGAGATAATAACCAGATGCTACAGGTTATATTCTTTACCATAATGTTAGGTGTTTGTATGTTGTTGGTAGGAGAGAACAGGGCAAAGCCCCTGAAGGATTTTTTCGATAGTCTTAACGACGTTGTTTTAAAGATGGTAGACCTTATCATTAAAATCGCTCCGATTGCAGTATTTGCTCTTTTGGCCAACGTGGTGGCAGGCACGAACGATGTGGAAGTGTTACTGGCATTGTTAAAATATTCCCTTACGGTAATAGGCGCTTTGGCTTTAATGGTGGTTGTATATATGCTGATAGTAGGACTGTATGTCAAAAAGAATCCTTTATGGTTCCTGAAACAAATAGCACCTGTTCAGTTACTGGCTTTTTCAACAAGTTCCAGTGCGGCAACACTCCCCGTTAATATGGAAAGAGTAAGGGATCATGTAGGAGTAGATGAAGAGGTAAGTAGTTTTGTGCTGCCCATAGGTGCAACCATAAACATGGACGGAACGAGCCTCTACCAGGCCGTCGCTACCATTTTTATTTGCGAAGCACTTCATTTTGATATTACCTTTGCAGATCAGTTGACAATTGTATTTACTGCTTTATTGGCATCAATAGGTACTGCCGGGGTTCCGGGAGTAGGTGTGGTAATGCTTATCATTGTATTGCAATCTATTAATTTCCCGCCGGAAAAATTACCTTTAGGTATTGCGCTTATTTTATCCGTAGACCGGATACTGGATATGTGCAGGACCGTTATCAATGTAACCGGAGATGCTACAGTAGCCACGGTCGTAGCCAAATCGGTGGGGAAACTGGGAGAACCTAAATACGAAGATTAGTTTATAAGTCTGAAAATTCGTATTCTTTTCTCATGTAGGGTGAGACGGTAGGGGCAGGTGTTCGAAGAGAATCTTACGATTAAATTTTGTCAGGAGCTAAGAAAATTTGCTATGAAGGAATATGATATTTTAATAGTAGGAGGTGGGCCTATAGGGATAGCTTGTGCTTTGGAAGCAAAGAAAAACGGGCTAAGTTATGTAGTGCTCGAAAAAGGTTGTATTGCCAATTCCCTGTATAATTATCCGTTAAATATGACTTTTTTCTCTACATCGGAAAAACTCGAAATTGACGGAATTCCCTTTATCAGTATAAAGAGCAAGCCCCAGAGAGCCGAAGCGCTGGAATACTACAGGCGTATTGTAACTTCTAACGATTTGGATCTCCGTTTGTTTGAAAAAGTGGAGAATATCAAAAAGGACAACGACCTGTTTTCTGTCGTATCTTCTAAAGCAGTTTATGTTTCAAAACAGGTAATTATCGCAACGGGATTTTATGATATTCCCAATAGGATGGGCGTGCCCGGAGAGGAGTTGTCAAAAGTCTCTCATTATTACAAAGACCCTCATTACTACGCCGGTCAGAAGGTTATTGTAGTAGGGGCAAGTAACTCTTCCGTAGACGCGGCACTGGAAATATACCGTAAGGGAGGTGATGTGACCATGGTGGTCCGGGGAGAAGATATAGGTAAAAGAGTTAAATACTGGGTTCGGCCGGATATAATGAATCGTATTGCCGAAGGTTCGGTTAAAGCCTGTTTCCGAAGTAATATAGAAGAGATCAGGCAAGAAGAAGTGGTGATCGATACCCCGGAAGGAAAAAAAGTATTGCCCAATGATTTTGTGCTGGCGCTTACCGGGTATATGCCAAACTTTGCTTTCCTTGAAAAAATAGGTGTCGATTTATCCGATGACGGAAAGTTTTACCCATCCTACAACCCGAAGACGATGGAAACCAATATAGGTGGATTATACCTGGCCGGAGTTATCTGCGGGGGCATGGACACACATCTCTGGTTTATTGAGAACTCCAGGATACATGCAAAGCTTATCGTGGGAAATGTTCTGCAAAAGCGCATCAGCGGAAAAACCATAGACGGTTAAAAAATAATACCCGTATTTAATCGATTGGTGAAATGGAGCTTATTCTTGCTATGCTATCACAGTTTATTACAAATAGTTCTACTTTTCCCGTTTTGAGCGTTCCTTCTATGGTGTAGGTTTTGCAAGAATCTAGGTTGGTATCGCTTTTTGAGAAGATAACATCTCCCTGTGTAAATACGGAGGAAATAATGCCGGTGGTATCTATGCGATTTTCTTCTAGGCTTTTTTGCGCATCATCTTCATAAACAATAGTCTTGTTCCTGATGTCTTTCAGTACCCTGCAATTGGGGGAATAGCAGAATTCCGCGCCTTTTTCCCGAAAAATATAAGCTACAATAACAATACCTATGGCCAGCCCTATAAAGTAGTAGCCGAATCTTCTCAATATCTCCATAAAAACGGGTAATTAATTTCCGGAAGCAAATGATTTTCGGATTTTAAAAAATCAGGAGGTTAATATCGCTATGCGACAGGTTGAACCATTCCGCTACCGTTTTGTTTGTTAAAATTCCGTGGTAAAAATACAACCCGTTTCGCAAACCGCGGTCAAATCGGAGGGAATTTTCCAGTCCGCCTTCATCCCCGATTTTAAGAAGATAAGGAGTGAAGATATTACTAATGGAAACAGATGCGGTACGTGAGTACCTGGCCGGGATATTAGGCACGCAATAATGAACAACGCCGTATTTTTCAAAAGTAGGTTTGTCGTGAGTTGTAACTTCGCTGGTTTCGAAACACCCTCCCATATCAATACTTACATCAATAATTACCGCACCGTTTTTCATATTCTCCACCATAGTTTCGGTTACGACAACCGGCGCACGGTTATTTCCCCGCACGGCACCAATGACCACATCGCATCGTCTCAGTGCTTTAAAGAGGTTTTTGGGTTGGAGGGTAGACGTATGCATGGGACGACCCAGGCTGGTTTGTATACGGCGGAGCCGTGTGATGGAATTGTCGAATATTTTAACACTGGCCCCGAGCCCGAGTGCGGACCTGGCCGCAAACTCGCCTACTGTCCCCGCACCGAGGATAACCACATCTACGGGAGGAACCCCGCTGATGTTACCAAACATGAGGCCATTGCCGTTATTGGCATTGGTCATCAGTTCCGCGGCGATCAGTACGGAAGCTGTTCCGGCGATTTCGCTCAGGGAGCGCACAGCAGGATAATTACCGTCCTCATCACGGATATATTCAAAGGCTATGGCAGTGATCCTTTTTTTGGCGAGCTCTTCAAAGTATTTTTTGCTCTGGGTCTTTATCTGCAGGGCAGAGATGAGTATGGTCTGCGGATTGATGAGTTTGAGCTCATCCAGGGATGGTGGTTCTACTTTAAGGATAATGGGGCAGGAGAATATTTTTTTGACATCGTTGGTTACTTCGGCACCTGCCTCACTGTATTCCCTGTCTGTAAAATTGGCGCCCTCCCCGGCATTGGATTCTATGATAACCCGGTGCCCGTGCGCGGTGAGCGCGTTTACAGCGTCCGGGGTGAGACACACGCGTTTTTCCTGATATGCTATTTCCTTGGGAATACCTATAAACAGTTCTCCTTTTTGTTTCAGGACCTCCAGCATCTCTTCCTGCGGCAACAACTGCTGTCTGGTAAATGGCGACGAAGCTACATTCATAATCTTAACACTACAAATACCTGTAAAGCTATAAAATTATTTGGAGAAATCGTCTTCTTCCACCTCATACTTTTTCAATTCTTCATCCAACTTCTTCATGTCAATGCCGTGAACGATCTTGTCGAAGAGTTTTAGGCGGATAAGATACACTAGAGGAATTATAATAAGCATTATAGGGATAAGGTAATAAATTTCAAACTCGTCATAATATTTGGCTTCATCATTAATTACACTGACAAGCTGGAAGATATACATTGCAATCGGAATAAGAATAACATGATACCACCAATGCCTACATGTTAGAAACCATAATAGAAGTAAGTATAGAGGAACAAATTTTCCCAAAAAAATCCATGCTGCCGCGTTTAAATCTTGATAGGTGGGGCTGTTAAAGCTAAAAATAAAAAACTCCCAGGTTGGCTCTTCCGGAAAATTATTATACAAGTAAAATATATACGGCGAGATCGCTATTAAGGTAGCAACAATACTGCCCATAAATAACGATCTCCGTAAACGTGCCTTTTTAGGTTTTTCCACACTCATATTTTATATCTTAAATATAAAAACACAATATACAAAATAAGGATAGTTAAATTATAAAAACTTTGTGTAAAAATATTTAAGCGGAGGATTTGCAGAAATATTCCTATGATTTTAGCTTAGCATTATTGGACAGTGGTTGTTCTCAAAAATTCCATTAGGAAGTACTATTTCGGTTCCTTTTTGTTGTACAAAACTTTCGGTGCTAATAATTCCATTAGGAGGGATTATTTCTTTTCCTTTTTCTCTGGCATAATAATTATGTTCAAGAATATTCTGGCTCAATAATGAAAAGATTCCAATGCAAAAGAGTACAAAAAAATAGTTTACTGATTTCATGATAGTTTGCTTTTTGGTTATTTAGTTGTAGCAAACGTACCAAAAAATAAAATGTTGTCAATTAATACTTTCGTCGTAACTTTATTACTTTTTATCGAAAAAAAATAGATTTTGAATTCTTTTTTTTGTATAAGGAAAGAACTCTACAATATTACATAAAAATTCTTAATAAGATACAGTATTTTTAATCAATGTTATTTCTTACATGTTTCGTAAGACATATTTTATTGCTAATTTCTTCTTGCCTTTTCATAATTCTGAAGGTAATTAATACTTCTTGTATAGGATGGCTTTCATGCTTAGGATTTTGTCATTGAGACTATATATCTCTGAATTCGATAAAGTGTTTGTTTTTGTCGATAAAAAGCATATTTTTGATTTTTAAAATTATATCTATGAACATATCAGGTAAGCTCAGCTACCTAGTATTTTGGATTTTTTGTTTTCCCTTAGCCCTTTTGGCGCAGGAGTATACCATAAAGGGTTCCCTCCAAGATGGGAAACAAAATGCACTCTCTTATGTCAATATAATTTTGATACAACCATCGGACTCTGTGGTAGTGTCCGGGACCTCATCCGACAATGCGGGAAAATTTGCCATAAACGGGGTAAAAGCAGGGAACTATGTTCTGAAAGCCACTTTTGTCGGGTACCGGAATATGGAAAAATCGATTGAAGTAAACGATGATACAAATGTAGGGACTATTCTGTTGGAAGAGGTAACCGAATCCCTGGATGAAGTCACCATAACTTCGGGTAGACCTTTGGTGGAAAGAAGGAGTGATCGCCTTGTTTTTAATGTGGAAAATACTTCTTTTTCCGCCCAGTCATCTTTTGATATTCTCCGGAATACCCCCGGAATCCTGGTATTAAATGACCAGGTCGTTGTACGAAATAACCCGGCAATTGTGTATATTAATGACAAAAGAGTTTATCTATCCGGAGAAGAATTAAAAAGCCTGCTGGAAAATTATTCGGGGAGCAATATCCGTAGTGTGGAGGTCATTACTACGCCACCTGCCCACTATGATGCGGAGAGTGGCGCCGTTGTTAATATTGTTACATCCAGGAGTATTTCCGTGGGTTATAAAGGAAGTGTTAATAGCAGATGGACGGAAGCTATTTTTCCAAAATACAGTTTGGGTACAGACCATTATTTCAAAAATAATGTCTTGGATTTTTTTTTGGGTTACAGCTATAATCCCAGGAAGGAATATAAACACGATAATAGTTACTTTAATTTCTTTGACGGAGATACACCGGATGACCGATGGGAGGTAGATTTTAGAAGGACCACCAGGTCGTATGCCCATAATTTGCATACCATTCTGGATTTTACTTTAAACGAAAAGAACTCCCTTAGTGTAATGGCTAATATAATGCACTCTCCCGGAAAGACTTACGATAATAGTGCAGTTACCAATATTTTTGACGCGGATAGTAACCTGGAATCCTATTTCCTGACAGACAGCGAACTGAATAATGATCGTTCCAACCTTGCTTTTTCATTGGATTACACCTACAATATCAATGACAAGGGTGCAAAAATGAGTGCGGTGAGTAATTATATTTACTATGAAGACCGTCAATTCCAGCTTTTGTATACCGATTATTTTGATTCCAATTCAGTACCAACAGACAGTAATTATTTTGATTTTCTGGCCAAACAGCGGAATAATATATTTACCCAGCAACTGGATTTTTATCTTCCTTCGGAATGGACTCCGATAGAAACCGGGTTAAAATATTCTTCGATAAGCAGTAATAGCAGCGTGGCTTTTGGTGGGGATGATATTCCTCCAGAAACAGAAGATGACAGGTTTAAATACCGTGAAAATATTTATGCTGCTTATGTAAGTCTTAATAAGGAATGGGAGAGCTGGTCAGCCAATATTGGGCTTCGGGGGGAATATACGGATGTGGAAGCCAATTCCATGGTATTGGGAGAGGTGAATACTCAAACCTATTTTGAATTATTCCCAACTGTGGAATTTCAACATACGGTTAATGAAAACCATGAGCTGGGAATTAATTATAAAAGAGGTATAAATCGCCCGAGATACGGTAGTCTTAACCCCTATCGGTATTATTTATATGAGAAGCAATACAGTGAAGGTAATCCTTCATTAACACGTTCCATAAGTAATGAAATAGAATTAACTTATACTTTTAAAAAGAAATTTGAATTTTTTCTTTACTACGAACATTCTAATAATGCTATACAAGGGTTAACCTTTCAGGATAATATGAACAAGATTATAAGTAATGCACAATACAATATTGATGGAAAAAACGAATACGGGTTGGATTTTTCTTTTTACAGTTATATAAAAAAATGGTGGTATTTTTACACCTACATGTCCGGGTATTATATGGAAAATAGCTTCCCGGCCATAAAAAGTAAAATCCCTGTTCAAAAATTAAATACTATGGGATATTACGGTCGGGCGTATAACCAGTTCACCATATCGAAGGATCGCAGTTTTACCGCAGACCTGTCTCTTTTTTATATATCCAATTACATACAGGGATCTTTTATGTTTAAGAACCGTTTTTCCACAGATATAGGATTGACCAAAAGGCTTTGGAATAACCGTATCAGTGCTTCCCTGAATCTAACCGATATCTTTAACACCCAAAATATTTGGTTAACGTCCAGGTATCAAAACCAGGACAACGGTTACATCGCAAGACCGGAAACACGTACCGTTTCTTTTAGCCTGAAATATAATTTCGGCAACTACCGTCTCAAAGACAATAAAAGAGACACTACCCCCGACGAACAGGAAAGGATAGGAGAGTAGTGTCTTTTACCTTTTAGAGATTTAGCTTTTGACGTATATCTTTAGATAACCCGTCTTTGTGGAGCATGACAGATATGGCTTTTAGCCGCATGTAAGGAATACTCATGTTAATATAGCCACCGCTTTTTCCCACACGGATTTTATCCGTTCCCCAGGAGTTTTTTACCTTGTAATATACGTGGCCTTCCTGGTCTTTTACCTTACCTACGATGTGCATCAGGTGATCGTCGGTGGTGTGGTAGTTCTCGAATTCCTGCTGTCGGTATTCCGGGGAGATACTTTTTTCCTGTTTTACATCTTTCAGTATGGCTTTAGTGTCCGTTTCGCTTTCCGGGATAACCGCTACGCCGTCTTTTTGTGAGAATGTAGGTTCGCTCACATCACAGTCTAGCGCAAGGGTATACCCGTTTTCAAGGGCATGATCTATAACCGCTATAAACTCGTTCAGTGGAAGGTTATAGTAATTGCCGTTAGAAAAGTTATCCGGGATGTTGAGTATAAAATCCGAATAGAACGGCTTGTGTGTAAAGGAAGTGACGGAGACATAATCTTCCGGTTGTATTTTGGTCATTTTCAGGAAAGATTCCGGGGTATAGTTTTTACCTTCATAGGTGAATTCTCCCACTCTTTTCCCCAGGTATACATCCAGGACACTTTCAATAGCCTTGTTCCAGTTGGGAGAGAGGGTTTTAGCCGGGTTTTCCACATATACGTTTAGCATGCCTTCCAGAACAGAGAGCATTTCAATATGATTGTGTTTTTCCTGTCCCTCTTCTAATCCTGTATAAACACTTTGCGGTACGATACCGTATTCCGCTACACTGTTTATGACATCGTGTGAAAGTCCGCCCTGGCTGAACTGGGCTTTTCCCTGTCGCATGACATAGTTCCACGCTTTTTCGGGGTAAGTGTTCCGCACGTTATACATTTCGGAAATATCGATCTGCTTTCCGGTTATCCGCATGATCTCCGATTCCAGGAAGGAGGAAGTAGAAAAACTCCAGCACGTCCCCGTAATACCCTGGCTTATGACCGGGGTGGCTTCCAGGTCCGTAACTGTTTCAAAAGTATACTGTTGTGCAAAGGAAAGGGCCGAGAAGCATAAAGCGCCCAGCGATACAAGAATCTTTTTCATTATATGGTATTGGGTTAAAAAGACTAAAAAGGATTATTTTTACGCAAAATAACAAAATTATGAGTAAAGCAGATTGGAAAGTCGTCAAAGAATACGAAGATATCACTTATAAAAAATGCGGTGGTGTGGCGCGGATAGCCTTTAATCGCCCGAATGTACGTAATGCCTTTCGTCCCAAGACTGTCGGAGAGCTTTTCGAAGCCTTTCTGGATGCTCGTGAAGATACTTCCATAGGTGTGGTTTTGTTGTCTGCCGAAGGGCCTTCTACCAAAGACGGTGTATATTCCTTTTGCAGCGGGGGAGACCAGAATGCCAGGGGACACCAGGGATACGTAGATGATTCCGGGATGCCCAGGCTGAATATACTGGAAGTGCAAAGACTTATTCGTTTTATGCCTAAAGTGGTTATTGCCGTAGTGCCCGGATGGGCTGTTGGTGGCGGGCACAGTCTCCATGTAGTTTGCGATCTTACCCTGGCCAGTAAGGAACACGCCATATTCAAACAGACGGATGCCGATGTAACCAGCTTTGACGGAGGGTACGGTTCGGCTTATCTCGCCAAAATGGTAGGCCAGAAGCGCGCCCGGGAAATCTTTTTCCTCGGAAGGAATTACTCCGCGCAGGAAGCTTTCGATATGGGCATGGTAAATGCCGTAATACCGCATGAAGAGCTTGAAGACACGGCATTCGAATGGGCACAGGAAATACTCGCCAAGTCACCGACTTCCATAAAAATGCTGAAATTTGCCTTTAACGCTACGGATGATGGTATGGTGGGCCAACAGGTTTTTGCCGGTGAAGCTACCAGGCTGGCTTATATGACAGACGAAGCCAAAGAAGGGCGAAACGCCTTCCTGGAAAAGAGAAAACCGGATTTCAGCAATATCAAATGGATTCCGTAACGTCTCTTGAATAAGATTACCCTTATCGGAATTCCATAGAGGGAATATTATTTTCCTGCTAATATATTTTACATGACAAAAACAAAGGCTTTTATAGCTGCGGCACGGCTCCGGACATTGCCGCTTTCGGTATCCGGAATTATTACGGGTACCGGTATTGCTGCTTCCGGTGGGTTTTTTAACTGGCAGATATGCGTACTCGCCCTCCTCACCACAATTGGCTTCCAGGTGCTTTCCAACTTTGCCAACGATTACGGAGATGGCGTAAAGGGGACGGACAATAAAGACCGTATAGGTCCGCAGCGCGCCTTACAAAGTGGTGCCATAACCCCCGGAGAAATGAAAAAAGCGATGACCCTGACTATAATAATCACGCTTCTGGTGGCCACATTGCTTATTTATGTCGCTTTCGGAAAAGAAAACTTTCTGCTTTCCCTGATATTTTTCCTGTTGGGGATCGCTTCCATAATAGCGGCCATAAAGTATACTGTAGGAAAATCGGCATATGGTTACAACGGATTGGGGGACGTTTTTGTTTTCCTGTTTTTCGGACTTCTCAGTGTAGCCGGAAGTTATTTTCTCTATGTGAAAAGCCTGGATTGGACCGTTTTTCTCCCGGCAGCTTCTATCGGTTTGCTCAGTGTCGGGGTGTTAAATCTCAATAATATGCGTGATGAAAAAAGTGACGCCGCTTCCGGAAAGAATACTTTAGTGGTCAAAATCGGGGGAAAACGGGCTAAAAAATATCATTATACGATTCTTATTACATCATTACTGCTGTTTTTACTTTTTGCTCTCCTCCAAAGTTTTTATATTTATCAGTATATATTTCTTTTGGCATTTATCCCTGTGTTGAAACACATAAAAACGGTAAGGGAAAATGCGGTGCCGAAAGAACTGGACCCGGAGTTGAAAAAACTGGCCATAAGTACATTTTTGCTGTCATTCCTTTTTACTTTGGGGCTTGTTCTATAAACAGAAGTAATCTCAACCCGATTAAATAAAGAGAAAATGAAGATCACATATTATGGACACGCGAGTTTAGGAATAGAGGTAAACGATATTCATATTTTGGTAGACCCTTTTATCTCCGGAAATAAAAAAGCCGCGCATATAGATATAAACCAGATAAAAGCAGATTATATCCTCGTTACACATGCGCACCAGGACCATACGCTGGATGTGGAGACTATAGCACAACATACAGGGGCTATGATTATTGCCAACTTCGAGGTCGCTGATCATTACGGAGATAAGGGAATAGATGTTCACCCCATGAACCACGGGGGGAGCTGGGATTTTGAATTCGGAAAAGTGAAATATGTCAATGCGATCCATACTTCTTCCTTCCCGGACGGGAGTTATGGCGGACAGCCCGGTGGGTTTATCATTGAGGGAGAACATAAAAATATATACATTGCCGGAGATACGGCCCTTACGATGGACATGAAACTCATTCCCATGTATTTGAAACTCGACCTTGCTATTTTACCTATCGGGGATAATTTTACGATGGGTGTCGATGATGCCATCATAGCTTCCGATTTTGTAGAGTGCGATAAAATCCTCGGCTATCACTTCGATACGTTCGGTTATATCGAAATAGATCATGAAGAAGCCAAGCGAAAATTTTTTGATAAAGGAAAAGATCTGATGTTGCTTTCCATAGGAGAAAGCATAGAGCTTTAGAGTTATGAACAATAAATGAAAGCATCCTACCGGAAGTATATACTCCAGTTTAAAAGGCCTAGCGGGACTTCAAGGGGAATTCTGAATGAAAAGGAAACCTGGTTTATTTTATTGGAAGATAATGGCAGAACAGGAATAGGGGAGTGTGGTATTCTCCGAAGCCTGAGTGCGGATGACAGGGAAGATTATGAAGAAAAGCTGAAATGGGCATGTGACAATATACATTTGGGAATAGATGATTTGTACCGGGAACTGAAAGAATTTCCTTCTATCCAGTTCGGCCTGGAACAGGCTTTTTTGTCCCTTCGATCGGAATCTCCGTTTCTTTTATACCCTTCGGCATTTACCAATGGTGAAGATTCCATATTCATAAATGGCCTGGTATGGATGGGGAGTAAGGAATTTATGCAGCAACAGATCCGGGAAAAACTTCAACAGGGATTTCGCTGCATTAAAATGAAGATCGGGGCCATAGATTTTGAAACCGAGCTGGAGTTACTCAAATCCATACGCAGGGAATTTTCATCTTCGGATATAGAAATAAGGGTCGACGCAAACGGAGCCTTTACTCCCGGCAATGCTTTGGAGAAACTCAACAGTTTATCCGAGCTGGAATTACATTCCATAGAACAACCTATCCGGCACGGGCAATGGGAGGAAATGGCCGGTCTTTGCGCCAATACTTCTTTGCCGATAGCACTGGATGAAGAGCTGATAGGTGTTTTTGATCTTTCCGCAAAAAGAGATCTTTTAAAGGCCATTCAACCACAATACATAATTTTAAAACCGAGCCTTGTAGGAGGCTACCGGGGTAGTGAGGAGTGGATACAACTTGCCGAAGATCACAATGCCGGATGGTGGGTTACAAGTGCCCTGGAAAGTAATATAGGCCTGAATGCCATCGCTCAGTGGGCATATACCCTCCATAACACAATGCCCCAGGGACTGGGAACGGGAAGTCTTTATACCAACAACCCGGAAAGTCCCCTTGAAGTGAAAACCGGAACATTATACTACAATACAGATAAAAACTGGGAAATAAATACATTGAAAAATTAGCATATGTACATAGAACAGGCGTTTAAAGGAAAACACGAGTTATGGAGATATATTCTCGGCGTTTTTGTGACTTTCGGGGGAAGTCAGGTTATAGGAAGTTTTGTATTGGGTGCGGCTCTGGCTTATAAAGCATTTACCGGTGGTAATGTAGACCTGTCAAACCCTATGGATATTCTCACGATATACGATCCGAATATCATGCTTGTATTACTGCTGGTCCCTTTCGCTCTGGGGCTCGTAGGACTGTATTTTTGGATGAAACCGGTACACGGACTGCCTTTTAAGGTATTGCATTCGGCAAGACAGAAACTCGACTGGAAAAAAATATTCTTTTCCTTTGGTCTCTGGGGACTTATCAGTATTGTATTTGTGTGGGTGGGGTATTTTATTTCACCGGAAGATTATCAGTGGAATTTTAAATTGGTACCCTTCGTTATCATGTGTATCCTTTCCATATTGTTGATACCGTTACAAACCAGCTTTGAAGAGTATATTTTCAGGGGATATTTAATGCAGGGGATAGGTGCATTTGCTAAAAACCGTTGGGTGCCGTTAGTTACAACCTCTCTTATTTTCGGGCTTATGCATATCTTTAATCCGGAAATAGGTAAAATAGGATATGTGGCCCTGGTGGCTTATATTGGGATAGGTTTTTTCCTGGGAATAATAACGCTCATGGATGAAGGGATTGAACTGGCACTGGGCTTCCACGCCGCTAATAATCTCTTCATAGCACTGTTTGTTACTGCCGACTGGACGGCTTTCCAGACACATTCCGTATTAAAAGACATATCAGAACCTTCCGTGGGATTTGAAATTTTCTTTCCGCTGATAGTGATTTATCCCTTATTGATACTCATTTTCGCAAAAAAATACGGGTGGAAGAACTGGAAGGATAAATTGTTCGGGAAAATAGCTACTCCGCTACAGGAGGAATCCATACAAACGGAAATATAAGTGTAATCACAGATAAAAGAATCATGGAAAATACCGCAGAACTATCCATCACCTATAAGAACATTCACAACCGCTTTAAACTGAACGGTACCTATTTCAACAGGGAGGAACTCAGTTTGGTGGCATACAGTTTTATAAAAGAAGGAGAGCCTTACCAAAAAGTTATTGGCGACTTTTTACTGGATTGGCTGGATAAACGTGAAACAATTGCCGTTTATACTTCGGGTTCTACGGGGAAACCCAAGAAGATAGAATTGAGCAAACAGCATATGGTGAATTCGGCGATAGCCACGGGAGATTTTTTTGAAATTACAGTGGGAGATACTGCTTTATTGTGTCTGCCGGCCGATTATATTGCCGGAAAGATGATGCTGGTCCGCGCCATGATCCTGGGACTGGAAATAGATGTGGTCAAACCGTTGTCAAATCCTTTGGAAAGGATAAACAAGGATTACGATTTTGTGGCCATGACACCCATGCAGGTGAAAGATTCTCTTTCCGGGCTGGACCATGTTAAAACTCTTATCGTAGGAGGAGCCCCGATGTCGGGAGAATTAAAAACGGCGCTTTCCGATACTACCTGTAAAGTATATGAAACGTATGGCATGACGGAAACCGTTACTCATATTGCTGCCGGGAAAGTAAACTATCTGAAACCCGGAGAAAAGCCTTGCTTTACCCTGTTACCCGGGATTAATATATCGCTGGATGATAGAGGTTGCCTTGTGATAAATGCACCGGAGATTTCAAATTTGACAATAACTACAAATGACCTGGTGGAACTGGTTTCCGAAAAAGAATTCCGATGGTTAGGGAGATATGATAACCTGGTAAATTCGGGTGGGATAAAGCTTGTTCCGGAATTAATAGAGAAAAAAATCAGGAAAATAATACCCGGACGATTTTATGTAACGGGAATTCCCGATGACAAGCTCGGGGAAAAGCTGGTTTTGTTTGCAGAAGAAAAAACAAACCCGGGATTGACAGCAGAAGAAATTCAAACGAAAATAGGCGGATTGGCCTTGCTGGATAAGTATGAAACCCCGAAAGAAGTACACCTGATTAAAAACTTTAAAGAGACCAAAAACGGAAAAGTACTAAGACATAGAGAATTGTAATTTTGCTTTTCTGCCGATGTGTAAATTATCCGGATTTGTGTTGTTTTGTACAATATTCGGTTATATATTTGCACCGCTTTTAAGGAAAAGTAAAAATGGTCGCGTAGCTCAGTTGGATAGAGCATCTGCCTTCTAAGCAGACGGTCCCAGGTTCGAATCCTGGCGCGATCACTTTAAAATCAAGGGCTTACAAATATGTAGGCCTTTTTTGTTTCCTGAGAATGCATACTATGTGCATACCGCTTTATCATCGATAGGGAAGACTAAACCACCCTGTTTTGAAAGGTAAAGAGTGGTTTAGTTCATTTTTATTTATCCTGTTATTTATAATTGCAGGGAAGGTTAATTGACCCAGACAGATTTAATATTGACAAATTCTCTAATTCCATAACCTGAAAGTTCCCTTCCGTATCCACTGTTCTTAATACCTCCGAAAGGTAATCTTGGATCTGAAACTACCAGTTTGTTGACAAAGCTGCTTCCGGCTTCAAGTTGCAATGCCACTTTTTCTCCACGTTCTTTATCTGATGTAATAACTCCGGATCCCAAACCAAATTGAGAATTATTGGCCAGTGCTATGGCTTCATTTTCATCCTTAGCCCGGATAACGGAAGCTACCGGACCAAAAAGTTCATTATCAAAAGCTTCCATGCCGGGTTGCAGATCGGCCAGGATGGTGGCCGGGTAATAGGCTCCTTTTCCTTCGGGGATATTTCCCCCTAACAGCAATCGGCCTCCTTGTGTAATGGTTTTGGTGACTTGTTCATGTATTTCATCGCGCAAATCTACTCTGGCCATGGGCCCATAATAGCTTGATTCGTCCATAGGATCGCCCATTTTCGCTTCCCGCATCTTTTTGGTAAAGAGTTCGAGGAATTTATCGTAAATAGCATCGAGAACCACAAAACGCTTGGCTGCTATACAGGTTTGTCCATTGTTCTGTAATCTTCCCAAAGTAGCCAGATCGGTTGCTTCTTCCAGGTCGGCATCATCCAGGATAATATATGCATCGCTACCTCCGAGCTCCAATACCGTTTTCTTAAGGTTGGCTCCTGCAACAGAGGCTACCGATCGTCCTGCCGGATCGCTTCCGGTAAGGGTTACCGCTACGATATTCTTATCTTCGATAACATCCTTAACGTTACCGGCGCTAATATTCAGATTGGTAAATACTCCTTCGGGAAACCCGGCTTTGACAAAAGCATCCTCCAGGGCAAAAGCACTTCCCTGCACATTAGATGCGTGTTTCAGTACCCCGGTATTACCGGCCATCAATGCCGGAGCTGCAAAACGAATGACCTGGTAAAACGGGAAATTCCAGGGCATCACAGCCAGAATAACTCCTATTGGCTGAAAAGTAACATAGCTCCTGGTTGCCTCGGTATCTACCATCTCTTTCCCTAGAATGCTTTCGGCGTTATCAGCATAAAAGCGACATATCCAGGCACATTTTTCTATTTCCTTTCGGGCTTGTACAATAGTTTTACCCATTTCCATTGTAGCCAACCGGGCGTATTCTTCTTTATTGGCGTCGAACAGATCGGCCAGTGCATGCATTCGTTTCGAACGTTCTGCAAAGCTTGTTTTCTTCCAGGAATTATATGCTTTGCCCGCCAGAGCTATCTTTTCTTTGCTTTTCAAAACATCTATCCGTTCAAATTCGGCCACCGTTTCCCCGTTTGAGGGGTTTATCGTTATTGCTTTGCTCATTGTTTTATTTTTTAAGTTTACTGGAATATTTCTTTATTAATATATTTAAAATTTCGTGGTTCAGGGAATAATCTACAGGTAAGTCAATAAGCTGTACTCCTTTAGAGTTCAAAGCATTTTCCAGGATCTGTTGAAATTCTTCTACTGAAGCCGGCCGATATCCTTTTGCTCCGAAACTTTCGGCATATTTGACAAAGTCCGGGTTTCCATAATCAAGGCCATACTTCACAAATCCTTCGTCCTGTTGTTTCCATTGTATCATGCCATAAGCATTATCGTTCAGGATAATGACTACCAGGTCAAGTTGCAGGCGTATGGCGGTTTCCAATTCCTGGGAGTTCATCATAAACCCTCCGTCACCGTTTATGGATATTACTTTTTTATCGGGATTCAATTTTTTTGCCATCATCGCAGAGGGGAGTCCTGCTCCCATAGTTGCCAATGCATTATCGAGAAGCAGGCTATTTTGTACATAGGCCGGGTAATTGCGAGAGAACCATATTTTGTACATTCCGTTATCTAAAGTGATGATACCGTCATCGGGGAGAGTATCTCTCACAATTTTCACCACCCGTTGCGGTAAAATCGGAAAACGATTGTCCTTTCCGTATTTTGTCAGGTGGGTCGATACGTTGTCTTTTATCTTCAGAAAGAAATCGGTATTCCAGCTCTTGGCAAAGGGTTTTAAATTCTCTGTCAATTGCGAAACACTGTTTGCTATATCTCCGATAACATTTAATTGCGGAAAGTAAACTTCGTCTATCTCGGCAGGAAAAAAGTTGAGATGAATCACCTTACGTTTGTCTTCGATATGCATAAAAAAAGGTGGTTTTTCGATGGTATCATGTCCTACATTGATAATCAGGTCCGATCCGTTAATGGCCTCGTGCAAAAAGTCGTAATCAGACAATGCTGCAGTCCCCAGGTATAACGGATGGCGCTCGTCTATGATCCCTTTTCCCATTTGTGTATTGAAAAAAGGAATCCCTATGGTATCAACAAAGGTTGTCAATGCCATACTGGCCCTTTTTCTATTGGCCCCGGCACCGATGAGCAAGATGGGTTTTCCGGCCTTTTTGATCATGTCTGCGGCCTGCTGAATAGTGTCTTCCCCGGCATAGGGAATTTTAAAATCTACCACCTCAAATATCCTGGAGCTTTCGACTTCTTCTTCGGCAATGTCCTCGGGCAGTTCTATATGGACCGCTCCGGGCCTTTCGTCCTGCGCCAGCCGAAATGCCTCCCGGACCATAGAAGGGATATGCGAACTATGGGTAACCTGTTTGGTATACTTGGTCAGCGGATGCATCATTTTGACTACATCGACGATCTGAAATTTTCCCTGTTTACTCTTTTTGATCGGCTTTTGCCCGGTAATAATAACCAGTGGCATGGCCCCTAATTGAGCATAAGCTGCCGGGGTCACCAGATTGGTAGCACCAGGCCCGAGGGTAGAGAGGCAAACCCCGGGTTTGCCGGTTAACCTGCCATAAGTTGCAGCCATAAATCCCGCTCCCTGTTCATGCCGGGTAAGGACCAATTCTATTTTTTCCGATTTCCTGACGGATTCGAGGAAATCGAGATTTTCTTCTCCTGGCAGACCGAAAATAAATTCGACACCTTCATTTTCCAGGGCTTTAATAAATAAGTCCGATGCTTTCATAGTTTTTTACTTGATCTATTTTTTGTATTAGATGTTATCAGAATTTTGATATAGGTAATAGCTTAATTAATTCATAAATTTAAGCATTAAAAATAGGTTAGGAGCAAGATTTAATATACCTTTAAAATAAAGGGATAGAAAAAATCTATCAATATCCTTATTGGTCACGTTGTAGGCATGTTTATAATGTGTATCCGGTAACACAAAATATCTACACCTATCTTTTGCTGAAGAAAAATTAGATCACATCATTATAAAATTGTTTTATTCAGACATTCATTTTTTATCTGTTTACGTTCTTCATAACTTCTCCAGGCAATGAAACTTAGGGCAAATATTCCAAATACTGCACCAACCCAAGGGGCTATGTTAATACCCTGTTTCCCGATAAACCAACCGCCAACGGATGTGCCGATCCATAATGCCATAAGCCAGTATAACCGGAAGGAGCATTGTGCCCGACAGGAAAAATCCCGGACAGATTTTATACGCAATTAAAACAATACGAATTAAATGGAAATGGGGACGGATATTCAAATCATCTCATTTTACATCAAATCATTTCAAATCCCGACAGATTTTATGATTTCCAAGCAATTGAGCTGTTTTGAAGAGAAATTGAGACAGTTTTTCTGTGGATGTTCAAAATAAAATATTCTACTTTGAACCGGGAAAATATGGTAATTATTGACCTGTATTTTATTTAAATCATCAAAATTTATATTCAAAATTTACATAAATAATAATCCATTTAGGATCCTGTATAATTTACATTCTATAACATGATGATTATTTTACACAGAAAAAACTATGGATTTCGGATCCCCGATCTGTTATTAACCGCCTTTATAAGTTGTAGAAAAGGGAGAAACATCCGGCCGAAAACAGATTTCCGGAACAACAGTCCCACAAACTCTTGTTAAACTTGGACATGATATATAGTATGACATATCATTTTTTTATTTCATGATTACGCAACCGATTGCGGTAATAAAAAATATCAAAAAGCACCTCCGTTAATACCGATTATAGAAAAACACTAACCCCGACAGTAATGAAAATAAACTTTTTTTATCCGTTTCCCGTAACAGTATCGTTACGGAATTCCGGTAAGCAATATCTCAATGCCGGCACACCCGAAGAAACTTTTCCCGGGTTTTGCCAAGCTTTTTTCAATGTCCTGTTTCCCTGACCAACAAAGCAAACTTAACCTGTTGTTTATAAGTTTTTAATACATCATACGAGGATGTTTTAACAGCCAGGCTTTTACCAAACCCATGGAAATTTTGAGAAGCCCCGAAAGAAAAATAAAACCAATAACATTAAATTGAGAACAACATGAAAAAAGAAGAAGAGGGTGATCCTTTGCGATTATTTAAAGGTCTACCGAAGCAGGCAGTCCTTGTAACACTGTTTTGTATGATTGTAAATCACGGTTTTGGTAAAGATTTATATGTGAAACATGAACCTTTTGATGCCGGAACCGAACAAGAAGCAACTATAACCGGAACAGTTGTCGATTCCGAGGGAGTTCCGCTTATCGGAGTAAATGTCCTGGAAAAAGACGCCAGTAACGGTACCTCAACAGATTTTGACGGTAAGTTTAGCCTGACGGTAAGTAAAACACCTACGGTACTTGTATTCAGCTATATTGGCTTTGCCACTTTTGAAAAGGAAGTCACCGACGACCAGCCGCTATCCATAACCATGGAGGAGGATATGGGCAAACTGGATGAAGTAGTGGTTATCGGGTACGGAACACAAAAAAAGAAAGACCTTACCGGTGCAGTATCAAGCGCTAATCTTGAGGATTTCAGAGAAGCTCCTGTTACTAACATGGGACAACTGTTACAGGGGAACGTTCCGGGATTGAACGTGGGGATGGTGAACAGCGCGGGATCTACTCCAAATATTTCTATCAGGGGGGCATCAACCATAAACGGTAAGAAGGATGTATTGATCATTCTGGATGGAATACAGTACAACGGTTCCCTGGAATCGATCAATCCGAACGACATTGCATCGATCGATGTTTTAAAAGATGCCAGTTCCACTGCAGTTTACGGGGCCCAGGCTGCCAATGGTGTCATTTTGATAACCACGAAAGACGGAGGCAGAAATCAAAATCCGAGAGTTTCAATATCAGCTTCCTATTCTACATTAGAACCTGCAAATGATCTCAGGCCTCTGAATCGGGAAGATTACCTGAACCGCCTTAAAACCCTGTATTATGAAGATGCTTACTTAGGACCTGATTTTACACAACCCAATCCCGGTTTCAATTATGCCGATTATATTGATCCTACCATGCTGGATGATGAAGGAAAGCTGGTAAATACAGATTTTGATTGGTGGGATGCCGGTACCAATACAGGATATATTAACGAACAAAAAGTGAGTATAAGCGGTGGATCGGAAAAAACCAGTTATCTGATATCCCTTGAACATACCGACCAGGAAGGTTTTATAGTCGGAGACAAATTCCAGCGTAAGGGGGCGAGGGTAAACATTACTACACAAGCAACCGACTGGTGGAAAGTGGGAGTACAGTCTTTTGCTTCCTTTGTTAAAAAGGACGGGGCAGAACCCAAAATGAGTGACCTGGTCCGTTCTTCTCCGCTGTTATCGCCCTATGACGGGGAAGGAAATTTAATTCCCAGCCCTTTCAATTCATTAGATCTCAATCCGTTTCTGGCTTCGGATATAGACGACATGGAAAGGCACGATTATTTCTTTGCGAATTTCTTTTCCGAAATCCATTTCCCTTTCCTGGAAGGCCTTTCTTACCGGGTAAATTTTGGTAATAACTACAGGATCAACAGGTCTTACGGGGCAAGTGAATATGCTGCCGGGTTTACGGGTGAAGCCTATAAAAACCAGGATTTCTATTACGATTATACCTTAGACAATATCATAAACTATAAAAGGATATTCGGAAAACACAGTTTTGATGCGACTTTTGTCTACGGTGCTATTGAGCGTAAATTCGAAAAAACATTTGCTCGCGCCACCGGATTTTCCAGGATGGATCTCGGATTTAACGGCCTGGATCAGGGAGCCAACCAGTTTACCGATTCCGAAGCCTGGAGTGAAGCACTGAGTTACCAGATGGTAAGGCTTAACTATAAATTTGACGAGCGGTATCTCATTACCGGAACTATACGGCGGGATGGGTTTTCTGGCTTTGCTGAAAATAACAAATACAGCTATTTCCCTTCAGTAGCAGTAGCCTGGAATATCGATAATGAATCTTTTTTTAACGAAGATTGGGTCGATAATCTGAAACTGCGTGCCGGATATGGTATCAGCGGAAATCAGACGGACAGGTACAATTCGCTCGCCAGGGTTCTTCTCAGGCCTGCCTATGTCTTTGGCGACGGGGGCTCTACGGAATTCGGACAGCAACTCAACTCACTGGCCAATACCAACCTGAGATGGGAAAAAACAGCAGGAATAAACGTTGGACTCGATTTTGCAGTATTGAACTCCAGGATACAGGGAACAATAGAATTCTATCGGTCCATTACCAACGATCTTCTGTTTGACGTAGCTATTCCGGATATCACAGGCTTCGAGACCATTAGTACGAATATCGGGAAAATCGAGAATAAGGGTTTTGAGCTTACGCTTAATACACATAATATAAAAAGTGATAATTTCAACTGGCATTCGACCTTTAATTTTTCCACCAATTCCAATGAAGTAAAAGAACTGATAGGAAGAGATGCTAACGGAGATGGTGTAGAAGATGACCTTATTTCCAGCAACCTGTTTATAGGAGAATCCCTCGGTGCAATTTACGGCTATGAAACAGACGGAATATACCAGATAGGAGATGATATTCCCGATGGTTATTTTCCAGGTACACGCCGAATCATAGACCAGAACGGAGACGGAACTATAACCCCTGCAGATGACAGGGTGATCATGGGAAGAACAGAACCGGCATACAGGTTCAGTTTTTTGAATACTTTTAAATACAGGGGGCTTAGCCTTAGAGTCTTTATAAATTCCATACAAGGAGGTAAAAACGGATATATGGCTTCCAATTCCAATTCGATTTTTGTAAACGATAATGCCGTTCGGTATAATTGGTTAAGTGATATTAACTACTGGTCTCCGAGTAATCCCGAAGGTGACAGCCCGGTTTTCAGAAGTTCTCCTACCGTAAATCCTGATGTGTTCAAGGACCGCAGTTTCGTAAGGCTGCAAGACGTAAGCCTCAGTTATCAGTTTAACAAAAGCCTTATAGAAAAACTCGGGATGGAAGAACTGCAGATTTTTGTAAGCGGAAAAAATCTTGCTACCTGGACTAAATGGAAAGGCTGGGATCCCGAGCCTGATTCCAACGAAGGTAGGGATCGCAGACTGAGTATAGAAGGAAGGCCGGTACTTAAAAGTTATTCCCTGGGAGTTAACATCACATTTTAAATTAAGAGACATGAAAAAAATAATTTTATATACGATAATTGTTCTTTTGGCTTTTACTTCATGTCAAAAAGATTTTCTGGACGAGAAACCACAGGATTTTCTGGGTTCTACCGATGCATATCAGAATTATGAGGGGCTTAACGCTACCATTAACAATCTTTATTGGTTTACGAGACGAGTGTTTTTCAACCGGGATGAATCGAGACCTTTTGATTTTTTATACGGTACCGACCTGATTTTTGATGGTGAGCAAAGTACCAGCCGCCATTCCAATATGATCGCAGCATATGATCCTACCTCGGGCATTCCGGCCACACATTGGGATAATCTTTATACCATGGTCGTAGAATCTAACCTGGTCATCAGCAGAGCATCCGATGCCGACCTGACCGATGAAGAATATAATGATGTTATGGCACAAGCACATTTTTTCCGAGCTTTTGCATACAGGACCCTGGTTTACCTTTTTGGAGGCGTTCCATTGGTGTTGGAAGAGGTATCTACTCCCCGAACCGATTTTGTAAGAGCTTCCAAAGAAGAAGTTCTTAACCAGGTCATAGAGGATTTGCGTTATGCCGCGGAAAACCTACCCGGAATAGCCCAGGTCAAAGACGGAAAACTAAGTAACCTGGCTGCACAGCATTTACTTGCCGAAGTATATCTGGCCGCAGGACATCCTCAGGAAGCTGTAGATGTAGCAACAATTGTTATTAACGACCCCGCCACGGGATTAATGAATAGCAGGTTCGGATCACGTTCCGGTGAACCCGGTGACGTATACTGGGACCTGTTCAGGAAGAACAACCAGAACAGGGCTTCCGGAAATACCGAAGGAATATGGGTTATTCAATTCGAAACAGATGTTATAGGAGGAGGTTCCGTATCCAGCGGCAAAAACGGCTCCTTTGCCCTTGAAAGACATCATGTACCATTTTTCAGGGATACGAAAGTTGATGGCGTGAACCTCTTCATCTGGCCGGTGAGCGGGTATACGGGAGGAAGAGGTATAGGATGGGGGGTTTCCACCAAATATTTCAGTGACGAGATTTGGGAAGGTGATTTTGATAATGACATCCGTAATTCCAAATATAACTTTGTAAGGGAATTTTTGGTAACCAATCCTAATTCTCCCCTCTATGGAGACACGATTTCCACTCAAAATCCTCCGGAAGGACTCCAAGTACCGAGCAGGCCTTTTTATGCTTATCAATCGAAGGCCACAACACCTTTTAACCATCCTGACGGACTGTATGCCGATAAGGATACTTACCTGCTGAGTAATTCTGCCGGAGCCACCTATACCGATCAATATATGTTCAGGTTGGCAGAAACCTATTTGTTGCGGGCAGAGGCTTATATGGATCTTGGTAATAATACAAAAGCAGCAGAGGATATTAATGTTGTCAGATCAAGAGCGCATGCCAATCCGGTTGCCCCCGGAGATGTGGATATAGATTATATCCTGGATGAAAGAATGCGGGAACTCGGTGTAGAAGAAAAGAGAAGGCTTACGTTGATGCGATTGGGGCTTTTGTACGACAGGGTAAAAGCACATAATCCGTATTACGCTGATGAGATTTTACCGAAATATAACCTGTGGCCTATCCCCGCAGAGGAAATAGAACGGAACATTGATGCGGATCTGGAGCAAAATCCGGGATATAATTAATAACTTTTCGGAAAATTAATTATAAAGATGGTGATATGACCAGAAGAGGTAGATTCACATTGGCACTATTACCGGCATTTTTTCTTTGCATAAAGGCATTTGCCTTTCAGCTTAAGGAAGATCGTCCTCCCAATGTCCTGTTTATTTTTGTAGATGACCTCCGCACCGACCTGGGGTGTTATGGCAATGAGATCATAAAAACACCCAATATTGACAAACTGGCATCCCGGGGAAGTGTTTTTAAGAAGCATTACGTACAGGTACCCACCTGCGGTGCTTCCAGATGTTCCATACTTACGGGGATGGTCCCGACAACGGAAGGGCATTTGAGCAATGAATCGATCCGGAACTATATTTCCGGACAACCGGAAAAAGAAACTCCGGAAACCTTTATACACCACCTGAGGCGCAATGGATACTTTACGGTGGGCATAGGTAAGATAAGTCATTATATAGACGGGTTATACGGCTATGCCGAAACCCCGGAAAAAGCAAAACCCGAACTCCCTTACAGTTGGGACAGGAATTTGTTTGATCCGGGTAAATGGGGTGATGGTTGGGACGCTTTTTTTGCTTATGCTGATGGCAGCAGCAGGATCACCATGAAAAAACAGGTGAAACCCTACGAAATGGCGGATGTCCCGGATGAGGGCTATCCGGATGGTCTTTCGGCAAAACTAGCCCTGGAGCAACTGGATTCCCTTGCCAAAGAAGAAAACCCTTTTTTTCTTGCAGTCGGCTTTTTCAAACCGCATTTACCGTTTAATGCCCCTAAGAAATACTGGGATATGTACGACAGGAATGAAATTCCGCTTACGTCATCACCACTTGTTCCTGAAAATGTCAATCCGGCCAGCCTTCACGACAACCCGGAGTTTAACAGGTATCTGTTGGGTGAAGAAAAGCCCACACTGGAAAAACCGGCATCCGAAGCATATGCGAAAAAGATCAAACACGCCTATTACGCCGCGGTAAGTTATACGGATGCACAAATAGGTAAATTGCTCGATAAGCTGGAAAACAAAGGCCTGGAGGAAAATACGATCGTAGTACTTTGGGGAGATCACGGATGGCAATTGGGAGATCACAGGGTTTGGGGAAAACATACTTTGTTTGAAAAAGCCTTGAAGAGCCCTATGATCATAAAAGACCCTACCATTAAAAATCAAAAGAAAGAAATAGATAAAATAGTAAGTACCGTAGATATATATCCTACGTTGATGGATCTGTGTCATATAGAAATGCCTTATAAAACCTCGGGAAGAAGTATGGCAGGTCTTATTCAGGGCGATCGCATCAGAAAATGGCAAGAAGCATCTTATGGTTATTTCAATAATGGCATTACGGTAAGAGTGCCGCGTTACCGGTACACAAAATACTATCGGGAGGAACAACCGGTAATTGAACTTTACGATCATAAGAAAGATCCGGAAGAAAATCATAATATTGCATCAGATCATCCGAATATTGTTAAAAAACTAGATAAAATACTAGAAAAAGGAAATACAGGACTATATTTAAATCAAAAATAAATGAAATTCTTAAGTACAAACACTACAATTATCGCGCTGTGCCTTGCTTCTTTTTCCGTTATGGGTTGTGCGGATAAGAAAAAACAAGACAATACCCCCTGGCAAGCGCTTTTTGACGGGGAAAGCCTTTCCGGATGGAACCAGAAAAACGGTGAAGCCAAGTATGAGGTCAGTGATGGGATGATCATAGGGACCACAAAACACGATACGCCTAATTCCTTCCTGACAACTGATAAAATGTACGGAGACTTTATACTTGAACTGGATTTTAAGGTAGACCCGAGCATGAATTCGGGAATTCAGATCAGGAGTAACAGCTATCCCGATTACAAGAATGGTCGCGTACACGGATACCAGGTAGAGATAGACCCGTCGGACCGGGCCTGGAGCGGAGGGATCTATGATGAAGCAAGACGGGGATGGTTGTACCCGCTTAGTCTGAATACTTCCGCGCAAAATGCGTTTAAGCAAAATGACTGGAACCATTACAGGGTAGAAGCCATAGGCGATACCATACAGATCTGGGTGAATGGCGTAGCTACGGCAAACCTGGTTGATGACAAGACCCGTGAGGGATTTATAGCACTACAGGTGCACAGTATAGGAAAGGGTGATGAGCCCGGTAAACAGATCATGTGGAAAGATGTTAAGATACTGACCGATAGCTTACAGAAATACAACAAGGAGAGTAATGCCCCGGTTTTTCATACCAAAAACCGGCTTACCCAGGCAGAAAAAGAAGACGGATGGGAGTTGCTTTGGGACGGAAAAACTACAAATGGCTGGAGAGGAGCCAAGTTGGATGGTTTCCCCGAAAAAGGATGGAAGATAGAAGATGGAAACCTGATTGTCCTGGCTTCAGACGGAAAAGAATCTGCCGCGGGAGGTGATATAGTTACTGTAAAAAATTATGGTGATTTTGAGCTGAAAGTCGATTTCAAAATCACCAAAGGCGCCAACAGTGGTATTAAATATTATGTAGATGCCGATTTGAACAAAGGAAAAGGGTCTGCAATAGGCCTGGAATATCAGATACTGGACGATGACAATCATCCCGATGCCAAACTGGGTAATCACGAAGGCAGCAGGACCGTAGCTTCCCTCTACGACCTGATTAAAGCAGATCCGAAAAAACCCGTTCACCCTATTGGAGAGTGGAATACTGCACATATTATATCAAAAAACAACCATGTGGAACACTGGTTAAACGGGGTTAAGGTACTGGAATACGAGCGCGGCAGCGAAGCATTCCGGAAACTGGTTTCAGAAAGTAAATATAAAGTATGGCCTGACTTCGGAGAGTTGAAAAGAGGGCAGATCCTGCTACAGGATCATGGCAACCAGGTGTATTTCAAAAATGTAAAAATCAAATCTTAAAACCGATTATAAAATGACATCAAGAAGAAATTTTATTTCCAAAACAATATTAGGCAGTGCTGCCGTAGCCATGAGCAATCCGCTTATGAGTATGTCTGCCTCAAGTTACCGAAGAATTATAGGCTCCAATGACAGGTTGAACATAGCCATAGCCGGTCTCGGTAGAAGAGTAGGAGCATATTATGAGCCTATTGCTAAAAAGGAATCCAATGTTCACCTGCTCTATTTGTGTGACGTGATGAAAAGCCAACGCGAAAAAGCATTGCAGAATTTGTCCGAGCGCCTAGATTACAAACCCGGACTGGAAAATGACATACGGAAAGTCCTGGATGATAAAAAAGTAGATATCCTGATAAACGCGACACCGGATCATTGGCATACTCCCGGCTCGATCATGGCCATGAAAGCAGGTAAACACGTATATGTGGAAAAACCCTGTAGCCATAATATGGACGAAAATGAAATTCTGGTCCGGGCCGCTAAAAAGTATGACAAAGTAGTGCAGATGGGGAATCAGCAGAGGTCTTCACAGCACACCAATAAAATAATAACGGACATCCATAATGGTGTGATCGGTAAGCCATATAAGGCCGTTGCTTTTTATACGAACACCAGGGGAGAAGTACCGGTACAAAAAGCTGCTCCCGTACCCGAAGGCCTGGATTGGGATTTATGGCAGGGGCCGGCAGTAAGACGAGACTACACAGATAATACCTGGGACTACAACTGGCATTGGTATGGCTGGAACTACGGTACCGCAGAGGCCGGTAATAATGCGACACACGAACTGGACGTAGCCCGTTGGGCTCTGGGGGTGGATTATCCGCATTACGCCGAAGTAGAAGGAGCAAAAAGACACTTCGAAAAAGACGGCTGGGAGATGTATGACACCATGCTGGCCACCTTTAAATTCAAAGACGACAAGATCATTCAATGGGATGGTAAAAGCCGGAATGGCTATGACACTTACGGAGCCGGAAGAGGTACTATTATCTACGGAAGTGAAGGCTCGGTATTTATGGACAGAACACGGTATAAATTGTTCGACCGTATGGGTAAATTAGTGGATAGTTTTGACAGTAATAGTAATGAAGCAGGGACCGCTCTGGGTGGCGGAGGTGCTTTAACCACTGCTCACATGATCAACTTTTTTAATACCATTCGCGGGAAGGATAAACTGACTGCCCCTATAGACGATGCCAGTATCAGTATGGCTATGGTACATTATACCAATATCGCTTATCGCACAGGCAAAGGATTTTCTATAGATGACAATTCCGGAAGAATAAATGATCCGGAAGCCATGAAATTGTGGGGTAGAGAATACGCGTCCGGATGGGAATTAAAGGTTTAGGAAAACGACTCCTGACCTGAAATATGAAGTTGTTTATTTTCTGATTGATGTTAAATCAATGGAAAAAACCTCAATGCACTATTCCCGGGAATACTAAAGACAAGCTGGCATAACCAGGAAGATGGTTTTTTCCTTTTCCTGGTTTAAACCTTCTGAACCATCTTTGTGAAAAAAGGCAAAGACCATTTATCTCGTACCGTGATAAGTAGCCAGGGTCATTCCCCAAACTATAGCGCAGGAAAGAAAAATCCCGATGGCATTGGCCCAGAAAGCCTGTCGGTATGGCATTCGGAATAAATAAGAAGCGATGGTCCCTGCATACACGCCTGTGCCTGGTACCGGAAGCATTACAAAGATCAGAATTCCCCAAAAACCGAACCTGGTTACATTGGAACCCGCCCCGATCTTAACCCGTTTGGCCACTTTAATGGCCGCTCTTTTATAGAATTTCCATTTTAGCAGATAGCGGTTCAAATGGTCCAGGAAAAACCGCATAAGCGGGTACACCGATATATTGGCCAAAAGGCAGACCACAAAAGATATATAAATATTAACGTGGTTAAAAATAGCGTACGGAATTCCTACTTTCGCCTCTCCGAAAGGGGAAATACTCCATAAAGCGGCGATCAAAATTTCTACTATCACAGCATTTTTTTGCAAAAATAGGAATTAAAAATATCCTTATGTTGCAGACCATACCATTAATTAGCTATTTAACATATTTTAAGAACAGGTCTGCCAACAAATGCAAACTGGGGAAATGAAAAGCTAAACTGGTTAGTACCGGGGTATTTTGTTATCTCTTGCTCAGGAATAAGTGAAACGAGTTCCGTAAGAAATTTGTTCGAAAGATTGAGAAAAATGTATCTTTATACATTCGGTCATGAGATAGGTCCCGGAATAAAATAAATCCTTTTAGTATTAACATATGGACAAGATAGGTAAGAAAAACAGCCTGGCTCCCGTACTTCAGTTTCTGGTGATAAACTTTGCCCTGAGCGGGATTTTTTACTTTTTCATTATTTATTCCGGGAAACTGGGAGCAGGGAGAGGGCTTTTTACAACCGGTTTGATGTGGTGCCCGGGAATAGCAGCCCTCATAGCCATGAAATTACAAAAGAGAAACCTGTCCGAACTGGGATGGAAGTGGGGAAAAACAAAATACCAACTGCAAAGTTACCTGGTTCCGGTCTTATACGGGTTAATCGCCTATCTGATTATATGGTTGACCGGACTTGGTGGATTTTACAACAAGGAATTTGTCAACGGACTTACCGAATCTTTTGGCCTTGGTAATATAGGAGACGGATTAAGTATCGGATTATATGTCATTCTGATAGGCATATTCGGCACCATACGGAGTGCTGCCAATGCGATGGGAGAGGAAATAGGGTGGCGGGGATACCTGGTACCGGAACTTTACGCCCGATACGGATTTACAAAGACATCACTGATTTCGGGATTTATATGGGCGGTCTGGCATTTGCCTATTTTACTTTTTGCCGATTATAATAGCGGTACTCCGGTATGGTATGCCATGATCTGTTTTTTTGTACTCGTGTTAAGCGCAGGTTTTATTTTCACCTGGTATCGCATGAAGTCCGGAAGCCTCTGGACTGCAGTAATACTGCACGCATCTCACAATCTTTTTATCCAGGCTATCTTCACCCCGCTGACCATAGACAATGGCAACACTGCTTATTTTACCGATGAGTTCGGTGCAGTACTGCCTTTGGTAACCCTGGGTTTTGCCGTTTATTTCTGGAGAAGGAGAAAAGAGCTGAAAGCACCTTCTATCCTTCAATAGATACGGCACTATTGAAAGCCAAATAAAAAGTGACCGGATGAAGTTGTTTTCGGATTTTTTATTTTTCAGGATTTTCGGTCATCTTCAAAAGATAACGAACTGCTTTTCCGTACCCGCTTTTGTTATATCTTTGCCGCATGCATTTAGATTTTTCCTTTATCATTCCCGTATACAACAGACCGGGGGAAGTGGCCGAGTTACTGGAAAGTATGACAGAACTGGACTACGACCACCCTTTCGAAGTTGTTATTGTGGAAGACGGATCTACCATACCTGCCAAGGAAGTGACAGAAGCTTTTTCCGGCCGTTTACAGATATCCTATTATTTTAAGGAGAACTCCGGCCCCGGTGATTCCCGAAATTACGGAATGAAGAAAGCAGCAGGGAATTATTTTATTATTCTCGACTCCGATTGTATACTACCGGCCCATTACCTGAAGGAAGTACATAATGCATTAAGTACGGATTATGTGAACTGTTACGGTGGTCCCGATACGGCACACTCTTCCTTCACCGATTTGCAAAAGGCCATCAATTATGCGATGACCTCCACGATTACTACCGGGGGAATAAGAGGAAAAAAAAACGCTGTGGGTAAATTTCAGCCCAGAAGCTTTAATATGGGGATTTCCAGAGAAGCCTTTCAAAAGACAGGGGGCTTCGGAAAAATACATCCCGGGGAGGACCCTGACCTGACTATACGGCTTTGGACATCGGGTTATGATACCCGGTTCCTGGAAAATGCCTTTGTTTACCATAAACGCCGTATTTCATGGTCCAAGTTTTATAAACAGGTCTACAAATTCGGGATGACACGTCCAATCCTCAATTACTGGCATCCGCAGACGGAAAAGATCGTATATTGGTTTCCGGCTTTTTTCGTGGCCGGTCTTATTGCATCTTTGTTTTTATGGGGTATGGGGATACCGTTTTTAATTTCTCTTTATGTAATATTCTTTTGTGTTGTATTTACCGATGCTTTATTCAGAAGTAAAAACCTCAAGGTCGCTTTTTTATCCGTTTTTGCCGTACTGATACAATTTTCCGGGTACGGATACGGTTTTATAAGGAGTACGTTAAGCATAAAAGTCTTACATAAAGAACCCGAAAAAGCTTTTCCGGAACTGTTTTTTTAATGAGAGCCCTGTGAAAATAAATAAGTGGAAAATACCGGCTAATATCCGGGGAGGAAAGGCATCACAGTTTGTGTTTTTTTTCTTCGTATCCTTTCTCCTGTGGTTTTTGATCAAATTACCCAACCGCTATACCAGTACGGTTTCCTTAAAACCCGATTATAGTGGTGTCCCGGAAAACAAATTACTGGTGAACCCCCCGCGTACCATAAAGGTATACATCAATGCAAAAGGGATGCAATTGTTGGGAATGAAATATTTCGGCCGGGAAGTAAATATCGACCTTTCCGGGCTTCGGAAGAACGAAGACGGTTCTTTTCTTCTGGCAGGGGACCTGAAAAAACAATTGACAGGTGTTTTGCCTGAAGATGTGGAAGTCAGGCAATTTGCAGCAGACACCTTGTTTTTTTCTCTAGGGGAAAATATTATCAGGAAAGTAAAGGTAATGCCTCGGGCCGATATAACTTTTGCCAAAGATTACCGTATTTATGACAGCCTCACGGTATCACCATCAAAAATAAACGTATTCGGGCCGGATGTGGAAGTGAATAATCTGGATACACTGTATACATCTAAGATCACCCTTAGAGATGTGAATGAAGACATTCACATGAACATCGCAGTAGACATACCCCAGAAATACAAAAACCTGGAATTCAAAGACAAAAAAGTAGCGGTAAAAGCCAGGGTAGAACGGTTTTCCGAAGGAAGGTTTACCGTACCTGTTTTTGTGATTAACGTACCGGAAGAAAAATCCGTAAAAACTTTTCCTTCTGAAATAGAGATTATATGCGAAGGAGCACTAAGGGATATAAGCAAGCTACAGTCATCCGACTTTAAGGTTACCTGTGATTTCAAGGCCATAACTGATTCCGTAAATTATCTTCCCTTGAGGGTGTCTAAAATGCCGGAGACGATAAAAAGAGTGGAATTATCCCGCCACGGAGTGGAGATTCTGGTTAAGAATTCGGACCAAAAAATTATGTAATTCCATTGAGAAAAAATCAAACATTTCATTTGTAGGTTTTTGCTTAATAAAATGTATTGCTTTTTCATTTGTATATTTAAGATAAAACAGTTAAATTAATAGAAATAATACAGTGCAGGTAATGATAGTAGGGTTAACAGGAGGCATCGGAAGTGGAAAATCTACTGTGGCTTCGATGTTTTCAGAATTGGGAGTCCCCGTGTATATCGCGGATGTCGAAGCAAAGAAACTTATGTATACCCCCGGGGTCCGGGACAAGATAACAGGAGTTTTCGGAGAAAAAGCATATACTGATTCCGGACCGGACAACATGTACATTGCCGGTATCGTATTTCGGGACAAAGAAAAGCTGGCTATATTAAACAGTATAATTCACCCGGAAGTCGGCAGGCATTTTAAAAAATGGTATTCGAAACAGAAGGGACCTTACGTCATTAAGGAAGCGGCTATTCTTTTTGAAAGCGGTGCATCTAAAGATTGTGATGCCGTAATAATGGTCATGGCCCCGCTGGAAACCAGAATAAAAAGGGTCATGCTTCGCGATGGTACATCCCAGGAAGCTGTGATGAACCGGATAGGAAATCAGTGGGATGATGACAAAAAAGCGGGGCTCTCCGATTATGTCATAACTAATATAAACCTCGAAGAAACGAGGAAGCAAGTACGGGAATTACACTCCCGTTTGATAAAAATCAAGGCTTCCCGTTAAATAAAGGATAATTTTGTTAAGGTTTGGTTAAAGCTAAGACAAACTGCATATTAAACCCTTAATTTTGCTTCGATGAGTAGGAAGTTATTTGTCCTTTTAGTTGCTTTGATGAGTTTATCCCTGATTGGTATCATTTTTGTACAGGGGTATTGGATAAAGACAGCTGTGGACGACAAGGAAGAGCAATTTTCCAACAGTGTCATGCAGGTATTAAAGTCCGTTTCGGACAAGATAGAGAAAAGGGAGATTGAGGATTATTCCAATAAATTCCTGCAACTTATAGATAGTATAGGAGAATTTAAAGAAGCTGAGCTTCGTGAGATACTCTTTATAGATAAAGATGAGGAAAATAATGAAACATTTATTTATTCTCATGGTGTTTTAGAAGAAGATTACGGTATATCTTCTACGTTCTTTGATAGTGAATCAGATTCTATTCCCATTAAAAGTTTTAACAGTAAACGAAGGACAATTATTGTTAAAGAAGGGGTAGACATCGATGGTAAAGTGACGTATACTCCTTCCGAGAGGATTGAAAAAATAGGAGGAATGTCTGCCATAGACAAGGCCCATTTCGAGACTTATTTCCGGCACTATGCAAAACGGAAGCCCATAAGAGAAAGGGTTTCCGATCAGGAAATACAATTACTGTTGCAGCGGGAACTTTCCGAAGCAGGGATCGGCCTGCATTTCGAATATGGAGTGTATGGTAACGGTCTGGCTACTAAGGTGAGGTCAAGGGATTTTGCCCTTAGCGAAAGTACCAGGTATAAAGTGCCGATTTTTGTAGACGAAGAAGGAAAAACAGATTTTGACCTGCTCGTTACTTTTCCGCAGAAAAAGAAATTTCTCGTATCGAGTATTATGGGAATGGCTTTGCTGTCCATCATTTTTACTTTGATCATCGTTATAGCATATTCCGGTGCTATTCACCAGCTTATCCGCCAAAAGCAGATATCCGAGATAAAAACGGATTTTATTAACAACATGACCCATGAGTTTAAAACTCCCATTGCTACCATAAACCTGGCACTGGATGCCATTCAAAATCCGAAGGTACTGGACCGTCATGATAAAGTAAAACAGTACCTCCAGATGATCCGGGATGAAAATAAACGAATGCACGCGCAGGTGGAAAATGTGTTGAGGATATCCAAGTTGGAGAAGAACCAGTTGGAGATTTCCAAAGATACTCTCGATATCCACGATATCATAGAGGAGGCCATAGCGCATGTGTCTCTTATGGTTGAAAATCGCGGTGGCTATGTACATACGCATTTTCAGGCAGAACAAAGCGAAGTTCTGGCCAATGAGTTTCATGTTACCAATGTATTGGTGAATATACTGGACAATGCCATAAAATATTCGCCCGATTCACCTGAAATAGATGTGTATACAGAGACCGTAAAAAATAATATCGTGATTAAAGTACAGGATCAGGGTATGGGAATGAGCAAGGCTGTACTGAAAAGAATATTTGAAAAATTCTACAGGGAACACACGGGTAATATCCACAACGTAAAAGGACACGGGCTTGGGCTTGCCTATGTTAAGAATATTGTTGAAGATCACCAGGGTGTGGTTTATGTAGAAAGTGAAAAAGATAAAGGAAGTACCTTTTTTATAAAGTTACCTTTAATATAAAAATTATGGAAGCAGTAAATAAAAAAATCTTATTGGTTGAAGATGATCCGAATTTCGGGATTGTTCTTAAAGATTATTTAGCGCTAAACAATTTTGATGTGGTTTTAGCAAAGAATGGTATGGAAGGTTTCGAAAAGTTCCGGAAAGAGAGTTTTGACCTTTGTATCCTGGATGTGATGATGCCTTATAAAGACGGATTCACCCTGGCAAAAGAGATTCGGGAAAAGAACGAACATATACCTATTATATTCCTTACCGCCAAAACAATGAAAGAAGATGTCCTCAAAGGATATAAGGCAGGTGCGGATGATTATCTGAATAAACCTTTTGATTCTGAAGTGCTACTCTTTAAAATCAAGGCTATTCTGCAAAGAAAAGCGACTGCAGGTGCGGCAGACAGTAATCAGTTCGAATTTCAGATAGGTAAGTTTCATCTGAATTCCAAGTTGAGGTTTTTAACTTACGGAGACGAGGAGCCCATAAAACTTTCTCCAAAGGAAAACGAATTGTTACGTCTTTTGGCCTTGCATGAAAATGACCTGATGCCCAGAGAGCTTGCACTTACCAAAATATGGAGGGATGACAATTACTTTACCTCCAGGAGTATGGATGTGTACATAGCCAAGCTGAGAAAATATCTGAAAAGAGATGAAGACGTGGAAATTTTAAATATTCACGGTGAAGGTTTCCGATTGGTTATCAAGAGCGAAGCGGAATAGATATAATATCCAAACAACATTTATTTTCACCCCGGGTGCAGCGGAGACTATCCCGCCGGAAAAAAATCCTCTGCTGTACCCGACTTTTTTTAGTAGTCAGGTAAACAATGTTGCCAGATAACATCTGTGACAGGTGGTGGTGCTGTAATGGTTATTTCTTCTTTTTTTACAGGGTGAATAAAGGAAAGTTTCCTGGCGTGTAAATGAATACCCGCATCTTTATTACTTCGGTCAAATCCGTATTTCAAATCACCCTTAATAGGACAACCAATACCGGCTAGTTGAGCACGAATCTGGTGGTGTCTTCCGGTATGCAAGTCTATTTCCAGCAAATAATAACGTTGTAATTTTTTCAATATCCTGTAAGTCAGAGATGCTTTTTTCGCATCCTGGACCTCTTTGGTATGTGCATACGATCTGTTTTGTTTCGGATTGCGTACAAGCCAATGCTCCAGCGTATCCTCCTGTTGGGGAGGCGGGTTCTGTACAACAGCCCAGTATGTTTTTCCGGCGTCTTTATTTGCAAACATTTTATTGAGCCTGGGTAAGGCTTTTGAAGTTCTCGCAAATACGACTATACCACTGGTTGGCCTGTCCAACCGATGTACAACCCCGATGTACACATTCCCCGGTTTTTGATATTTTTCTTTTAAATATTCCTTCACCACCTCACTGAGAGGTTTATCCCCGGTTTTATCACCTTGTACAATATCTCCCGGACGTTTGTTCACGATAATCAGGTGATTGTCCTCGTAGAGTACCTGGAGATTATTTTTATCAGAAAGTAATTTCATAACAGCCTGTAGGGCGACGACCTGTCATCTTCCGAATAGCACTGGGGTTACAGGAAAGATCACAAGCCGCAAATCCCGAAAATTGTTAATATTGCTCGTTATCATTCGGAAAGTCCCTGTCTTTCACATCATCTACATACTGAGAAATGGCCTTGGTCATATCGTCATACAGGTTCATGTAACGGCGCAGGAATCTCGGACTGAATTCATATGTCATACCGAGCAGATCATGTAATACCAGTACTTGTCCGTCTACTCCGTTTCCGGCTCCGATACCGATAACAGGTATGGATACACTTTCGGCGACTTCTTTGGCAAGTTTGGCAGGTATTTTTTCCAATACTATGGCAAAGCATCCTGTTTTTTCCAGGAAGATAGCATCTTCCTTAAGTTTTTCCGCCTCTTCTTCCTCTTTGGCCCTTACCGTATAGGACCCGAATTTGTAGATGGATTGTGGTGTCAGTCCCAAATGTCCCATTACCGGGATTCCCGCATTCAGAATCCGTTTTATAGATTCCTTGATCTCCCTTCCACCTTCGAGTTTTATGGCATGAGCGCCGCTTTCCTTCATAATCCGTATGGCCGAACGAAGGGCTTCTTTGGGGTCTGACTGATAACTTCCGAAAGGAAGGTCTACGGCAACAAGAGCCCTTTTTACGCCGCGTATAACCGAGGAGGCGTGGTAGATCATCTGGTCGAGGGTGATAGGAAGTGTGGTTTCGTGACCGGCCATGACATTACTTGCGGAATCACCGACCAGGATAACATCGATCCCGGCGCTATCCACGATTTTCGCCATAGAATAATCATAGGCAGTGAGCATGCTTATTTTCTCACCGTTCTCTTTCATTTCTATCAGAGACTTTACCGTAATTCTCTTGTATTCTTTTTTTGCAACAGACATATATTATTTATGTTTTGTAGTTTTCGGTTCTTTTATAATTGAGAAGTGAAAATAATTGTAAAAGTACTAAATTGTATGTTTAAAAACATTATCGATGAGAACGGTTTTATTTTTAGGGATGATACTGAGCCTCGCAGGCCTTAATGCCCAGTCCGTATCGGAAGAAAAGACCATCAGGAATACCGTTGAAGAATTCTTTGGAGCTTTTCATGCACAAGACTCGGTGCGGTTAAAAAACACTGCAGGTCAGGAGTGTATCGTGCAAAGCATTTCAGTGAACAAGGAAGGACAGGTGATCGTGAGCACACAGTCTTTGGGTGATTTTATACAAGCGGTGACAGCTTTGCCTAAAACAGCCGATTTCAGGGAAAAACTCTTGTCCTTTGAAATTAAGTACGACGGACTGATGGCCCATGTCTGGGTGCCTTACGAGTTTTATTACGAAAATAAACTGCACCACACCGGGGTAAACTCCATAGTCCTGTTCCGGAACGAGAAAGGGGCATGGAAGATAGCCGGTATAACCGATACCAGGAAAAAGGAGGCGTCCTGATAACACAGGATATAACCGTTGGTCACCTCTCCCGTTAATACTGCCTGCATGAGAAGGCGGGAATTAAGATATGCAAAGGCTTTACCGGGTAGTGGAAAACAGGTATTTTTGCATATTTTCCGTTTAAATATCAGACTGTTTCGCTTAACACTGTTTATTTTTATGGTGATTTTATATAATTCCTTCCGATTTTCATGATGAAACAATTTCTTTTAACTGTTGTTTTTACCACTTTTCTGAGCGGCATCGGGTATGCTCAATATACGGTGAAGAATCTGCCAAACCCGAAATCGAACGGGCAGGATTATTTTGTCAGCAATCCGGACGGGATTTTGAGTTTGCATGTTACGGATTCCGTAAACGCTATTGCCGTGGAAATCGAGCGGCAGACTACTGCAGAGGTTGCCATTGTGGTTGTCAACGATTTTTCGGGCCAGGATGATTTTAATTTTGCATTGGAGCTTTTCAATACATGGAAAATAGGGAAGAAGGAAAACGATAACGGACTTTTACTCTTTATTGCCAAAGACAGGAGAGCTTATCGCTTTATCACCGGCTACGGTATGGAAGGGGTTTTGCCTGACGCCCTTCTCAGACGTATAGGAGAGCGTTACCTCGTTCCGTATTTCAGGGAACAAGATTACGACGGAGGGGTGCTGGAAACTGCCGGGGCGATAAGGGATATATTGCTGTATCCGGATAAAGCGGAAGAATTACGGATGGAATTGCGGGAAGAATCCTTTTTTTATCGCAACAGAATGGTATTTATAGATGTAGCTTTTATATTTCTGGTGATTCTGGCTTTAATGAAGTGGACAGGATATGTTATTGAAAAAAAGGTTTTGAAGGGAGATAAGAAGTTAGGCAAGGGGACCCGTTTGAACCTGACAAGTGTAATGGGAGGCTGCGGTTGTATGGTGGGCCTGTTTTTCGCAGGAGTATTTTCTTCACTGTTTATTGATTCATCCCCCGAGTTTATTTTTCAAATGAAGATGGTCCCCTGGTACCTGGCCATTGCGGGGAGTATCATATTAACCATAATGTATTTCCGTGGGTCTAAGATCATAATCAAGTCCTTCCGGGATGAAAAGAACCGCTTAAATGCCCTTGCGGAATACCATAAATGGATGGTTATCCCCCTGATATTCTCACCTGTGGCCTTGTTTAGTGTCCTGGGATATCAGAAGCGGAAGAAATCTATGGGAAAGAGGTTCCTGCCACCTGACAATTCAGGTAACTGGGAACGCCAGGACAGAGACAAATTAAAGAAAAAGACAGAATTGCTCGATGAAGGGCAGTTAAAGGAAGAGTGGGCATTGTCCCGAAGCTATGAGATATGGAAACACAAGGTTTCCGGAAAAATTAAAGTGATAGGATGGGACGGGATCAAAATTAAGGACTATTCCGATTGCCCTTCCTGTCATTACCATACGTTTAAGCAACCGCACACCAAAACTATTAAGGCAGCTACCTATAAGGCAAGCGGAAAAGGGGAGCGCATCCGGGAGTGTGTATATTGCGGAAATACCATTTCATTGGGCACCGTGGTTATACCCAGGAAACAAAGAAGTTCTTCCTCCTCGTCTTCCGGAGGAGGTGGTTATTCCGGAGGAAGTAGCGGTAGCTTTGGCGGTGGCAGTAGCGGGGGAGGTGGTGCCGGAGGGAGGTGGTAAATTCGGCTCTAACAATCAGACAGAAAAACACCCACGGCCAGTCCGCCTTCCGAAGTTTCCTTGTACTTGGAATTCATATCTTTTGCGGTCTCCCACATGGTGTTTACCACTTTGTCAAGCGGAACTTTAGCATTCTTCGGATCAGTATCCATAGCCAGTTCTGCCGCATTGATCGCCTTTATTGCGCCCATAGCATTACGCTCGATACAAGGTACCTGTACCAGTCCGCCTATAGGATCGCAGGTGAGCCCGAGATGATGTTCCATAGCAATTTCGGCAGCCATAAGAATTTGTTCCATAGACCCTCCTGACAATGCCGTGAGCCCGGCGGCAGCCATGGCGGAAGAAACCCCTATTTCGGCCTGGCAACCACCCATGGCAGCAGATATGGTAGCTCCTTTCTTAAAAATACTGCCAATTTCTCCGGCAACAAGTAAAAAGCGTTTGACATGTTCGAAATCCGCTTCGTGATTTTCAATGACCATATAATACATAAGTACTGCGGGAATAACCCCCGCGCTTCCGTTGGTAGGAGCGGTAACGACTCTTCCTAAAGAGGCATTCACCTCGTTGACACTGAGGGCAAAACAACTTACCCACTTGAGTATCTGTCGGAACTTTACCTCGGTTTTTCGAATGGTTTCCAACCATTCCTGCGGCGTACCATAAGGAATATCTCCCTTGAGTTTCTGATAGGAATCATATGCCCGCCGTCTTACCTGTAAACCTCCGGGAAGGGTACCTTCGGTATGACAACCGATATACATGCATTCGAGCATAGTACTCCATACACGTTGTAACCCCCTGTCAATTTCTTCGTCCGTTCGCAGTGATCTTTCGTTTTCCAGTACGATTTCCCAGATCGTTTTGTTTTCCAGGTAGCAGTATTCCTGGAGCTGAGCCGCATTTTCCACCTGGTAGGGGAAACGGTTGAATGCTTTCAGGTTTTCTTTGGCAGAGATCCTTTCTTCTCTTATCACAAAACCACCTCCTATGGAATAGTATGTTTCCGAATAGACTTCTCCACCGGTGGAAACTGCAGTAAACCGTATGCCATTGGCATGGAAAGGCAGGAATTCTTTATTGAAAACGATATCTTTATTCACATCAAAGCCAACCATATAAGTGTTGCCGAACAATATCTCTTTCTTTTTCTTAACCAGGTCTACCACTTCCGGGATTTCTTCTATCGGAATGTATTCCGGATCTTTTCCGGAAAGTCCCAGTATAACGGCAAGATCCGTTGCATGGCCTTTCCCGGTAAGAGATAAAGAACCAAAAAGATCGGCCCTAACGGAAATTATATGATCAAAATGTCCTTCCTCTTTGAGTTCCGCGATCCACCTTTCCGCTGCCCTCCAGGGGCCTAGCGTGTGGGAGCTGGACGGACCTATGCCTATCTTGAGCATGTCAAAAACACTGATACACTCCATATCTATTTGGTTATCTTAAAAAAAGTCTGTCTTAATACCGGTTAAAAGATCATTCCAGATTCCGGACAATAGACAGAAATAAGTGTTATAAAATACGATTGTACAGCTTACTGTGTTAAATTACAAACACTATTGCGGAGACAAATATAAACGAATAGTTGTGAATCCCTAACACCGAAAGACAGTTTTTCCGGATATATAAAAGGAAAGCGATGGGACCTGAAATACAGTCACCCTTTTTTCTTTTTTTACTGAAAATACGGATTGTAAAAGTGTTGTTCGTATAGGCTGACGAAATGAGTACTGAAGAGCGGAAGCCTTTATTCTTTGCGGTTTCCGGTCAAAATGACAGGGATACTTTCAATATGGCAGTAAAAAACAGGCTGTATTTTTTTGGCACAATCATTGACTTAAGGATAGCAAACGAGTAAAAATACCAAGTAAAAAATAAGAACACACTATTATGAGTAAAATTATTGGAATCGACTTAGGTACTACCAACTCCTGCGTTTCCGTAATGGAAGGTAATGAGCCGGTAGTGATACCTAATGCTGAAGGAAAGAGAACAACACCTTCTGTTATAGCATTCGTAGAAGGAGGGGAGATAAAAGTAGGAGACCCCGCAAAACGTCAGGCTGTGACTAACCCGCATAAAACCATTTATTCTATAAAGCGTTTTATGGGGAACAAATATTCGGAGTCTGCAAAAGAGGCAGGCAGAGTACCTTACAAGGTAGTTAAAGGAGATAACGATACCCCGCGTGTAGATATAGATGGAAGGTTATACACTCCCCAGGAATTGTCTGCAATGATACTTCAGAAAATGAAGAAGACGGCAGAAGATTACCTCGGACAGGAAGTGACGGAAGCGGTTATTACCGTCCCCGCATATTTTAATGACTCTCAACGACAGGCTACCAAGGAAGCCGGAGAGATCTCCGGACTGAAAGTACAGCGTATTATCAACGAACCTACGGCCGCTGCCCTGGCTTACGGACTGGACAAGTCTAACAAAGACCAGAAGATCGCCGTATATGACCTTGGTGGTGGTACTTTCGATATTTCGGTTCTTGAACTGGGAGACGGTGTTTTTGAAGTACTTTCTACCAACGGAGATACTCACCTTGGAGGGGATGACTTTGACCAGGTAATTATCGACTGGCTTGCAGATGAGTTTAACAAGGAAGAAAACGTAGACCTTCGTAAAGACCCGATGGCATTGCAACGTCTGAAAGAAGCAGCCGAAAAAGCCAAGATAGAGTTGTCTTCTTCCTCACAGACCGAAATAAACCTGCCTTATGTAACAGCTACGGCTTCCGGGCCTAAGCACCTTGTAAAAACATTGACCAGGTCCAAGTTCGAGCAACTGGCCGATGAACTGGTGAAGCGATCTATGCTCCCTTGTGAAAAAGCCCTTAAAGATGCCGGGCTATCCAAATCGGATATTGACGAAGTGATCCTGGTAGGTGGTTCTACCCGTATCCCAAGGATACAGGAAGAAGTAGAGAAATTCTTTGGTAAAAAACCGTCTAAAGGGGTTAACCCGGATGAAGTAGTTGCCATTGGTGCCGCTATTCAGGGTGGTGTACTTACCGGAGACGTAAAAGACGTGCTGTTACTGGACGTAACACCTTTATCCCTCGGAATTGAGACTATGGGAGGAGTGATGACCAAGCTTATAGAGTCCAACACAACTATTCCTACTAAAAAATCGCAGGTATTCTCTACGGCTGCGGACAACCAGCCTTCGGTGGAGATCCACGTGTTACAGGGAGAAAGACCTATGGCAAATGACAACAAAACCATAGGACGTTTCCACCTCGACGGAATTCCGCCAGCACAACGAGGAGTGCCGCAGATTGAGGTAACTTTTGATATCGATGCCAACGGGATTATCAAAGTTTCCGCTACAGATAAGGCAACAGGTAAATCCCAGGATATCCGTATCGAAGCCTCTTCCGGACTTACAGAAGAAGAAATCGAGAAAATGAAGAAAGAAGCTGAAGCGAATGCCGAAGCAGATAAAGCAACTAAAGAAAAAGTGGAAAAGCTCAACGAAGCAGATGCCATGATCTTCCAGACCGAAAAACAGTTGAAGGAATTCGGAGATAAATTGTCAGCAGACAAGAAAAAACCGATAGAAGATGGGTTGGAAGAATTGAAAAAAGCTTATGAAAGTAAGGATGTAGCTGTTATTGAGCCTGCACTTGCCAAAATAAACGAAGCCTGGAAAACAGCCAGCGAAGAAATGTACAAAGCACAGGCAGAAGCACAACAAAACGGTGCTCCGGGTGCAGATGCCAATACAGATGCGGCTTCCGGTGATGAAGGAGGTAAGCAACAGGGTGATGATGTACAGGACGTAGACTTCGAAGAAGTAAAATAAAGGTTGATAACCTTTGCATAAGATAAAAAAGCTGTCAGGAATTTTCCTGACAGCTTTTTGTTTTCAGGATAATAACTTTCTCATGCACAAAACCTGATAATTGAGTTTTGCAGCGTGTAACCCGATTCAGGGATGTGCATTGCGCAATCGTGGAGCACCATCCCGTATCTCTGCACCGGCAATGCTTTCAAATAACCTGAAATTTTCGTGAAATTTACCGACAAGCTTGTCTGCCATTTTATAAAAGGCCGTATCGTCGTTCCAGGTTTGGCGCGGACTGAGTACCTTATCCGGAACTCCGGGACAGCTTTCGGGGATTAAGCTGTTAAAAACACTGTGTACCCGGTAATTCACCTTATCCAGATCTCCGGATAATGCCGCGTCTATCATTGCCCTTGTGTACTTTAGTTTGATCCTTGATCCTACACCATAAGGTCCCCCGGTCCACCCGGTATTTACCAGCCACACCCTGGTTTGGTGTTTTTCCATTTTTTCTCCGAGCAACTTTGCATATTCCGCAGGATGTAAAGGCATAAAAGGCGCTCCGAAACACGCGGAGAACGCAGGAGTGGGTTCTGTAATGCCCTCTTCGGTTCCGGCCACTTTGGAGGTATACCCGGAAATAAAGTGGTACATGGCCTGAGATTTTGAGAGCTTCTGGATAGGAGGGATAACTCCGAAAGCATCACAGGTAAGGAAGAATATATTCTTCGGGATCGTACCCTTAGATGGAACCCGTACATTTTTGATATGTGTTATAGGATAGGAGACCCGGGTGTTTTCGGTAATGGAAATATTGTCATAGTCCACTTTGCGGCTATCCGGAAAAAAGGCAGTGTTTTCCAGGATGGCGCCAAACTTGACAGCATTGAAAATATCCGGTTCTTTTTCCTCGGTAAGTCCGATGGTTTTGGCATAACACCCTCCTTCGAAATTAAAAACATTATCGGTACTCCATCCGTGTTCATCGTCCCCGATCAGGTTTCTTTTCGGATCTGCCGACAGCGTGGTTTTCCCGGTTCCGGAAAGCCCGAAAAAGATGGCCGTATCTTCCGGCCCCATTCCTGTATTTGCGGAACAATGCATAGGGAGTACACCGTGCTGTACCGGGAGTAAAAAATTAAGGACGGAAAATATTCCCTTTTTCATTTCGCCGGAATATCCTGTTCCACCGATGAGAATGATCTTTTTCCCGAAATTTATTATCGAAAAATTTTCCTGACGGGTTCCGTCCGTTTCGGGATCAGCTTTAAATTCGGGACAACAGAGGATGGTAAATTCCGGTTCGAATGTTTCCAGTTCCTCTTGTCCGGGTTGTATAAACATATTATGGCAAAACATGTTATGCCAGATTACGGTATTAATAACACGTACATTCATCCGATAGCGGGTGTCTGCTCCGGCGTAAACATCCCTGACATATACTTCCTTGTCTTCCAGGTATTGCAGCATTTTTTGATGTAAAAGGTCAAATTTGTCTGCCGTATAAGGAATATTGATGTCTCCCCACCATACCTTGTTTTCCGTTACCTTGCCTTTAACGATGTAACGATCCTTCGGAGAACGGCCTGTAAAACCCCCGGTAGTACACATCAGTGCTCCGGTATCAGTTAGCCGGCCTTCCCCGTTTTGAAGCGATCTTTCCACCAGCTCGGCAACGGGGAGGTTCCAGTGGGCTTGTTTGACTTTAGGAAAATTCTTTTCTTCCGTAGAAAATCTGGTACGTCTCATAGATATGTGTATTTAGTAGTGTTGAATGATCTGTATTAAGTTTAACGGGTATCAAAGGGGTAAATGGAGAAACGCTTTCAGTTCTTCCGGGAAAGGTGTGGCATGTATATTCCATATTACCGGAAGGATAAAATAAGTAGCCAGGGTAATAAGAATAATAGAAATAATATTAAGCGTTAATCCGGTTTTTATCATATCGGGTATTCGCAGGTGTCCGGAACCAAATACAATGGCATTGGGAGGCGTTGCTACAGGTAGCATAAAAGCACAGGAAGCGGCCAGGGTAACGGCTGTCATGATCAAAAAAGGGTGCAAATCCAGGGATAAGGCCATAGGGGCGAGGACAGGCAAGAGCATGGCTGTGGTGGCCATATTGGAAGTAACTTCGGTAAGAAAGTTAACGGCAGCTACGAGTAAAAGAAGCAGTATCCAGAATGGCATATTATCAAATTCTGTCATCCGCTGGGCGATCCAGTTGGCCAGTCCTGTTTGTGAAAACCCTTCTGCGAGGGCCATTCCCCCGCCGAAGAGCAGGATAATGCCCCAAGGCAAATTTACAGCTTCATTCCAAGAGATGAGACTGCGTTTTTCGGATTTTGCCGGGATCAAAAATAAAGTGATCCCGGCTGTCATAGCGATAATGGTATCATCTACTCCGGGTATTAACTTCTGTATCAGCGCCCGAGAAATCCACGCCAATGCGGTGATGACAAATACGCCCAGCACGGCTTTTTCTTCGTATGTTATTTTACCTAGGGCCCGCTTCATGGTCTGTATTTCTTCTTTTCCCCCGGGAAATGAGACCGCCCGGAAATCGTAGGCATAACGGGTAAGATATTTCCAGCATATGACCAGTAATAACAAGGCGATAGGAAAACCGAACTTTGCCCATTCGAAAAATCCGAGTCTGACACCGTATATTTTTTCCAATATACCTGCGAGCACGAGGTTAGGAGGAGTACCTATAAGGGTGGCAATTCCCCCTATGGAACAGCTATATGCTATACCCAGCATGAGTGCCTTTCCGAAACCGGAGGAATTACCGGGGCTGCGTTTTTGAAACTGATCAATAATGGCCATTCCTATAGGCAGCATCATCACACACGTAGCTGTGTTGGATATCCACATGGATAAGAAGGCGCTGGCAACCATAAATCCGAGGATGATGTGTGTTACCCTGGTACCTATAAATGCGATAATACTCAAAGCGATACGCTGATGCAGTTTCCATCGTTCAATAGCGATGGCCAGTATAAAACCACCCATATACAGAAAAATGTATTTATGCCCGAAGGAAGCGGTGGTGACCTCTATGGACAGGGCTCCCGTAAGCGGAAACAAAATAATAGGCAGGAGGGCCGTGACAGCGATAGGAACCGCTTCCGTAACCCACCACAGAGCCATCCATACGGTGATGCAGAGCACCTGATAGGCTTCCACGGGCATGGATTCCGGTTTTCCTATAATTTCAAGGAACAGGAATAGCAAAGGCCCTGACATCCGGAAAAGATATTTTTTCCCGGCCATACGGGATGTACCGAATATTTTCATTTTCAATAGCTTTTTTATGGATAACCCGATATTATCGTGGTCGCTTTTAGGTTATAAAAAGTTATCAGGTTAATGTTTAGTACACGACAAAACTGATTTTCCAGGAAACACAAGATTAAAACAATTTTTGTCATGCACTAAAAGGTTAGTAGATTATTAAATCATTGGTTTTGTGTGTATTGTGTAACTAATAAATAACTAAAGATCAATTTGCTTGTCAAAATCTATTGAGGGGCTAAAAGACTAATTGCAACAAAAGTTCTCCTCGGAATTCATTGACACCGGCCTCGTAGTCAATCCTGGAGAAACTGGTCTGTAGTTTAAAAGCGTTATTTTTAAAGTATTTGGAGAAACCTAAGGTATAGGCTTTGGTGTCCTGCAAAATGGAATTGCTATAATCGTCGAACTCCGGAATTAACTGTGTATAACGAAGGTCAACGGAATATCCTGTTAAGGTAGCATATCCCAGTTGAGTGTTCCATGCGTCTCCGATAACGAGGTAAGAGCTTATTTGCTGTGGCGCCAGTGGCAGGCTGGCTGCCTCATTTATGAAAGTTTGATCCAGTCCTGTAGCCGAGGTATTTACATATTCTCCAAGCAGGGAAAAACCCTGGTATTTCAATAACAGGTCGGTGTATATTTTTCTGTAGTCGGGGAGTTGGGCTTCACCATCTTCATTATAAATAATAAAATCGCCATGTCCTTCTCCTATGGCATTGCTGGCCCCGTCATTATAGCTTGCGGCTGCACCTATTACCATTTTTAAGGAAGATTCGTGCTGTAGATCGGGGGTCATTCCTTTGTTTCCTTCACTAAAGTATCCCAGGGGATAAATATCCAGGCGCCCCCCGTATTTTAATCCGCCTTTGTCCGCGTCCCTGGAGTCGCTTCCGAATGAATTTCGTCCGTCTCCCGAGGTTACGGCCAGTTGCGGGACGAAGCCCGCGTTCTTCCATTCGAAGTTCCCTTCAAGGTATAGTCCGAATTCCCGCCCGGTATCACTGAACATACGGCTTACCATACTCCGGTCCGCGAATTGCAGAACGTCTTCGTTATAGGTCATTTCCCTGCTGTTGGTAAACGTACGTTTTTGCCCTACAGTGATGGAAATGGCGGAAGTAGGATGATAGGCTACCCAGGCATCCAGAAGAGGTTTGTCCAGACTGAAGTCGGTTTGAATAAAAAAGCTCACTTTCTCTTTCAAGGCTTTTCCGGAAATATTGAAATAGGACCTTTTGGAACGAAACCTGCTGTTTCCCTTCTGGTCTTCGGTTTTTGAATATGTATAGGACGGTTGTATAAAACCTCCGATTTTAAATTGGTAATCCCCGTCTTCAAAGGAAAACTGCAGTCCTTTGCCCAACTCAAAATCCGCTTTGTTGGTATTTATTTTTTCTTCCTGTGCCAGTACAACCTGTACTGAGAGAAAAAGGGCTACGTATACGAATATTTTTTTCATGACATGTAGTGTTGGGTCGTTATAATTTGATGTTGTTGTTATACCTGTAAACCGGTAATTCCTGTCCTTTCCCTGTCGGCAATATTTCAAAGGAAACAAAGCTGTTGGACGCTTCGGGTTCCAGGGTTTCGATAGCCAGGCCTATATTTTTCTGATCGGTATAAATAATATGACTGCCCCTGGGAAAGTTCATCGTCTTTTCCGTTAACCGGGTGTGTACCGTTTGCCGGTGTGTTCCCTCGTATTTTTGGGCCGCCCTGTAGTAGGCCGTTATTTCATATGCTTGCACTGGAAGAGTAGTTTCTTTACCGAGTGTTGTTATTTTTAATCCGAGTATCTGTAGTTTTTTAATCAATTCTGTTTGTGAAGGGAGCAGGATGTAGGCCTTTGGCAAGGGACGTGAAAGTACGGGAGAAGAGTGCAGGGCATCTCTTAGTATTACGGTCTCGTCTACCTGTTTATGCGTGTGTAGATCAATAAAGGCCAGGGGTTTTCGTGAAACTTTTCTCCTTGAACTTATTACTGCTTTGGCGTTGTTTAGTTGCTCCAGGCTTTTCTGTAATACCTTTTTTATGCTACCGGACTCGGCTGCTGCTGTTTGTATATAAGACAGAGCGGTCAGAAAAGTAGTCATAGTACGGCGCTTGAACGAGGTTCTACCCAATCCGATTCCCCTTACTTCCACGAGAGTGGAAACACAGTTGCTCAGGGCATAGGAAGTGGCACTGGACCTTGCATTGACCGATCCCTGGTTGAACACAGTATATCCCTGGTGATCTGCTGCGGTAAAATAGGCGTGTGTCCGCAACCCGTTATCTTTCAGTAATTTCTCGGCATTGTTAACAAAAGGGGTCCGGGTATATGCCCGTAGCGTGTCGGATACATTCAGGTTCCCGGTGTAGAGAAACATGACGTCATAGGCATTGGTAAGCCCGAAAGTTCCCATCTGAAGGTAATCCCTGCGGAATGGACGAAACTCGTGAAAGTCCAGTGCTACCTCAGCCCCGAAGTTGGTAAAGGCTTGTTTCAGGGCTACACTTTCGGGTGCCACCAGTTTGGTTTGGTCCCGGTTAAGGTCCAGTCCGTTGGCGGCATGGCGTAATTGTTTGTTAAAACCATCGATATTGGCCATAGGGATGATCCCTATTTCCAGTTTATCCAGTAATACCCGATAGGATTCGTCTTCGAGGAGCCGTTGTATGAGGTACAGCACCCCTTCGGTACTGGCAGGCTCGTTACCGTGAATTCCTGCCTGTATCCACACTTTTATTTTCGCCTGACTACTTTCAGGATTGGTGAGTACCAATTGTGGTATGGATAATCCTTTTTGGCTTTTTCCTATGTACGACAGTTCTGTAAGTTTTTGGTGTTGCCTGACCAGTGGTTCCAGAAAGGACATCATTTCCGAATAGGTTGTAAAGCCTCTTTTTTTCCGGAAGGCAGGAGTGTGAATATCCGTTTCGAAATCGGGGAAGTACTCTGATGTAATATCTTTACTTTGCGGATTGAACAGCTGTGCCGAACAAACGGTACCGGACAGGATTAAGAATAAAACGATCAAATTTTTCATAACATTAATTTTAAAAGCCTATGGTCAGGACTAATCTTCCGATCCACTCATTTCCTGCTATCGGGTTTCCCTCATTATTATTTGAGCCTTCCGCTGCATCTACATAGGTAAAGGAAGCCTGTATCTTGGCCCCGTAATTCCTGCCCAGGTATTTGCTTATACCCAGGGTGTAATAATTGGGACGGTTATAAAAAGTGCCATTATTCATAAAAGAATATTTATCCGCCCGGAGATGTGTATAACGGGCGTCTATTGAAATAAGGTTGGTAAAAATATATCCTGCCTGAATGTTGTACCCTTCTCCCATCATCATCCGGTTTTTTACATAATTGCCCACATGCTGTTCTCCATCAATTTCAAAGCTGGTGGAAACAGAGCCGTCGTTACGTACCCGTTGGGTAATGGCATCACTTACATGGGCCGAACCTTTTACATATTCGCCAAGCATCGAAAACCCTTGATATTTGAACATAAAGTCAAAACCCAGCTTCATATAATCGGGCAGTTCTTCCTCTCCCTGGTCATTAAGGTAGAGGATACTTCCGCTATTACGTCCTCGGCGACTGCTGACACCGTCGTTATAGCTGTAGTTTATCCCCATGACCAGTTTTGGCGTCCTTTCCCTTGCGATATCAGCTTCCCGGAACTGCCCGAAATTGCTGAACAGGCCAAATGGGAGGAAATCCAGACGTCCCCCGTATTTAAGTCCCCCGTGATCTTTTTTGAAAGCATTCTGCCCGTCGCCATTGGTAATGGCAATGGATGGTTTCAGGTACATACCCCCGGGACTGATGCGGTAAGAACCGTCCAGGAATAACCCGAATTCGCGGATAGTACTGAAGACCGAAGTAACCCGACTGCGTTCGGGAAGTTGTAGGGTCTGGGAGTTAATATTCAACTCCCGGTTGTCCGTAGGCGTTGATTTTTGCCCGAAAGTGGCCGACAGGTTATCGTTAATATGGTATCTGATATACGCGTCGAGCAAGATGCTGTTCTCCGCCTCATCGACATCCGCTTCGGCGGTACCACTAAGATCAACGCGCAGGCGGTAACTCAGTTTTTCATCGGCCATATTACCGGAAAGTTGCAGCCGCAGGCGTCGCATACGGAAACGGTTGTACAGGTTAGAATCGTCATTCCCCGTGTATCTTTTGGTCTCCATGTAAGGCTGAACAAATCCTTCGAGTTTTATTTTGTACCCTTGTTCACCGGAGAAGTTCAACCCTTCGCCAAAATTATATTTGTCCAGGTATATCTGGGCCTTTCCCAACAGCGGAGCCATCAGGAGAGAAATTACAAGAAGCGTTTTTATCGTTTTCATGGATGGTTTTTTTTGCTACACTTCAAAGTTGCCTTTAACCAGGACTTCTTTATCGCGCATCATTTGTTTACCCATGGCAAATACATCGGTAAGGTTGAAATCTTTGTCGAAACAGCATATATCGGCATCATAGCCTACTTTAAGATGACCTTTTTGCTTTAGGGCAAGGTTTTTAGCAGGATTGGTCGTTACAAGTCTGATCGCCTCGGATATAGGTAAGCCTCCCTTTCGGATCAAAGCGGCGGTTTGTTCCATATTCAGGTGTATAGGGGCTTTGGTAAAACCTATGAGTTTTCCGTTGGCATCCGTCTTTCCCAGACCGGCATTCCCATCGCTGCTAAAGGTCAGCTGGTCTATGGAAATACCTTTTTCCAATGCGTATAATACCGATTTATAGGGATCTGTGTATTTGGTCCCCCCGGTGGTAATGTCGATCATGCCGCCCAGTTCTGCAAATCTCAGGGATTGGTCAAATAATGCCTTGGTACGCCCTACATGGGTAGGGGATATATTTTCTATGGGATATTCGTATTTTTCCACCAGTTCAAGGAGAACATCTATCTGTGATGTCATTTTACCCAGGTGAATATGCAGGATGCCTTTTTTTCCGGAGATCTGTCCGCCCACACGTACTTCTCGCAAATGGCGGAGCAGTTCGGTGGCGGTAGGATAGGAGGAACGTTCATCACTTATGGCCACTTTACACCCGAGGACCTTATCTATAAATACCATATCATCCTGTATGGATCCGGTAATGGTCACCGGGTCAATGCTGAAATAGCTGGTAAACATATAAGCACTGATCCCTTCATCGGTCAGGGCTCTTGCTTTGGCATACAGTGTTTTTACGCTCCTTGCCGTACCGTCGGTGCCGAGTAATCCAACTACAGTGGTGGTTCCGCAGGAAATAAATTCTCCCAACATGATCTCGGGGGTCATGGAAGCATAACCGTGTTTCCCGCCTGCCCCGATAATATGTACGTGCTGGTCTATAAACCCGGGAGTAACGGTCTTTCCTTTAGCATCCCAGACGGTGGAAAATGTTTCATGCGGAACTATGGAATCTTCAATAGCCAGGATCTGGTTGTTACCGATAAGGATATCTTTTTTTCCGAGATGCTCCGGTGCGTATATGTTCGCGTTTTTAATTAAAGTTAGCATATATTAAGAATTATAAATAGAGATATATTATCATTACTACCAATGCCGCGGAGAGGGGGATTATATTCCGCTTTACGATCTCGAAAGGGGATACCTCGGCCACTTCTGCCGTAGCGATGAGCACCCCGGCCACCGGAGAGACCGTCCGTCCCATGGAAGCTGAAAACTGCATAGGCAGGATTATGGAAGAACTTTCCACACCCAACTGAGCTGCAATTTTCGGTACCAGGGGACCAAAGGCAAAGAAAGAGGCGTTACCACTACCCATAAGTACAGAAGCCAGGAAGATCATTACCGTCATCACTATGCCAACACCAATGCCTCCGAATCCCAGATTCTGTGAAGCGCCTACAAGCCCGTCAATAAACCCGAGGCTGATCAGTCCTTTGGAGAAAATGTCGGCGGCGATGATGAGGGTAACCACCGTTTTAAAGATATTTCCCATACCATTCCAGAATATGGACAGTGATTTAAAGACTTCCCTGGGTTTTCGTTTGCGTATCAGCTCAAATGCAAACGCCACAAACAGGCTTATAAACATTACGGTAGTGGTGTTGAGTTCAATGGGGACGGCAAAGAAATCAAACAACTGTGAAAACAGGATAAGCAGTATTAATGGCAACACCGGGATAACAGCATAATATAAAGGGGCCTTTAATTTGGCCTTTTCGATCTTCGGGACCGGTGCTTGCTCCTGATCCATTTTTTTATCATAGTACCGGTTTACAAAGTAATATGTTATCATCATGGTGATGCTTAGTGGAATTGCCAACGGAATCTGTTCTTTCAGAAAATAAAAGACCGTGTCCTTTTCGATAATAGATGTAGCGCTTGCGGTTATGGCAGAGGCGGGGCCCATACCCATAGCGGTGCAGGATGTTATAACCGATACGGCAGATAACCGGCTCACACCGAGATTAATAAGAATAGGGAAGACCGAAGCCATTAACAACAAGCCCAGTCCTGCTGCCGACGGAATACATATGAAGAGTAATTGTCCGATAGGGATAACAAGGACAGCCGCCAGATAGGGTTGTTTTTTAAATAACTGCAATGGTTTCAGCGCCAGGTAGACCAATGCTTCCGAAGCCCCAATATTATCAATATAAGCTACAAATCCGCCTATAGCCATGATCATAAGGCCTACACTGGCATTGGTTTCGGCAAAAGAACTGTTGATATAACGAAAAAGGTCAAAGCCAAATGGTCCGCCGGTAAGTGCTACGGCCGGTTCATGTCCGGGCAGCCAGTAAGATGCGGCGAGCATAAGGAGTCCGGCTATGAGTAATACCGCATGCGGATAAAACTTTTTGAGCAGCAGTCGGGCTACAATAATGATGAACAAGATGGCTATAACCGGGCCTAGATAGGACATGAATATACTTTTTAATTAATTAAAAGGAGTACCGTCTACTTTGGTTCCCGGGGAGAACAAAAGATCGTTTACAGAGCTGTGTCGCGTAAAATCGCCATTTATATCCGGGTTACGGGTATAGGATTCGTTGGGGTTGCCGGACAACGGTTCTATATCAAAATTGATGATAACTTTTCCGGAAGCATCCTGTATCGTGAGCATATCGGCCGCATTGTTAAAATTCAGGTCGCCCGTGGTGGAGGTTTGTACTAAAGCACCACCGAAATCTCCGACAGGGGTTCCTCCTCCGAATATCAACAGAACTCCGTTGGCGGGTATTACCGTGCCCTCAGGTACTACGTGGCGAGGTGTATCGTTTTCCAGGGCATCGGTATCATAAACCCTGAATCCGCTGGCATCGAGTGGCTCGGAAGAATTGTTGTATAATTCTATGAATTCGTCTTCATTCTGGGCATACTGGCCATCTCCGTTGGCATCGCCATCCAGATCATTATTGGAAGGATCATATAAAATCTCATTCAGTACCAGCGGAACGGATTGATCGTCATCTTCAATGGTCAACACGAGCGATCCTGCGTTGCCGGGAATAGCATTTTGAATATCCGAAGTGGCGATCTCGATAGTTTCATTACCTTCTTCGTCTGTGTCCTGAACGGCAGTTATTTCGGTAGAAATGCTGACTTCTCCGGCAGGGATCACCAATGTGGTATTTTCTACGGTATAATCGGTATCACGGGTAGCCGTGCCTGCAAAAGACAGGGAGATGGTAACATCCTGGCTGACGGCGGTGTTTAGTGTGGCAGTAAGAGTGGCAGTACCTTCGTTCTCGGAAAAAGCGGAGGGTTCAGCACTTAAAATAACCGTCGGTTCTACCTGGGCATCAGATACCACCCCCAGGCGGTTTTCTTCTTCAAGCTGATTGTATATAGCCGCCGGAACTACGATGTCGCCTGTTTCAGGATCACCGTCAGGCCCCGGATTATCACTCATATCCAGCATTTCATCAATTTGCAGGTTGCTGGATAGATCTATAGTCGCAAAATTGTGGTTTGGAAGGAATAGGTGACGCAGCCGGGTGTTACTGCCCAGGTCCAGTTCATTTAATAACTGTTCGTCACCGGCATTTCCGCTTGCACGGTAGCGTAGCATGGTAAGGTCCGGGTTTCCGGAGAGGTCCAGTTGCCCGATAAGGTTAAAATTGATCTCTAACTGTTCCAAAGCGATCAGTTTGGAAACGTCGAGTTCCTGGATATCATTGGATGTAAGCACCAGGTGCTGCAGACCTATAAAGTATTCTAAACCTGAAACATCTGCAATCTTAACGTCCGCAGTGACCAGGCCTGCCTGCTCCAGGGTTTCTACATTATTCCCGGTTTTACTGAGTAAAAGTTCACTTACGGAAGCCACTTCGATAGGGTCGAGATAGTACTTTACCGTATTATCCTCTATTTGTTCATAAACTCCCGGAGTTCCGTTGTATACCATGTATTCCCCGAATGCCGCATCCGGAATCAGAACGGGTTCTGTCGGAATTTCCGATGAGCCTTCTTCCACATCATCGGTCTTACAGGAGGCAACACCAAGCAGGATAATTGCCAGATATAAAACATTTATAAAAGTAGTAATTGTTTTCATCTGTAATTTTAGGTTACGTTATCGTTGTGTTTTTTATTATTTCACCAAATCCTTATAAAATGGTATTTACTAAAGATAAGCCACTTTTTTGTAAAAGATTTTCATACTCGGCTAAGAAGGTAAGAGGGCGGGGGATTATTCTTTTATTTCGTTTGTGTAAAAAAATTAAGGTTTATAATATCAATATTCAAAAAGTAAATATGTTTTTTAATTAAAATGACATTTCAAAGGGACTAAAGTTTTTACTACCTTTAGCACACCAGTTATGATTAATTATGCATACCAGTTTGGAATTACTTACCCGGAAGATACTCGGCGAACTGGACTTAAATGCCTACCGCAGGGATTTAAGCCTATACCTGCGTATCAGCGAATACCTGAAAAACAAGATCCTGCAAAGGGAAATCCCGGAAGGGGCATCACTTCCTTCGACAAGGGTACTGGCAGAGTACCTAAAGGTTTCCAGGAGCACAGCCATTAAGGCTTATGATATATTGCTTCTGGAAGGTCTGATCGAAGTTCGGCACGGGGCGAGATACAGGGTGAAGAAAAATATGCAGGACGATGTTCTTCCGGATCACAAGGTTCCTGCCGATGTTACATATCCGGAAATATCGGAAAAGGGGAGGGCTTTTAAAGAAAATGTTCATTTGATAAATACCACCTCCGAAGAGGCTATTGCTTTTCGTCCCGGTTTACCTCCGCTGGATATTTTCCCGGTCAACCAATGGAAAAAACTATCCAATTATTATTGGCGAACGATAAAAGCTTCTTCGTTATCTTATTCCAATTCTTCGGGGGTGGAGATTTTAAAGAGGAACCTGGCAGGTTACCTGAATATGATGCGCGGGATCAAGTGCGATTATGAACAGATCATCATTGTATCCGGTTCGTTGCAGTCCCTTTATCTTTTAGGCAATGCCCTGATGGACCGCGGAGATACGATGGTCATGGAAAACCCTACCTTTCCCAATGTACATTCTATTTTCCGGAGTCTGGAGGCTAACATCATAGCAGCATCGGTCGATCGGGAGGGCATATGTATCCCGCAAGCTGATGAGGTAAGCGCCCGACCAAAGTTAATACATGTCACTCCATCCGGTCATTACCCTACGGGAGTTAAAATGAGCCCGCAGCGAAAGTCGGACCTGCTTCGCTGGGCTTCGGAAAACGGGAGTATTATTATTGAGAACGACTATGAACATGAGATTAGTAACTGGGGACTAAAAGATCCTTCGGTCTTCAGCATGGATACGGAGCAACGCACGGTTTACCTGGGAACATTCAACAGGCTGTTGCACCCTTCCATACGTTTGGGATACATGGTGGTCCCTTATTATTTGCTGGATACCATAAAAGCCTTACAAAATCATTCCCATCGTTTTGTATCTCCTTCGAACCAGGTGGTGATGAACCAGTTTATTGAAAAAAATTACCTCTATCACCATATAAAAAACGTCATAGAGGTTGCGGAAGAGCGTAAGGCGCTTTTTTCCGGGATTGTCCGGAATGAATTCCATCCTTCCTTCCAACTGGCAGACAGCCAGGCCCGAAGTTTGCATTTGCTGGGTAATTTTGAACTGCCGGTTTCCGATCAACCCCTTATCCGTAGGTTTAAGGAACGGCATTTGATCGCCCATGCCTATAGCAAGTGTTTTATCAGCGGACAACAAAACGGGTTGATCCTCGGGTATGCAGCTGTTCGCAAGCCGTTGATTCCAAAAAAGCTGTCCGAAATGGCAAGTATATACAATAAAATGATAAAGGAGGTTACGGAAAGAACAGGTTTGCCCTAGAACCTGTTTTTTAAACTGGTATGCATAATTAACCTGTACAGGTATGGAGAAATGGTGCTTCCGATGGCTACATTTATGCTCTTTTATATTTTTCCAAATGAAAAAACTTTTCGGATTTCGTCTCCTGGCCGTTTTAACCCTTTTGGTCCACGTCGGTTGCGATAATAATGAAACCTCTTCTCCTGACACTACTATTCTTTCCGGAACGGGAAGTTTTAATTATACCGGATATGAACCTTTGCAACAGGCACCTGTAAGAGTGTTTTATCACATTCCCGAAGGAGATGTCACGACAATGCCCGTGCTTTTTGTTCTACACGGTTCCTCGCGGAATGCTGTTGATTACCGGAATGCCTGGATACCGCTGGCCAATCAATATAAAGTGGCTATTATTGCCCCGGAGTTTTCAGACCGGTATTATCCGGGAGGGAATGCCTATAACCTGGGAAATGTGTTTATTGACGGAGACCATCCTTCCTCCAGTACTCTTCATGCTGAGGAAATGTGGACCTTTTCTCTTATTGAACCCCTGTTTGATGAGGTGAAAGTACTCATGGAAAACACTTCAAATACTTATGATATATACGGTCACTCCGCCGGAGCACAATTTGCACACCGCTTTATCATGTTGAAACCGGGTGCCCGTGTGCGAAAAGTCGTGGCCAGTTCATCCGGCTGGTACACCGTACCGGATAATACGATAATTTTTCCTTACGGAATAGAAGAAAGCCCGATCACCAGCCTGGATCCGCAAGACTATTTTTCAAGGGAATTGATCTTACAGATCGGAGAAAACGATACCGATCCCGGCAGCGCCGGTTTAAGGCACAATGCGTTTCTGGATGTAGAACAAGGAATGAATCGTTACGAGCGGACGCTACATTTCTATGATAAAAGTGACAGCATTGCGAGGTCAGGCGATTTTCCTTTCCGTTGGAAATTACTTGTAGTGCCCGACGCCGCACACGATTTTCGGAATACTATTTCCGATGCTGCGGCTAGTTTATACGGAGATCCTTGAGATAATATCCGAACAGTTCCTAGGTCCGGTAAAGTATTAATCCTCCCGATTTACGTTTTTTACCGGCTACTTCAATGCTGTAATAATATATTCCGTTGGTAAGTTGTCCGAGAGATATAAAATCCCGGTCGGAAATAACCTGTTTCTTTAAAATGAATTTACCTTCCACCGAATACAGATAGATATATACTTCTTCACCATCTTCGATTTTCCTGCTGTAAACATTAATTCCTTCCGATGTCACCGGGTTAGGGAATACAAGGAACGGAGTTCTGGCCAGGTAGATCGCATTGACAGTTTCGGAATAGATTTCGGTACCGTCCTCCAGGATAAGTCTGGCACGGTACATATTACCTCCTTCAACGGGATTATTATCCGATACCTGGAATTCTTTTTGATTGACCGGGTTTATTTGCTGTATAAGTTCTTCTTCTCCGTAAGTTATTTTGTAGATCTCGATGCTTTGGGCCTGGTATGTGCTTCCGAGTGAGAAATAGAGAAGGATGCGGTTCTCGTCTTCCAGGTTAGTGGCATATATGGATTCCCAATAGCATTGTTCGCTATCTGTAATAACAGAGACGGCTTCGCTTCGTATCCCTGTTGCATTATTTGCGTATACGGGGGCAACGGCATGGTATCGGGAATCCCCGGAAATGATGTAAGTGGTGTCGGTCACCCTCTCGGTAAATGCCATAGTGTTATTTCGTAACGAATAAATATCGTAGGCGATGGCCGTAGTATTTTTTTGCCAGGTCATTTCGGTAATGTCACCGCATTTCAGGCTGATGCGGGGACGCAGGGCATAGGAAATGAGGAACGGGGAGGAGAGGAAACGCTGACCGTTAACAGTCATTCTCAGTATGGCTGTATGACCTTCTTCGGTGACCGGATCCCAGGAATAATATCCCGGCGACAGGGGAACTTCGTTATTAATGATGCTCCAGGTACTTCCGTCATCATAACTCACTTCAAGTTTACCGGAAGCGGCGGGGGATCTACTTTTCCACCTTATGTAGTCTGTTGAAATACCATCATAGGGAAAACTGTTACCGCTTACCGGGTTTGCCCATTCAAAATCATTTGTTTGTATCCAACTGTAAGCGATAGAAAAAGCCTGGGTATACCCGCTTATCGCATATCCCTGTACTCGTATGGTAACCATATCATCCGTGATTTCTTCCACCAGTACCTGCTCTGTGTTATTAAGATGATCCTTGTTGCGTATGGCAGGCTTGTTAAGGGCTTCTTCATTGGCATTATGGTCAAGTGTCCAGGGATTCACGGTTTTGCTTCCCTGGATTACCGTCAGGTCCAGGTCGTTGACCAATGCTATATTGGAGTTGGGTTCGGCGGGCAGGTCTGTCCAGGAGAGGGTGACTTTCAGGCTGCCGTTGCCTTCGGGAACGGGAAGTGAATATTCCCGGCTTTGCGAATCGCTTACCGCACCTGAAATAAACTGTCTGTTCTCAAGTATTTTCCAGCTTTCATGGGCATTGACATTGCCATATCCGCTTTGGAAATCCGGCCCGGGAGCACCTATATCGTCCGCACCGTTTATCAGGACGGCTTTTATCAGGGATGAAGGGGGAAGGGAGTCCTGGTGTTCTTTGCGGTAATGTTGTTGAAGTAATAGTACTATGCCCGATACCAGGGCGTTAGCGTTGGAGGTGCCGATAGAACTGAATGCGGCCAGATCTGGCTTTATCCTGCCGTCGTATGCCGGCCCTTTGGAGGAAAAACCGGGAACTGATAATCGGGTGTCCAATGCCCCTACGGTGATTATGTTTTTCGCCATTTTAAAATTTCCGGTAATATTGGCAAATCCGGGGATACCGGAATAAACCCCGTCCGAAGATGTTTCACTACCGGAATTCCCGGAAGAAAAGAGATGGACCTGTATCGGGTTATCGTATAAGTAAGCGTCATAAGCTTCAGCCAGGGAACCGTAAAAATTTTCTATTTGCGTACCATATGAATGGTTTTGGGTGGTAACATCCTGATTTTGCAGGTCAGTATCCGGGTAAAGGGACCGGAAATCGGAAGACGATAAACGGGATTCCGGGGCTACACCTTTTCCGTTTACGGAAGTATTTCCAAGTCCCGTAGCGATCGTAGCCATATCTGTAGCGTGATCGCTAATGTTTTCAGGCTCATTTCCGGAAGCGATATGTTTACCCGAAAGGTCTATGTCGTCAATATCATAAAGATCATCCTTTACCGATAAGATCATGCCTTTTCCCCGGAGTTCGGGAACTTTTTCCTGTAGCAGGGATACCCGGTTTACAGACAGGTTAAGGTCGGGGATAGTGCTTTCCCGGACCGGGACGAGAGACTCTTTCCCTATGTAAGTAACACAATCCAGCGGCAATATATAATCGCGTATATATATTCCGGATGTTTTAATCAGCATATATCCGTTATAAAGCAGTGTGCTGTGCAATCCTTTTTTTTGAAGGGCATTATCCAGGCAATTTTTGTCCGGGGTTTTAACGATATAGATGCTTTTCTTTTTTGCGGATAAATCAATACCGGGAGCTATTTTCCATAGGTCGTTCACAGGGCGTATGTTGTTCCGGTCGTATTTCTGTCTCGCCATATCCGGGGTACGGTCCATACGGATAATGATATGTTCCCTGTCAAGAATCCTGACGGTTATATATCCACCGGGAAGCTTTTCAGTGTCTTCTTTTTTCACCATATAGTACTTCCCTCTATCATCATCCTGTAGGAAGTGATGCCATTTTTCCGTTTGTCCGTAAAAACTTAAGGAAGTTATAAACAGTAAGAGAAACAGAGACTTTTTCATTGTCATGTTTACAAATTAAAGCGTAATGTATGAAATCAACAGTTAAATAAAATAAAAAAAGATTAAAGAAATGTTAAAATTTAAAAATATTTTATTATGTTTGTTTTATGCCATTGTAAGTTAAGACGTCTACTTATGGTAAGAAACAATTATTAACTCAAATCAAATTTTACATGAAAACAATGAAGTCTTTTTTTATCCCGGCGATAGTCGGGATAGGATTACTGTTAACCGCTTGTGAGAATGACCCGAAAGAGGAGAACCTGGAAGCCCAGCAGGAAGTAAGTGATGAAGTCCTTGATAAGCTTGCATCTCTCGAACTGAACACCAATGATGTTTCGCTGACAGACATTATTCTACCCGACGGGAGTGTTGAAACCAACTATCTTATAGAAGGAGATATTCTCATGTCCAAGGAACATCTGTCCGAAATGGAACTACACGGAGGTGTAGTGAGTGAGCAATATCACACCTGGAACCTCGTAAGTTCTCCTAAAACTATTAATGTAATAGGATATACCGGGAGTAGCCAGGGACTTTCTTCTGCAATGCAGACTGCCCTGCAGCAGGCTGTTAGCAGCTATAACAGTCTGAACCTGGGCCTTACTTTTACCCTGACTTTCGGAACTAATTATAATCCGTATGACATTGTAGTATACAGCCCCAGCGGAGGAGCAGGTGGTCAGGCAGGTTTCCCCTCCGGAGGTAATCCGTACAAATGGGTACAGATATTTTCGGGTCTGAACAGCTATCCTACACAGGTAATAAAGCATGTGATCATGCACGAGATCGGACATTGTGTGGGAATGCGTCACACAGACTGGTTCAGCCGTCAAAGTTGCGGACAGAATTCCAACGAAGGAGAAGCAGGGGTAGGAGCCGTACATATTCCGGGAACTCCTACAGGCTATGATTCGAGTTCCGTTATGCTATCCTGTTTTAACTCGGGAGTTAGTGGTAACTGGGGACAGTATGATATTGTAGCATTAAATTACCTGTATTAGACGGACTATCCGGACTAATAAAACCTGAATGAAATTATTAAGCGCAATCCCGGGATTGCGCTTTTTTTATGGTTTTTGGTTCCAAGTTGTTCAAAATATGTAACCTGCAACCTGGAACTTTCTCATTTGCCTGTTTCTTTTCCCTGGAAACTTCGTCTTTACTGCTTTCTTTTGTATTTTTACATCGTAAATGTCGAGCATGAAGGACAAACAGAAAATCCTGGATAAGTGTAATGCCATGAGGAAGGATACGCTTATGGAAACTCTCAGGATAGAATATACGGATGTAGGAGATGATTATCTGGTTGCAAAAATGCCGGTAAACAGCAAAGTTCACCAACCCGATGGTGTATTGCATGGTGGGGCCATGGTTGCCCTGGCTGAAAGTGTTGGAAGTGCCGCAGCCTATATTTTCCTGAATACCGACGATTTTTTTATTCGAGGGGTGGAAATCGCGGCTAATCATGTGAGAAGTCTCAAAGAGGGTGAAGTTTATGCGAAAGCCACAATACTCCACAAAGGAAGAACAACGCAATTGTGGCAGATATTGCTGACGGATACGGAAGGCCGTCTTGTCTCCGTATGTAAACTCACTACAATATCACTACCTAAAAAGAAAGACTGACCATATCGGGATATCGGGTAGCGGATCAGTCTCCGGGTATTTATCAGAATCCAATTGATTGAAATGATATCAGCAGAAGATTTTTTCACACAAATAAAACAGCAATACACACGGGGATTACCCTTTGTGGCATATCGCAAACCCTTATCTGAAAGTACGGTGACCTCGGAAGGGGCCGGGATAATAAAAGCATTATTGCAGAAGGATGCAGAATTACATATCGTAAAAGATTTTTCGGAAAGAGGATTTGTTTTTTCTCCTTTTGATGCAAAGGAACAAACTATTCTTATACCGTATTCGGAAACTGAAAAATTGTTTTCCCGATTAGCCCGGAAAACAGGGAGCGAAAAGGAAACTAATAAAGAAGAGGGACCGTTAAGCAAAGACAGTACTGCAGGCAGGGAGAAACACGTGGGATTGGTTCGAAAAGGTGTGGAAGCCATCCTGAACGGAAAACTGGAGAAAGTAGTCCTTTCCAGGGAAGAGGGTGTCCGCATTACGGAAAATAACCCTATAGCTATTTTCCAAAGACTGCTTGAATCTTACGAAGATGCCTTTTGTTATATCTGGTATCACCCGAAAACAGGTCTGTGGCTGGGGGCTACCCCGGAAACCTTATTACATATAAAAGGTTGCGTACTCCACACAATGGCCCTTGCAGGGACACAAAAATTTTCAGGAACTACAAAAGTAAACTGGAGAGAAAAGGAAAAACGGGAACAACAGGTGGTTACAGATGCTATAGTAGACAGTTTGCGCTTCAAGGTTAAGAGCCTTAAAATATCTGCGGCCGGTACACACCGTGCAGGAAACCTGATCCATATCAAAACGGACATACAGGCGACCCTGATCCCCAAATATAAAACAAAGAATATTGCCCCCTTGTTACATAGTTTGCATCCCACACCGGCGGTTTGCGGATTCCCGAAAGAAGAGGCAAGGAGATTTATTCAGGAGAACGAAGGATATGACCGGAGTTTTTATGCCGGTTTTCTCGGGGAACTGAATGTAGATATTACTCCCGAAACTGTCCCTGATCCCGATAATCGGGATTCCGCTTTATATGTTAACCTGCGTTGTATGCAAATAAGTGATGATGTAGCTTGTCTTTACATAGGAGGTGGTATAACCAGGGATTCCGTTCCCGAGTCTGAATGGGAAGAAACCGTGTATAAATCGCATACGATGAAAAAAGTTCTTAGGTAGCTAAGGCAGTGCGGTAAACGATAGTCACACAATATTCTCTCAAACTAAAGTATTCCTCCTAATCCTTTGTACTTACCGGGCTGTAGTCTACTTTTGTTGTTACAAAAAGGTTTCCGTATACCCTGAATTCAGATAGATACCGGGTTGTTATTATCAAGAACAAGAATACATTACATGATATATCCTAAAATACCGCTTGCACAGACGGTACTTCAATTGTGCAAGGCGAAAAACATTACTGAGATCGTATTATCACCGGGGTCGAGGAATGCTCCGCTGACCATTGGTTTTACCCACGACAGTTTTTTTAATTCTTATAGTGTGGTCGATGAGCGTTGTGCGGCTTTTTTTGCATTGGGAATAGCCCAGCAAACCAGAAAACCTGCTGTTTTGGTATGTACTTCCGGATCGGCGTTACTCAACTATTATCCGGCTGTTTGCGAAGCTTTTTACAGTGATATCCCCTTGGTAGTGATCTCCGCGGACCGGCCTGCCCATAAGATAGATATAGGAGACGGACAAACGATACGGCAACAGAACGTTTTTGCCAATCACATTCTTTTCTCGGCCAATCTGACCGAAGGTGAAAAGGTATTTAATGAAGAACAAATACAACAGGCCCTACATACCGCTATAACCAACAAAGGCCCGGTACACATTAACGTACCTTTTGAAGAGCCTTTATACGAAGTAATTAACATTTCCGAAGCCGAGGTTAGGGAATGGTCCCCGGATACAAAAATGGAAAGCAGCGATAAAAGTACCAGAGATGCTTTCCTGGAGCAGTGGAACAGCACGACGCGTAAAATGGTATTGGTGGGGGTTAATTTTCCCGGGGATATCCCTGTGGAATACCTGGATCTGCTGGCCCGGGACCCTTCGGTAATTGTTTTTACCGAGACCACATCAAATCTTCACCATCCCGGATTTTTCCCCGGGATTGATAAGATTATAGCTCCTGTTGAAAAGGTAGAGGAAGAACTTATGAAACTACAGCCCGGTTTGTTGCTTACCTTCGGTGGATTGGTGGTTTCCAAAAAAATAAAAGCATTTTTGAGAAAATATCCTCCGAAATGGCACTATCATATAGACAGCAAGAAGGCATACGACACCTTTTTTTGCCTCACACATCATTTTAAGGCCGATCCGGCGGATTTTTTCTCTGATACAGTTCCGGCATTCCGGTATGTGGAAAGTGATTACCAGAAATACTGGCAGGAGGCAAAACAAAGGAGAGGAACAAGACATGAAGCCTACATTAAAAAAATTCCTTTTTCCGATCTCAAGGTGTATGCCGAAATATTCAGGGCTATTCCGGAGAAACAACTTGTACATTTAAGTAATAGCGCTACAATACGGTACTCGCAGTTATTCGATATGAAAGAGGGATGGCAGGTTTTCTGCAACCGGGGAACAAGTGGTATTGATGGCAGTACATCCACCGCTATGGGAGCTTCAGTACATGCCAAATTGCCTGCGACCTTAGTTACGGGCGATCTTAGTTTCTTTTATGACAGCAATGCGCTTTGGAATAACTACAAGCGAAAGGATTTCCGGATCATAGTGATCAACAATGGAGGAGGAGGGATTTTTCGCATATTGCCCGGACATAAGAATACGGATAATTTTGACACCTATTTTGAGACCGTTCACGGACTTACAGCCGAACATTTGTGTAAAATGTATGGGATAGGATATATAAAAGCCGGTGGTACGGAATTACTTGAAGAAAGCCTGGACAGATTGTATGAAGCTTCGGAAGAACCAAAACTGCTGGAAATATTTACTCCCCGAAAAGTTAATGATGGTATTTTAATCGATTATTTCAAGCATTTGTCCGATGATTTTTCCGAATAAATGGCAATAAAACGATAAAAATCGAAGAATAATTGTTAAATTAGAACCACCTTATTAACTATAAAAATATTACTGATGAGCAAAAGAGATGAACTTATTGCCAAGTATGCCGCAGATCTGAAAGATAAATGTGGTGTAAAAGCCGACATGGACCTGCTGACGAAGGTAACCATCGGACTAGGACCTTCCATTTATAACGCGGATGCAGAAACAGTTTCGGGTACGGACCCGAGTGAGCTGACTACTGTAAAGAAAAACTTTCTTATTAAAAAGTTAGGTTTAAAAGACAGTGCGGACCTTGACAAGGCGATCGATTCAGTAATCGAGAAGTATGGAAGATCTAACCGGAACAAATACAGAGCGGTAGTTTATTATCTTTTAGTTAAGCATTTCAAGAAGGAATCGGTTTACAAATAGATCCTTTTTTCCAATAAATAAAATGTCCTGAAAATAATTCCTATGAGGAATGTGTTTTCAGGACATATTTTTTTAACCGCCGTGAATCGTTCCGTTAACTTTGCATAGAAGCAGAAGATTGTGATAGCCTCTTCATGTCTTTACTGCTTGGAGATTCATAGATTTCCAGGTCAAAATAAGGAACGGCCGCCAGGACATGGTCAAATATATCGGCCATGATATGCTCGTAGTTTACCCACCGCTTGTCACTTGAAAAGATATACACCTCCAAAGGAATACCCTGGGGTGTAGGAGGGAGGTGGCGTACCATCATAGTCATGTCTTTATTAATCGCAGGGTGGTTTTTTACGTAAGTGTCTATATATTTTCTGAAGACTCCCATATTTGTCTGGTTCCGTCCGTTCAGCAAAATACTCTTATCTACATTATTATCCGTATTATATTTTGCTATATCCGTTTGACGATGGTCCAGATAGGAAGTCAGGAGCTGTATTTTCTTGAGATCCTCAATTTCCTGTTCTGTCAGGTACCGGATACTGCTCACGGCAATATACAAGGCTCTTTTAATCCGGCGCCCGCCACTATCCTGCATTCCCCTCCAGTTCCGGAATGAATCGGAAATAAGAGCGTAAGTAGGGATGGTGGTAATGGTATTGTCGAAGTTACGGACCTTTACCGTGGCCAGGTTTATTTCCATAACGTCTCCGTCGGCACCATATTTTTCTACGGTAATCCAATCGCCAATCCTAAGCATATCATTGGCAGCTACCTGAATACTCGCTACAAAACCGAGAATGGAATCCTTGAATATGAGTAAGATCACAGCGGATGCCGCTCCCAAGGCCGTTAAGAATGCTATAGGGTCTTTTTCCGTAAGTACGGTAAAGAGATATATTGAGGCAATGATCCATGCAAATATCAGGAACACCTGTACGAAACTGTCCAGCGGTTTATCTTTATAAGCTTCTTTGGTACGGAGGAAATTTTTGAGAGAACGAAGGAAACTGCGAAAGATCCACACGGCGAGTATGGTCATATAAATATCCACGATCTTCATACTGAAGTTGCTCCATCCCGGAAAATCGGAGAAAACCGTGGGGATCATCCGTATAATAAAGATCAGGGGAATGATATGGGCTATATACTTGGGAAAGTTACTTTGTACTAGAAAATCGTCAAAAGTGGTTTGGGTCTTGGTAGAAAAGATGGCAAATGTTTTGATCACCACTTTTTTGAAAATAAAGTCCAGCAAAACAACAACAACGAGAAGTACTATGAGATTTAGTACGAGATTAAGCTGAACGGACAATTCTTCCGGGACACCTTTATGTATCAAAAGGTTATAAAATTTTCGGCTCCATTCGTAAACAGGTCCTTGTTGTTGCATAAATTATGTGTTTTCGGGTTCAGATCTGCTGCAAAGATATAGCTATTAAGCGAATGATAAAACCTATGCGGTTATACTTAAATTCCCGGCCTTTGGAAAAGCCGGGAATTTAATTTTAGGTGTAGATCTTTAGAAATCACATTAACTTTCACCGGTTTCTGCCTGCAGTTGCCGGGCTACCTGTTGTACTTCATCCAGCACGCGGAGCAGGTTATCTCCCCATAATTTCCGGATATCTTCTTCCGAGTATCCTCTTTTTACGAGTTCGAGAGTAATATTGAAAGTTTCGGAGGCATCGTCCCAGCCGCTGATTCCCCCACCTCCGTCAAAATCGGAGCTGATGCCAACGTGGTCTATACCGATAAGGTTAACCATATAGTCGATATGATCTGTAAAATCCTCAACATCCACTCTTTCAGGAAGGGAATCGTTTTTGAGTATTTTCTCCCGGCTCATCTCATTCACTTTTTTGTAGACGTTTTCAAAGTAGTCATTTCGTTCTTCGGAGGAAAGTGCCATGTAATCTTCCCGTTCGAGCAAAGCGAGCCCGAGAGAATCGGCTACCTGTTTTCTTATTGCCTGTTCCGCTTCATGGCGTAAATCGTTTTTCGCAGTGTTTACATAGGCCGAGAAGGCAACGGTTTGTACAACACCTCCATTTTCCTTGATCAAAAGCAATTCCTCATCGCTCAGGTTACGGCTGTGATCACATAACCCTCTTGCTGACGAATGGGAGGCGATAACAGGAGCTTTGGACAGGTGAATGGCCTGTTTGTTCGATTCAGCGGAAGGGTGGGAGAGGTCCACCATAATTCCCCATTTATTCATTTCCGTAATGGCTTGTTTTCCGAGATCACTTAAACCGTGATAAAGCCACACACTGTCTTTTTCGCCGGTATTGGAATCACAGAACTGGCTGTGACCATTATGTGAAAGTGACATATACCTTGCCCCAAGGTCATGAAATTTTTTTACGTTGGAAAGATCGGTTCCCATGGGGTATGCATTCTCTACACCTATCATGGCCACTTTTTTCCCGGATGCATGAATTTTTCGAACATCGTCGGAAGAGAGCGCAAGTTCAATACGGTCGGGGGCGATCTCCTCACAAAGCCGGTGAATGGCATTGAATTTGGATACTGCATTGTCATACGCCCTGGCATAGCCTTCGACATTCAGGGAATCCTGTCCGGTATAAACAATGAGCCAGGTAACGTCCAGGCCTCCTTCTTCCATTTTCGGAAGCGTAATCTGTGTATCCAGGTCCATGGTGTAGTTAATACTATCGGTAAAATTCTTCACATTAATGTCGTTATGTGTGTCTATGGTAATAACATTCTTGTGAATAGTACGGGCTTTTTCTATAAGTGCGACGGAATCCAGTGAGGAAGTGTCTCCGGTTTCGGTTTTTTTATCAGTTTTGCAGGCACCGGACAATACGAGAACAGAGAGGGAGAGATAATAATAAATCTTCATATGTGCAGGATTTTTGAGTTAGTGGAAGGAAAAGTACAAATTATTACCGATTCCCGTCATGTGGTCTATGGAATTTTTCATAACTCCAGGGTTTCAATACACTCTGTTACTCATGCGTACCCACTAAATATAATTACCTTGCTTAGTTAGATCACTCCAAATTTGTCAACTAACAATTTAAAAAATCCTTACTTTCATACTTGTTCAAAAAAAGCTGCCCGGAAATAGTTCCGGGCAGCGAATGTTTCTTTTTGTTTATACTTGTTATGATCCCAGAAGGGCAAAGAATTTATCCAGGTTAGGGATTATCACAATACGTGTGCGCCTGTTTTTGGCCCGGTTCTCGCGTGTATCATTATCTACCAGGGGCATAGTGCTCCCTCTTCCGGCTGCGATCATTTGCTTCGGATTAACATTGTACTTGTCCTGTAAAAGTCTTACTATAGCTGTAGAACGTTGTACACTGAGTTCCCAGTTATCTTTAATGTAAGCTCCTTCTTTTACAGTCTGGGAATCGGTGTGTCCTTCAACCATAACCTCCATACTCGGTTCGGAATTAATAACATCTGCCAGTTTCTGCAAAAGGTTATAAGCTTTATTGTTTACCTGGTAACTACCACTGCGGAATAACAATTTGTCAGATACGGAGATCATTACCACGGTCTGGTCCACATTGATATCTATATCTTCGCTATCAGAGCTGTCCGTAATGGAGTTTTTAAGATTATAGGAGATAGCCAGGTTTATGGAATCCTCCAGCGTTTGTGCATTGGCCAGTTCGTTCGGATCTACTTTGGCAAGAGTAGCCATCATTTTGGCTTTGGTATTGTTGGACATTACGGCCAGGTCACCTACCTGCACCAGTTTTTCGTCATTTTCTTCTCTCAAAGAACTTATTTTGGCATTGTATTCGGAAACCCTGCTTTCTATTTTAGCAAACTTATCCTCCAATTCTTCCTTTTCTACCGTGGTCTTCTGTAGAACACTTCTGGTATTGGAAAGATCCTGCTCCAGTGCCACATATTTCTTCTTGGAAACACAAGAAGTAAATACAAGGCTTCCCAGGACAGTTACAATAATCACTTTCTTCATAGTTTTGATATTTGATTTAACAGTTCAATCGCTTCTATAACGCTAGGTAGTGGTGTATCTTGTATGAAAGGCTATTTCAAATTATTATTTTAACACTTCTTTAACATTTGTAAGTCTCTGAGGAAATGCCCGAATGTTAGGCAGGTTTCGGGACGATTTAAATCGACATAATTTTCCGTAAGGTCGGGCTTCAGATAATTTCAGGCAATATCTTTCACTCTGCAGTAAATTAATTGTTGTTTATTTCTTCTATAATTTGCTATCTGATAAATATCATGTTACCCTTTGGTACCTTCCTATATATTTGATCCGTATATCATAGAAAACGACAGTATCAAATATTCTGATATGAAAACAATAGTAGTAGCCACGGACTTTTCGGACGAGGCGGAAAATGCGCTTTTATATGCCGCAAAAATGGCAACTGAATACCAGTATAAGCTTGTGTTGTTTACACTGTACAATATTTCCATACATGCCTTAAATGCAAGACTGTCCGATGAAAGCATAGAAATTCTTATAGCTAAAAAGAACAAAGACCTGGAAGCGGTTAAAGAAAGTATTAGTGCTACTTACGGGATAGATACGGACATACATCTGGCATCCGGAGACTTTTATGTGGAAGTAGAATATTGTATCGGACATTGCCAGGCAGACATGCTTGTTATGGGGATGGCCCGGAAATCCGTAGAGCAGGATCTGATGGGAAACACTACGACAACAGCCATTAATGAACTCAGCGTTCCTATATTGGCCATTCCGATAGGGGCGAGATACAAGGGAATTTATCATATTCTTTTTGCCTGTGACATCATGAAGGGTGTGGATAAGAATATATTTGAAAAAGTACATACTTTTGCCTCCGGCTTCGGGGCAATTGTCGAAGTATTCTACGTAAACAATAAAATAGAAGAACTACAGGAAAAAGCTTCAAACACGGAAATGATGGATAATGAACTGAAGGACATCATCCACTATTATAAAAACGTGGAGTCCAAAAAAATACTTGAGGCCATCAAAGCGGAAATGATGGCTACCAAAACAGATATACTTATCATGGTGCCGTATAAATACGGTTTCTGGAAATCCTTAATTCACAGGAGTAAAACCAGAATGATGGCATCGGGAAGCGATGTTCCGTTACTTTCATTACCTGTGTAAAATTCGGATAGATAGTGATGGACAGAGGTGTTTGAAAAAGAAAAAGACGCTCATTTTGAACGTCTTTTCCGGTATGTGGGGAGAGCAGGATTCGAACCTGCGAAGGTAAAAACCAACAGATTTACAGTCTGTCCTCGTTGGCCGCTTGAGTATCTCCCCGAGCCATCATTTCCAGGGCAGTGCCCTTACAAATGAACGGTGCAAATATAATGCTGTTTTACAATTGTACAAGAGAAAAACTGCATAACTTATCGGTAAACAGTACAACTATTTGAGTATGAAAACTGTTTGTCTCAAAAAAAACGGGAAGAAACCACTAAAGTAATGGCAATAGATACCGATATCCATCGGGAACAGGATTTTAAATGCGAGACGGAGACCAATAAAGATCAAACCGCCTTCTCGTTATCGTGAATACGGGAAGTAATATATTCTAAAATATCCGAAATGTCCTGTTCATAGTCGTACCAGGTTATATCGTCCTGTTTCCGGAGCCAGGTAAGTTGTCGTTTGGCAAAACGCCGGGTATTCTTTTTTATTTCTAAAACGGCAGTTTCCAGGCTGCAATCCCCTTGCAGGTACTCGAATAACTCTTTATATCCAACCGTTTGAAGCGCATTTTTTTGCTTATACGGGAACAGGGATTGCGCTTCCCGGAGCAGACCGTTATCCATCATCATATCTACTCTTCGGTTTATCCGGTTGTAAATTATTTCTCTTTCTGCGGTAAGTCCTATGGTGACAGGCAAAAAATCTCTTTTTTTCGATTTCCCGGACAAAAAGGAAGAATACGGCTTGTTTGTCCCCAGACAGATTTCCAGTGCACGCATTACCCTATGCGGGTTTTCCACGTCTGCCTGTTTATAATAAACCGGGTCCAGGGTTTGCAACTGTTCTGCCAGGCTTTGAATTCCTTCTCTTTTGAAACGTTCGTTAAGTTCCTGCCTTATAGATGGATCTACATCCGGGAAATCATCCAGACCCTTTAATACTGCATTAACATACAGTCCGCTGCCACCGGCCATCACGACAACATCCCTGGTTTTGAAAAGTTCTTCCAACAAGGAAAGCGCCTCTCTTTCGAAATCCCCCACGGAATAGTCTTCAAAAATACTTCTATGTTGTATAAAATAGTGCTGAACGGCAGAGAGTTCGTCTTCTGAGGGCACAGCCGTACCTATATGCATCTCCTTATAGAATTGCCTGGAATCCGAAGACAGTACTACGGTGCCGAAATATTCGGCTATACGGATGGCCATGACGGTTTTGCCAATGGCTGTTGGTCCGACAACAGTAATCAGGTATTTATTTTTTTTGTACTTCAAAAGGACTAAAGATTCTCTTTATATTAAAACAAGTCATTATTGCCCGGCAGTCCCGGGGCTATCTTTAACAGATGGGAGCAGGGTCCCGCATCGATAACAGTACCGGGCGTCAGGAATAAAATTCTGTGTACTGCAATTAGTGCAGGTTTTAGACTGTCGCTCCGGCAGGGCGGCCTCTTCACCTGCCTTCTTTTGCCGGGATTTAGCATATTCGACCGTTACAATCCCCGTAGGGACAGCTATAATACCATATCCAAGTATCATAATAAATACCGCTATAAACTGTCCGAGTTCTGTCTGAGGTGCAATGTCACCGTAACCAACGGTAGTAAGGGTAACAATAGTCCAATAGATGCTCCTGGGAATACTTGTAAAGCCACTGCCTTCTCCTTCTTCGACAATGAACATCAAGGATCCGATAACCACGGATACAATGAGTACGGTATATAAAAAAACGGCAATTTTGGCCCGGCTTGCTTTTAAGGCGCTGAGCAACTGCGAAGCTTCCCCGATAAACCGCATTAACTTGAGGATCCGGAATACCCGGAGCAGCCGCAGGGAGCGGATTGTGGCCAAAACATGTGTGTTTGTAAAGAAGTAAGACAAATACATAGGAAGTATGGCTACCAGATCTATGATGCCATAAAAACTGAATATATAATTCCACGGCTTTTTTATGGTAATAATCCTCAGAATGTATTCAATCGTAAAGATGATGGTTATTATCCATTCCGAAACCAGTAGAATATCGTGATACTTTTTATCAAATTCCGTAACGCTTTCCATCATTACGATGAAAATGCTTAACAAGATGAGGAAAAGGATAACGATATCAAATATTCTTCCGGCGGGGGTGTTCACGCCATATATGATAATATGGGTTTTTTGTTTCCATATTTCGTATTTGGACTTCTCTTCTTTCACAGTTTTCGTTCTAATATGATGGGTTGCTTATTTTGTAAAGATAGGAGTTCTGTATATAATTTTTTCAATCCTTCGTATTCTTCTGCGGCATATACAGACCTGGAGAATTGTAACCTGGCATTTATAATGACGCTATTGCCATTTCTGGATGAGTGAAAAAGTAACTTTCCGGAGCCGTCCTCCAGTCTCAATATCCTGTCTGCCGGAAGTTCTCCGATTTCATAATCTTCACCCAGGTCGATGACAATCAGGTAAACATAGGCAAACGGGTAACCAAAATCCACCGGGTATGTCCTTTCTTCCAGGGTAAACGGATTTTTGTCCATCCTGCCTACTATAAAAGGATTGAGGATGAGCATTTGGGTATCCGGATCTTTTTCCATTCGAAAGGAATACCTTTCAACCAGTTGTTCTTCCAGGTCTTTGCGGTTGTTCATTGTGTATTCTTCCAGTTCGTAGGTGCCTTTTTTGTCGTATTCGTCCTGTAAGGATTCTTTGTATTCTTCCACCGACGTGTCCTGCATTTCTTTTCTTTTGGACAATGCATGATAAAACGAACTGCTTTCTTTGACCTTAATGCTGGCATATTCATCCCCGGTGAGGGAAATCTGTGCAGATATCAGGGTCTGGGTGTGCTGTTCGGGGATGATGTTGTACCAGTAACTTCCGTTATCCATTTCCATTACCCTGCCATAGCCATTAAGTGCGCGGAAAGGAAGTGTTCCGAAAGGAAGGTTTTTGTCCGTAAGGTCGAGCAGAAAACTTTTTTCATCCGCATCCAGTTTAATGACGAGATAATTAAACTCGGATATTACGGGATATAATTTTGTGGGCAGGTTGGTATTTCGTGTGGATAGTAACATAAAGTCAGCCTTAAAACCTGCGGCTTTCAGGAAGTTCAGCAATATAAGATTCAGGTCAGCGGTACTTCCGGATTTTTTTTCAAAAGCATCTTTTACATCTACCCTGTTGAAAATATAGTTTTTTCCATTCCAGAATAGTTGATCCTGAAGGTGATAGTATATTTTTTTAGCTTTTTCCATACCTTGTGGCATATTGGAAATTTCTTCAGGAATCAGTTTGCCGAAGTAATTTTCTTTTCTGGCCTGCCTGCCTATTTCCTCCCTGTGTTTTATCTCCCTGTCGACATCTTTCCAGCTCTTGGTAAATTTTTTATTGATACCGTCAAAACCTTGAAATGTTTCCAGTTCGTAATCGATGGCAGAGAGGTAGTTGTATTTGGAAACCATATAATCTTCTTCCTTGAAAGCGGGAATGTCTTTAATAATATAAGTGCTGTTTACACAATCGGCAGTGCCCACTCCCTGAAAATAAAAGCAGTCTTTTTTCAGCACTGATTCCTTGTGGTCCAGTTCCAGAAAACCGGTGAGCTTTACATTGTACCTGTAGTTCGCCGGGATAGTGGTGGAGTACTGACTGTATATCTTGGGAATATCGGACTGGAACCTCCATGAATTAAAGTTGTACAAAAAGGGAGATTCTGTTTTATACCTATAGTCGATCACCGTGCCTTCTTTTACATTGGGAACCGTAAACTTCACCACATCATAGGCTTCATTCACATGGTCGGTAAAAATGTCTTTTTTCGCCAATCGGTGTACCTTGCGATCGGAATTAACTGAAAGGGCCTCTGCTTCAATAAACCGTTCCCGTTTTTTACTTTCGAGTGATTTGTGTAATGGGATTTCCAGGGTAGCTTCGTTAAAACCATCTTTTTTTAAGATTTTAATACGGCGAACGATTTCGGTGGACAGGACTACATTACCAAAGCTGTTTTTTTCTATTTTGGAAGTACCTTTTTCGTAAAGGACCAGTGCGTTTGCAGTTGTATCTTTTTCATAGCTGAGCATGTCCAGATGTTCGGGATTGATATTGCCGAATTCAAAATCTATTTCCGAAACCTGTGCCCGCAATGTACAAAAACAGAATATAAATAAAAGAACGGTGAGTAATTTGGGAACGTTTGCCATGGCCCCGTTGTTGTTATTTTGGTGAGTATTCAATGATCTTGTACCCGTTGTTTTTTCTTAGGTACGTTTGGATGATATGCCTGGTATCGGCATTGTTATTCATGGGGGTAAGGACTTTTTGTAATATGTGAATATTATTAATCTGATAGTTTAGATCGTAAAATGCAATTCCTTTAAATTCAGAATTCTCTACCATAACCACACTTCGTTCGCCGGTTGCTCTTCCCTTATCTATAATAAGCATATTCGCATGCGGATAGCTGTATTTTTTAAGAGCTTCTTTTACCCTTTCATTGTATATTTCGGGTGGCTCCGTTTTTATACATGCGCCGTTACATTTTTGTATGGTATAATTGAAACAATTTTTTTTGGCATCGGAAAGTCCGTTGAGTTTATTGCAAAGGGTGAACTCATCCGTAAGCCGGTATAAGGTGTTTTTGGCCTCGTGTATGGTAACAAAAGTGGTAATGGGATATTTTTCCGAAGAGAAACGTTTGCTCAGTTTGTTGATAAACAGTTCCAGGTAACCGTCTTCATTTTCCCTGTAAAACAATCCGAAAGTAAATAATCGTTGTTTTCCGGCCCTGTTGTATTTGGGTTGATTCTTTTTTATCTCTTCGTTTTCTTTGAGAAGGGCTATTAACTCATTCCCGGTTTCTTCATAGGTTACGGCAACCACTTCCCTCTGGATAAGCCTGGCTTTTTTGGCTGTTCGGGTGAAATGCTGATTAACCCGCTTCCTGATATTTTTACTTTTGCCTATATAAATAATATTCCCGTTCTCCCTGTGGATATAATACACTCCCACCTTTTCGGGCAGCTGCTCTACGATATTGAGTAATTTAGGGGAGAGGGTACCCGTATTTTCGGATTTTATACTTTCCCTGACGATCTCTTTGGATTGATCTTTGGCCAGTAACAATTTGAACAGCTTAACGGTGGCCTGCGCATCTCCATTGGCCCGGTGACGGTCACTTACCGGAATTCCAAGGGAACGCACCAGTTTTCCAAGGCTGTAAGAACCCGCATCGGGAATGAGCTTTTGGGAAAGCTCTACCGTACATATGGTCTTTCTCTTATAATCAAAACCGAGCCGTTGAAATTCCGTACGCAGTATGCGATAATCGAATTGTGCATTATGGGCCACAAGTACACAGCCTTCCGTAATTTCCACAATGCGTTTGGCCACCTCATAAAACTTAGGAGCCGATCGCAGCATGGCATTATTAATGCCGGTAAGGTTTATTACAAAAGGCTGTATTTCCCGTTCCGGGTTGATCAGGCTGATAAAACGATCTGTTATTTTATGCCCGTCATAGCGGTATATGGCAATTTCAGTTATGCCTTCCTCATTATACTGTCCTCCTGTTGTTTCTATGTCTAATATAGCGTACATCTATATCTTTTCCCGACGGGATTCTCCTTTTTCGCAGATTTCCCGCGTAAAATCCCGATTATTTATTTAATTATTCAAACTATCCATGATAGTTCCGTACTCCAAATATACTACTTCCTATTCTAACCATCGTACTGCCACATGCGATGGCAGTCATGTAATCCCCGCTCATTCCCATAGACAATACTTGAATTTCCGGGTGTTCTCCCGAAACTTTATCAAACAGGGCATGGAGTGTCTGAAATTCTTTTTTAACCTGTGCCTCGTCTTCGGTAAATGTGGCCATTCCCATGAAACCGATAATTTTTACGTGCTCCATAGCCTGTAATTCTTCGGATCGTAATAAACCGATAGCTTCTTCTTCATCCATCCCGAATTTAGTGTCTTCCTCTGCAATATGTATTTGCAGCAGGCAGGCTATGACCCGTTTATGTTTGGCCGCCTGTTTGTCAATCTCCTTTAAAAGTTTCAGGCTGTCCACCCCGTGTATAAGGGATACGAATTCGGCCATGTATTTTACCTTATTGCGCTGTACATGACCTATCATATGCCATTCAATATCCTTAGGCATTTGCTCCCATTTATCGGTCATTTCCTGTATTTTATTCTCTCCGAAGACTCTTTGTCCGGCCCCATAAGCTTCCATAAGGTCGTTTACGGGCTTTGTTTTGGAAACCGCTACCAGGGTAACGTGCTCCGGAAGTTCTTTTTTCAGGTTCCTGAGGTTCTCGGCTATACTCATTTTTTAAAATTCAGGTTTTTTACTCCGCTAAAACTCATAGATAGTTATTCCGCTTCGCAGTTTAGGCTCTATAAAAGTGCTTTTCGGCGGCATTTGCAGGCCTTCGTCTGCTATTTTCTTTATTTCTTCCATAGTTACGGGCAACATGCCGAATCCTACGGTGTATTTTCCTTTGTCGATCAGCGATTTCATTTCCACTACATTGTCTTTACCGCAGCCATAGGCTATACGGTTGTCATTTCGCAGGTCTTTGATACCCAGTATAGGCTCCAGTATGGTGAGGAAAAGCAACTGGGTATCCAGGGTACTGAGGGAATCGGTGAAATTATAAATGCTCTTCCGCAGGTAGAGCGAGTAGAACTCTCCGTCCAGATACATGGTAAAGTGGTGTTTTTTGGAAGGCCGGTATAGTTCCGTTCCCCGGTTTTCTATGCGGTACCACTCATCCAGCCGTATCAGGAAATCCTCTTTGCTGAGTCCGTTGAGACCTTTTACCATACGGTTAAATTCATATATTTTCAGGTTGGATTCAGGTATGAGATAGCTCATAAAAAAATTATATGCTTCTGTGCCCGAATGACCGGGATTTTCCTTTTTCAGGTTTTCGGCAAGCAAACAGGAAGATGCCGATCGGTGATGTCCGTCCGCAATATAGATATCTCCTATATTCTCAAATTCGTTTTGTATGACCTTTATTTTTTCCGGGTCCGATAGTTTCCACAAATAATGGGTGACCCTATCGGTTGTTGTGAATTCATATTCGGGAACAGTGGAAGTCACTTCATTTATTATGTGGTCAATAAGATTATTATCCGGGTAGGTGAGGAGTACGGGCTCGGTATTAAAGCCTACGGTTTTGAGATATTCCATAAACAACTCTTCCCGTGCCTGAATGGTGGCTTCGTGCTTTTTGACCCTGTTGTTTTTGTAATCCTCCACACTTGCTCCCCCGAGGATTCCACAGAATGTATGCTTTCTTGTTTTTTGTTTGTAAACATAAAAAGAGGGAGACTCATCCTGTATAAAGATATGGTCCTCCCGGAATTCCAGGTACCGGTTACGCACCAGTTTGAACCTGTTTTCACCGGATACTTCCCGATGGTATTTATACCCCGGGTTTATGATATGCATGAAGCAATAAGGGTTGTATTTGAGCCGGGCTTCCCGTTCCTTTTTGGAATAGCTTTCGTAAGACCTGGAAGCTACCAGGCCAACTTTGTCCTTCGTGGGACGAACGGCACGGAATGGTTGAACTACTGCCATGAATAAACTAAGGTTTCCGGGTTATACTTTTAATTTCTATATAACACTTTGTGGACCTCTGCGTAACAAATGGGGCGAAGCTATTACACAAAGAGCCGCAGAGAATACACTAAGATGCACAAAGTCTTACAAATTCGTAATGAGACACGTGGCCTTGTGTCTTTAATTCATTTTCTAAGAAAATATTTTTGCAACCCTTTCAGCCTTTTTACTTTCTGAATAATCGTAAAACCCTTCTCCCGATTTTACTCCGAGCTTACCCGCGGTAACCATGTTTACAAGCAGGGGACAGGGGGCGTATTTCGGATTTTTAAACCCGCTGTACATTACGTTGAGTATGGAAAGGCATACGTCCAGACCGATAAAATCAGCCAGTTGCAAAGGCCCCATGGGGTGCGCCATTCCGAGTTTCATTACGGTATCTATTTCTTTTACCCCGGCTACGCCGTTATATAAGGTTTCGATGGATTCGTTAATCATCGGCATAAGTATACGGTTGGCCACAAACCCGGGATAATCGTTTACTTCAACAGGGATTTTCTGAAGTTTTTCCGAAAGTCCTATTACCACTCGTGTAGTTTCGTCCGATGTGCTGTAACCCCGGATGATCTCCACGAGTTTCATAATGGGTACCGGGTTCATAAAATGCATGCCTATAACCTTTTCCGGTCTACTGGTCACCGAAGCTATGCGGGTTATGGATATGGACGATGTATTGGTGGCCAGAATAGTATCTTCCGGGCATACCTCGTCCAGTTTTCGGAAAATATCCAGTTTCAGCTCCAGGTTTTCCGTAGCGGCTTCCACAACGAGCCCCGCGTGTTCTATTCCCTTTTTTATATCGGTATAGGGATGGATATTGTTCAGTGTCTGTTGCTTTTCCTCTGTTGTAAGGGTTTCCTTGTCTACCATGCGACCGAGATTTTTTTCGATAGTGGCAAGCCCCTTATTCAGCGCTTTTTCGGAAATGTCAATGAGCTGTACTTTAAAACCGAACTGCGCAAATGTATGAGCGATGCCGTTTCCCATGGTTCCGGCACCGATAACTGCTATATTTTCCATATTCCGTTTATGTGTTTTTTTGTGTGTGTAGTGTTTCTTTTGAGGGTGGAATGTCGCTTAATCCTGTCAGAAGTTGGCAATAATTTCCATAGCAACCTTCAATGCTTCTTTTCCTTGAGTAAGTGTCACAATGGGAGTAGTATTGTTCTCAATGGCATCTGCAAAAGTTTCCAGTTCGTCCAGAATGGCATTGTTCGGGAATATTTTAGGGTTTTCGAAATATATCTGTTTTTTTAGTCCTTCCGCATTTTGCAGGATAAGTGCGAATTCGTCAAATTTCTTCGGGGCATCTTTCATTTTCACCACTTCTACCTGCTTTTCCAGGAAATCGACGGAGATATAAGCATCTTTCTGGAAAAAACGGGATTTCCGCATGTTTTTCAGGGAGATCCTGCTGGCGGTAAGATTGGCTACACACCCGTTTTCGAATTCGATACGGGCATTGGCAATATCCGGGGAATTACTGATTACCGACACGCCGCTGGCATTGATACTTTTAACCGGGGAATTGACCAGGCTGAGGATAATATCAATATCGTGTATCATGAGGTCCAGTACCACCGGCACATCTGTTCCCCTGGGATTGAACTCCGCCAGGCGATGTGTTTCTATGAACATTGGATTGCTTATTTTGTCCTTGACCGCAGTGAAAGCAGGATTGAACCGTTCCACATGGCCCACCTGTCCCTTTACACCGTGTTTTTCGGCGAGCGTCATAATTTCTTCCGCTTCTTCTATGGTGTTGGCTATAGGTTTTTCCACAAATATGTGTTTCCCTTTTTCCAAGGCTTTTTTGGCACATTCGAAATGAGAAAGGGTAGGGGTAACTATATCCACGACATCCACGGCCTCAATCAGTTCGTCTATGGAAGAAAAAGAAGTATATCCGAATTCTTTGGATACTTTCTGCGCGTTCTTCTGATTGGGGTCATAGAAACCGGCCAACTCGTATTTGTCAGACTGGTTGAGTAATCGAAGATGAATCTTTCCCAGGTGTCCGGCACCCAGAACTCCGGCTTTCAGCATAGAATTAATGTTTTGAACAAAAATAAGGTTATTCATGGAATAAGACCAATAATATCTCCGGATTATGGATAAAATTGCTTGCTTCCCGGTGTAATACAGTTTGCTATGTAGTAATAATAATAGGATATCGTCCCGGACAAAAACGGGAAAACCACTACTGCATTGTGGGGTGAAGCCGTTTTTTTTCATTGTAGAAAATTCTTTCACTTGTCCAATTTATTTTTCGTTGTAACTTTACTGCGCTAACATAATACAACCTTGAAAGATACCTTAAAACATAGAGGAAAGAGAAACAGGCTTGCCGAGACTGTGGCAGAGAAGGGAATAACCGATCCGAAAGTGCTGGATGCCATACGAAGAGTGCCCAGGCACCTTTTTATGGACAGCAGTTTTGAGGACCATGCCTACCAGGACAAGGCTTTCCCTATTGCTGCGGGACAGACTATTTCACAACCCTTTACCGTTGCTTTTCAGACGGAGTTATTACAAGTGTCTCCCGGAGATAAAATACTGGAAATAGGTACCGGGAGCGGATATCAGACCGCGGTCTTACTGGAAATGAAGGCGAAGGTATATTCCATAGAAAGACAATTGGAGTTGTTCAAACGCTCCAACCTGTTCCTTCCCAAACTCGGATACCGCCCCAAAAAACTGATTTTCGGCGATGGTTATAAAGGGCTTAAAGAAGAAGCTCCTTTTGAGGGGATTATAGTTACTGCCGGGGCCCCGGAAGTCCCCAAGGCCCTGCTGGCACAATTAAAAGTAGGAGGAAGGCTGGTCATCCCGGTCGGAGATATTACCCAGACCATGACGATGTTCACCCGTAAATCAGCCAAGGAATTCGAGAAAAAGGAATTCGGGGAATTCCGGTTTGTTCCTCTGCTGGAGGATAAAAATTGAAAAAGTTTCCAAAATAAGAGCCTTCTTGTTTTACCATATCATTTTCCGGACTGTACAATGGAATCCAGTTCTTTCTTCATTTTCTGGAGAAGTCCGGGATTTTGTAATGCAATATTTTTCTTTTCGGAAGGATCATTCCGCAGATCGTAGAGCTGCTCTTCCCCGGAGAACCCGGTTTCGATATCCGGTCCCCAGGTGATCCTGGCATTTCCCGGATTCGGAGGAATAAATTTGTAATCTCCTTTGACATAAGAGAGAACGCTACCGATAGCCTCCTGTACCAAGCCATCCCGGCCTTTGTGGTCTTTCCCGGTAAGGGCTTCCCATTGGTCCTGAGTGTCGGGGGCCTGTCCGGCAGTAATAGATTGCCCGGTACTGGCTGCAAACGAACCGAGGAGATCTACCTGGCTGAACAGGGCGGCCGATTCGGCTCCCGGAGGTATGTGCCCCGTCCATTTTACGAGCATTGGCACCCGCGTACCTGCTTCCAGGGCGCTGTATTTTCCCCCTCTAAGAATTCCCGAAGGGCGATGATTTCCAAGCAACTCCCCGGCCCGATCCCGGTAGCCGTCATCCAGAACAGGACCGTTGTCACTACTGAATATAATTATGGTGTTCTCTTCCAGGTTCAGCTCTTTCAATAATCCGGAAATTTCTCTTACCGTCCAGTCAAGCTGTGCGATAACATCTCCCCTGGGACCCCGGTCTGTTTTTCCCTGAAATCTTTCGTTGGCTATCCTGGGTACATGAATATCGTGCGTGGCCAGGTACAGAAAAAACGGTTTTTCTTTATTTTTCCGAATGAATGCCATAGATTTTTCCACCAGTTTGTCCGCAATATCCTCATCGCGCCACAATGCCGCTTTTCCTCCGGTCATATACCCGATACGGCTTATACCGTTAACGATGGTCATATCATGGCCATGAGACCATTTGGTGGTAAGGAGTTCCGGGTTTTCTTTCCCCGTAGGCCAATCGCCTGTTTTTTCCTTATAGCTTACCCGAATGGGGTCGTCGGCTTCCAGGTTTACCACGTGGTGATTTTCAACAAAGACACATGGAACCCTGTCGCCGGTAGCAGGAATGATGAAGGAGTAATCAAATCCGACCTCCAGGGGCCCCGGGCTAATCTTCCCATTCCATTCCGGGCCGTTTTCATCGCCAAGGCCCAGGTGCCATTTGCCGACAACAGCCGTTTTATAACCGCTTTTCCGCAAGATACCCGGAAGGGTTTCCGTACCCGGTTTTATAAGGCTTGAGGCGTCTCCGGGGGCAACACCTCTCCCCCTGGCACGCCATGCATATTCTCCCGTAAGCAGGGAATAGCGGGATGGGGTACAGGTTGCCGCTGTAGTATAGGCATTGGTGAATTTCAGGCCTTCTTCGGCTAGTTTATCTATATGTGGTGTGGCTATACTGCCACCATAGCAACCTATATCCCCGTAGCCGAGATCATCAGAATAAATAAGAACGATATTGGGATGTCGGAATTGGTTCGTATTTGTCCCTGTTTTTTCTTCCTGGCCGGACTTCTTACAGGATAACAGTAGAAGGATAAAGGCAGTGTAAATCTGAACTCTGGTTGGATTTTTCATAAATGGTATTCGGATTAATCCGTATAAATGTATATGTTTTCGAACACATTTCATAGCCTAACGAGAGCTTTTTATAATGCATGCCGGGATCGAAAGTGTAGGGTAGATAAAAATTAAGATTAATAAATAATAATATTTTACATTTTAGTCGGTTTTAAAACAAAAGTAACAAAAGTTTGATGTGACTGTTTCATATTATAAAAAAAGATACTAATATTGTATCACGAATGAAAACAAACCTGATTCATATCATTACTGTCATAGTCATTGTGATTATTTCACCTTGAGCGGGAATGGTATGTTAGAAAATATAATTTTTAAACAAGGCCTTCCCGAAAACGGAAGGTTTTTTTATTGATGTTTACTTTATCCAAATAATGAAAACAATACAGCAAATAGTCATTATCATTATTGTCATTGTTAACTCTCTTTCGGGTTGATGCAGTAAGGTATACTATAAAACGAGGCCTGTATCAACCGAAAGTACGATACAGGCCTTTTATTTTTTCAGCATTTATTTGTTTTTGGATATGATAGTATTAAGTGTTATAAAATACTGTAAATCAGAATGGTAAATACATGCAGGTGGAATTGAGTTTAAAAAACAGAATTAATGTTAAAATACTGGGGATTTTATATAAAATAATTTAGCTGATCATAAAGTATAACAGAGAAAACAAATTTTTATTAAATAATGTTAAACACGTATAGTAAACAAGTTACCCAAGATCCGACACTACCTGCCGCACAGGCAATGTTACACGCCATAGGACTCAGCGATGATGATTTGAAGAAACCGCTGGTGGGTATAGCGAGTACCGGTTATGAAGGAAATCCCTGTAACATGCATCTTAACGGTTTATCCGAGTATGTGAAACAAGGTACGGAAGAAGCCGGCCTTGTGGGACTTATTTTTAACACTATCGGAGTCAGTGATGGTATCTCCAACGGAACACAGGGAATGCGTTATTCCCTTCCTTCCAGGGACCTCATAGCAGATTCGATTGAAACCGTCGTCCAGGGAATGAGTTATGACGGGGTCGTCACGGTAGTGGGATGCGATAAGAACATGCCCGGGGCACTGATGGCACAATTACGTCTTAACCGTCCTTCCGTACTTGTTTATGGAGGAACTATTGCAGCCGGATGTCACAACGGTAAAAAACTCGACATTATTTCTGCTTTCGAAGCCTGGGGAAGTAAGGTGGCCGGAAGCATCACCGAAGAAGATTATAAAGAGGTAATCCACAAGGCATGTCCCGGGGCGGGAGCATGTGGTGGTATGTATACTGCCAATACCATGGCATCTGCAATAGAAGCCATGGGAATGTCGCTTCCTAATAATTCCTCTATACCTGCGGTTCACAACGGTAAAAAAGAAGATTGTATGGCCGCGGGGAAAGCCTTGCGGAATCTTTTGGAAAAGGATATTAAACCAAGAGATATAGTAACCAAAAAATCCCTCGAGAATGCTTTTCGTGCAGTCACTGTCCTTGGAGGATCTACCAATGCCGTATTGCATTTTATGGCCATAGCCAAAGCTGCGGAAGTAGATTTCACACTGGATGATTTTAAGCGTATAAGCGATAATACACCTTTACTGGCCGATCTGAAACCCAGCGGTAAGTATGTTATGGAAGATCTTCATAGAATAGGAGGTGTTCCTGCAGTTTTAAAATATATGTTGAAAGAGGGAATGTTACATGGTGACTGTATGACGGTTACCGGAAAAACGCTGGCGGAAAATCTTGCGGAAGTTCCGGACCTGGAAGAAGGACAGGACATTATCCGTTCTCTGGACCAGCCGATAAAGAAAACAGGGCACATACGTATCCTGTACGGAAACCTGGCCGAAAAAGGCGCTGTAGCCAAGATAACCGGAAAAGAAGGGTTGAGTTTTACGGGTAAAGCCAAGGTATTCAACGGAGAATCCGAAGCTAATACCGGTATTAAAGACGGTAAGGTAGAAAAAGGAGATGTAGTGATTATCCGTTATGAAGGCCCCAAAGGAGGCCCCGGAATGCCTGAAATGCTGAAACCTACATCAGCTATTATGGGGGCAGGACTCGGCAAAGATGTAGCCCTGATCACCGACGGACGGTTCTCCGGGGGGTCCCACGGTTTTGTTGTGGGGCATGTTTCGCCCGAAGCCCAGGATGGAGGTACTATAGCCCTGGTAGAAGACGGGGATATCATTACTATAGATGCGGAAAAGAACACGATAGATGTGGCGCTTTCGGATGAAGAGATCCGGGAACGAAGATCGAAATGGGAACAACCGCCGTTAAAAGAGAAAAAAGGAATATTGTATAAATACGCCAAAACAGTTTCGTCCGCATCCGAAGGATGTGTCACCGACGAATTTTAAGCCCGTAAAAGCGCACAGCCGTGCGTTTCCGCGGACATGCACTGTTGTATCATGTCGCAGGTGCATATTACATATTTGGTGTAACAATAAATAACAGTATGGAAACATTAAAAGAAAAATTAGTAGAAACGGAAACCAAGGCAACCATAAAGATCAGTGGAGCAGAAGCGGTGATCCATTGCCTTCTGGCAGAAGGAGTAGACCTTCTTTACGGATATCCCGGAGGCGCTATTATGCCTGTTTATGATGAATTGTATAAGTTTCGGGACAAATTGCACCATGTGCTTACTCGCCACGAACAAGGAGCTTCACATGCTGCCCAGGGGTATGCCAGGGCTACGGGAAAAGTAGGAGTAGCTATAGCTACTTCTGGCCCCGGAGCCACTAACCTGGTGACGGGTATCGCCGATGCCCAGATAGATTCCACACCAATAGTGTGTATCACCGGGCAGGTGGCCAGCCATTTGCTGGGTACGGATGCCTTTCAGGAGACAGATATCATAGGTATTTCCTCCCCGGTAACCAAGTGGAGTTACCAGGTAACCAAAGCTGCCGATATACCCATAGCCCTTGCCAAGGCATTTTATATAGCACGTTCCGGTCGTCCAGGGCCCGTTTTGATAGATATCACCAAAAACGCACAGTTTGAGGAATTTGATTTTTCCTATAAAAAATGTACAGCAATACGAAGCTATAAACCGAAACCTGAAATAAATCCTGCAAAAATAGAAGAAGCGGCCGCACTTATCAACAGTGCCAAAAAGCCATTTATCGTATTCGGACAGGGGATTATACTCGGGAAAGCAGAAGAAGAACTGAAAGCTTTTATCGAAAAAGCAGGAATACCTTCGGCAGCAACCGTTCTCGGGCTTTCCGCATTACCTACGGAACATCCCCTGCACGTAGGCATGGTGGGTATGCACGGTAACTATGCGCCAAACCTGCTTACCAACGAATGTGATGTGCTCATCGCCCTGGGAATGCGTTTTGACGACAGGGTGACGGGAGATCTGAATACCTACGCCAAGCAGGCAAAAGTGGTTCATTTCGATATTGATCCGGCAGAAATAGATAAGAACGTAAAGACCGATGTGGCCGTTCTGGGAGATATAAAAGACACCCTGACAGGTCTGTTACCTCTTATCCGGGAGAATAAGCACGAAGCCTGGTATCAGAAATTTGAGGATATGCGTGCCGTAGAATTCGAGAAAGTTATCAAAAATGATCTGACCCCTCAAAAGGAGAAGCTTACCATGGGAGAGGTCATAGAAAAGATCAACAAACGTACCGGTGGCGATGCTATTGTGGTTTCCGATGTAGGACAACACCAGATGATAGCATGCAGATATGCCAAATTCAACCAGACGAAAAGTAATATCACTTCCGGTGGACTGGGTACTATGGGATTTGCACTTCCCGCAGCCATAGGAGCCAAAATGGGGGCACCGGAAAGGGAAGTTGTAGCGATTATCGGTGATGGTGGTTACCAGATGACTATACAGGAACTCGGTACCATATTCCAGACCCGTGTTCCGGTGAAGATCGTAGTGCTTAATAACGAATTCCTGGGGATGGTAAGGCAGTGGCAACAACTCTTTTTTGATAAACGCTATGCCTCTACCGAACTCATCAACCCGGATTTTGTGACCATAGCGAAAGGATATCACATCCCCGCGCGGAGGGTAGCAAAAAGGGAAGAACTGGATGAAGCCATTAATGAACTGATAGCTTCCGAAGAGGCCTGTTTTCTGGAAGTTTGTGTAGAAAAGGAAGACAACGTATTCCCGATGATACCAACGGGAGCTTCCGTAGCTGATTGCAGGCTGGAGTAACGAATCCGAAGTGTACCAACATCCATGAGTGATTAGGTTAAAAAGATAAATAATTTCTCCCCCTCTAGGGGGAGATGCCAAAGGCAGAGGGGCGCGAATTTTTTACCCCCGGAACCAAAACTCTCAAACTAAAAATGAACAAAACATATACCGTTTCCATATATTCGGAAAACAACATTGGACTATTGAACCGGATATCGGCAATATTTTTAAAACGACACATCAACATAGAAAGCCTGACGGTTTCGGAGTCGGAAATTGAAAATGTAAGCCGGTTCGTTATTGTGGCCGCCATGGACGAAGACCAGGTGCGTAAGATCGTGGGGCAACTGGAAAAACAGATCGAAGTCATAAAAGCGTATTATCATACCGATGAAGAGACGATCTACCAGGAGACCGCTTTATTCAAAATAAAGTCGAGCCTGTTGTTCGATGAAAGGCAGATACAGAACATCATCAAACAAAGCAATGCTAATATCGTCACCGTAGCCAGGGACTTTTTTGTTATAGAGAAAACCGGAAGAAGGTACGAAACCGATGCGTTATACGAAGAACTGGCGCCCTTCGGTATCATGCAGTTTGTGCGTTCCGGAAGAATAGCAGTCTCCAAGAGTGAAATGAATATATCTGCATTGCTCAGGGAATTCCAGAATACATAAAAATAATATGTTTAGTTGAAACGCACTGCAGTGCGTTTCTTTATTAGAACCGAATAAATCTTAAAATTAAAAATAAGCAATAAAAATGGCAAATTATTTTAACACGCTTCCGTTGAGGCTTCAATTACAACAATTAGGAGTATGTGAATTCATGGATAAATCTGAATTCAATGAAGGTGTAAAAAAACTTTTAGGAAAAAAAATAGTAATTGTAGGATGTGGTGCCCAGGGACTCAACCAGGGACTGAACATGAGAGATTCCGGATTGGATATTTCTTATGCACTGCGTGAAGCTGCCATCAAGGAACAAAGACAATCCTATAAAAACGCAACGGAAAACGGGTTTAATGTAGGTACGTATGAAGAACTGATCCCAACCGCCGATATGGTTTGCAACCTTACGCCCGACAAACAGCACACTTCCGTTATAAAAACCATTATGCCCCTGATGAAACAAGGTTCTACCCTGTCTTACTCTCACGGATTTAATATTGTAGAGGAAGGGATGCAGATACGGGAAGATATCACCGTGATCATGGTGGCGCCGAAATGTCCCGGATCTGAAGTAAGGGAAGAATATAAAAGAGGGTTCGGAGTGCCTACCCTTATCGCGGTTCACCCGGAGAACGACCCTAACGGAGAAGGTCTGGAGCAGGCCAAGGCTTATGCCGCTGCTACCGGAGGACACAGGGCAGGAGTATTGCGATCTTCTTTCGTAGCCGAAGTAAAATCGGATCTAATGGGAGAACAGACCATTCTGTGCGGATTGTTGCAGACAGGATCCATACTGAGCTTCGATAAAATGGTAGAAAAAGGAATAGAGCCCGGATATGCTGCCAAACTGGTACAGTACGGATGGGAAACCATAACAGAAGCGCTGAAGCACGGAGGTATTACCAATATGATGGACAGGTTGTCCAATCCGGCCAAAATAGAAGCGTTCCGTTTGTCCGAAGAACTTAAAGAGATTATGCGACCGCTGTTTCAGAAGCATATGGATGATATTATGAGCGGCCATTTCTCCAAAACCATGATGGAAGACTGGGCAAACGACGATGTAAACCTGCTTACCTGGAGAAAAGCTACCGGGGAAACAGCTTTTGAAAAAACAGCGATTGCATCCGACCCTATTTCCGAGCAGGAATATTTTGACAATGGGGTATTGATGATCGCTTTTGTTAAATCGGGAGTGGAACTGGCATTCGAAACCATGACAGAAGCCGGTATTATTGCAGAATCAGCTTATTATGAGTCTCTGCACGAAACACCGCTTATTGCCAATACCATCGCACGTAAGAAATTGTTTGAAATGAACCGTGTTATATCCGATACGGCGGAATACGGCTGTTACCTGTTCGATCATGCCTGTAAGCCCTTGTTGACCGATTTTATGAAAAAGATAGACACCAATGTTGTCGGGAAATCTTTTGGAAGCGGTAATGCGGTGGAGAACCAGGAACTTATCAAAGTAAATGCACAGATCAGGAACCATCCTGTGGAAAAGGTAGGAGCATACCTGCGTGCTTCCATGACAGAGATGAAGAAGATCGTTTAATATATAAGAAGAGCCGATAGGGCTATACTGGTAGCATCAGGCCGGGGGCTGTTTTAGTGGTTCCCGGCCATGTTCCGGAACAGTAAGTTTTACATATGGTTCTTTATATTTTGCACTGGGGGAATAACCGTATAAATTTTTATAATTGAAAACCGATTATACATATAAATCTACCAATGAGGAGATAAGGCAAAGATTCGACAATGATGTGGAACGCTTTTCCAATCTGGATACCGGTCAGCAATCGACCATAGATGCACCGGTTACTCTCGAATGGATTACCGAAGCTGCACATAGTGCAAATCCGGATGCACATAACCTTCTCGACATCGGGTGCGGAGCGGGAAATTATACACTAAAAATGCTTTCGAAACTGCCCGATCTTAATTGTACCCTGGTGGACCTTTCCGGTCCTATGCTGAAAAGGGCAGAAGAAAGAGTAAAGGAGAAAACCGACGGGACAATAGATGTTTTTCACGGAGATATCCGGGAAGTAAAGTTACCGGATAATCATTTTGATATTGTTCTTGCAGGAGCCGTGTTGCATCACTTGCGTGAAGATAAGGACTGGGAGAACGTATTCGGGAGAATATACAAGATACTGAAACCCGGTGGGAGTTTCTGGATATCCGATATGGTTTCTCACGATTCCGGGGCCGTACATACCATGTTCTGGAGGGAATACGGTAAATACCTGGAAAATGCCGGGGGAAAGGATTACCGGGAAAAAGTGTTTGCTTATATCGAAAAGGAAGATACTCCGCGTTCGGTAACCTATCAAATAGAACTGATGAAGAAGGCCGGGTTTAAAACAGTGGAAATATTACATAAAAACAGTTGTTTCGCGGCTTTCGGGGCAATTAAATAAGCGATTGGAGGATTTATGGTGTCATAAATCCGAAAATCCGGAAAACACATTATATTGAGGATTTTATGGACGTGACAACAAAGTACATACCAAAAATAGAGCAAGTAAAAGAAGCGGCAAAAACCCTGAAAGGTGTAGCTATACATACACCCCTGGCGCAGAGTCTTACATATTCCAGGGCATTTGATGCGAATATTCTTTTGAAAAGAGAAGATCTGCAAATAGTCCGGTCCTATAAGATCCGGGGGGCTTACAACAAGATCCGTTCGCTGGGAGAAGAAGAAAAAGCCAAAGGGATCGTATGCGCCAGTGCCGGAAACCATGCGCAGGGTGTTGCGATGTCCTGCAATAAACTGGGGATCAAAGGAACCATCTACATGCCGGCACCTACGCCCAGGCAAAAGATCAGCCAGGTGAAAATGTTCGGGGAAGACCAGATAGATATCGTACTGGTAGGGGACACCTTTGACGATTCCAACAAAGCGGCCATAGCCGAATGCCAAAGACTAGGAAAAACCTTTGTACATCCGTTTGATGACGAAAAAGTGATAGAAGGACAGGCCACAGTAGGATTGGAAATCCTTGAACAGGCAGACGTACCCATAGATTACCTTTTTCTTCCTGTAGGCGGAGGCGGACTAGCATCCGGTGTATCTTCCGTATTCCGTGTGTTGTCACCCGAAACAAAGATTATAGGAGTAGAGCCGGAAGGGGCGCCATCCATGACCATTTCCATACAAAACAATGTAAATACCGAGCTCGGTGAGATCGAAAAATTCGTAGACGGAGCCGCAGTACAGCGGGTGGGAGATAAAACCTTTGAGATATGTAAACAATTCCTTCACGATATGATAACCGTTCCCGAAGGAAAAGTCTGCCAGACGATCTTAGATTTGTACAACAAAGATGCTATAGTTGTAGAACCTGCCGGAGCACTAACGATAGCAGCCCTTGACTGGTATAAAGACGAGATAAAAGGTAAAAACGTGGTATGTGTCGTAAGTGGTAGCAATAACGATATTACCCGTACTGCCGAGATCAAGGAGAGAGCGCTTTTATATGCCAATCTCAAACATTATTTTATCGTGCGTTTTCCACAGCGTGCCGGGGCTCTTAAAGAATTTGTTGCCGAAATCCTGGGGCCTAACGACGATATAACGCATTTTCAGTATACCAAGAAACACAGCAGGGAAAATGCTCCTGCCGTAGTAGGTATTGAGCTCAAAAGTGAAAAGGATTTGTTACCTTTGATAGAGCGTATGAAAGCCCGTCATTTTTACGGAGACTATCTGAATAACAAACCGGATTTGTTCCAGTTTCTGGTCTGAAACAGAGACGAGGCAAACAAGTTTAACCACAAAACGAAAATACACTGATGCAAAGCGTTCAAGACGAATTCAAATTGAAAAGCACAATACACCAGGATACCTATCTGGCCAATGGCGAACTAAAAAAATGGGAAGGCGGTTTTGCCGAGGTTTATTCTTCCATTTACACCCATAATGACCAGGGTGAATACGGACCGACACTACTGGGAACCGTTCCGGATATGGATGAGTCATCAGCACTGGAAACCCTGGATGCTGCCTGTGATGCTTATGATAAAGGACAGGGGTTATGGCCCACCATGAAGGTAGTGGACAGGATAGCATGCATGGAAAAATTTGTCCGGCAAATGAAAACTAACCGTGAGGAAGTTGTAAAACTCCTCATGTGGGAAATAGGAAAGAATCTTCCGGATTCCGAGAAAGAATTTGACAGAACGGTAGAATATATTTACGATACTATCGAAGACTACAAACAACTGGACCGTAACAGTGCGCGTTTTGAAAAGCACGGTGGGGTGTATGCCCACATTCGCCGCGGACCTCTTGGCGTGGTACTCTGTATGGGACCGTATAACTACCCCCTTAATGAAACCTTTGCTTTACTGATCCCCGCACTTATGATGGGGAATACCGTAGTGTTTAAACCGGCAAAACACGGCGTATTGCTTATTTCTCCGTTGCTGGAAGCTTTCCGGAGCAGTTTTCCCGAAGGTGTAGTAAATATCCTTTACGGAAGGGGAAGGGTAGTGGCCGCGCCGATAATGAAAACAGGTAAAATAGACGTTCTGGCACTGATAGGTAACAGTAAATCGGCCATTGCTTTACAGGATCAACACCCTAATAAAAACAGGCTGAGACTGGTTTTGGGCCTCGAAGCCAAAAACCCTGCCATCGTATTACCGGACGCAGACCTGGACCTGGCCATAGAAGAATGTATTTCGGGTACGCTATCCTTTAACGGGCAGCGTTGTACGGCTCTCAAAATACTGTATGTGCACGAAGATGTTGTCGAAGAATTCAATAAGCGGTTTGCCCAACGTGTAGATGAACTGAAATTCGGGAATCCCTGGGAGCCCGGAGTTATGCTTACTCCACTGCCGGAACCCGGTAAGCCGGATTATATACAGGAGCTTATTGACGATGCCGTAAGCAAAGGAGCTGAAGTTATCAATAAAAGGGGTGGGGAGCGCACGGAAAATTATATTTTTCCGCCGGTGTTGTACCCGGTAAGTAAAGATTCCAGGGCATACCAGGAAGAACAGTTCGGCCCGCTCATTCCCATTCTGCCTTTCAAAAGCATTGAAGAACCCCTGAACGATATGGCAGAGTCAAACTACGGACAACAGGTTAGTTTGTTCGGACAGGATATCAAAACCCTGGCACCGCTTATCGATACCTTGGTAAACCTGGTTTGCCGGGTAAACCTGAACAGTTCCTGTCAGCGCGGACCGGATGTGTATCCTTTTACCGGAAGGAAAGACTCTGCCGTAAGTACCCTTAGCGTACACGATGCTTTACGTTCGTTCTCCGTACGAACCTTCGTAGCTTCGAAAGACAATGAATACAACAGGGCGATTCTAACAGAACTTCTGAACAGTAAGGCCTCCAATTTTGTGAACACCGATTACATTTTGTAGTAGTAGAATATATTATCTTCGATATATCCATAAAAACAAAACCCGGATTGTACAATCCGGGTTTCTCTTTGGGAAGATTTTCAGTTAGCTAAATCAAATCTTATATAATGGTAGACTGCCCAAATTCAATGTTTTCCTTATTAACCTGAGTGGTATCTTCCGCATGAAGAATAAAGTCAGCGATAAAATCACCTACCTTGTTAGTACCGAATTTGCTGTCTTTGTCCAGATCGGGAGTTACTACACCTCTCTCCAGAGACTTTTCCACGGCATTTTTAACGGCTTCCGCTTCTTCTTTCAGGTTAAAATGCTCCAGGAGCATGGCAGCGGAAAGGATAGACGCTACCGGGTTGGCAATATCTTTGCCTTTGGCCTGCGGATAAGACCCGTGTATAGGTTCGAACATGGCATTGTCACTTCCGACGGAAGCAGATGCGAGCAAACCTATGGAACCTCCGATGACACTTCCCTCGTCGGAAATAATGTCACCGAACATGTTTTCTGTCAGGATGACGTCAAACTGGGCCGGATTGAGAATAATCTGCATGGCAGCATTATCTACAAAAAGGAAGTCCAGTTCCACATCCGGATAACTTTTACCGATAGCCGTGACTACCCTGCGCCATAGCCTGGAAGTTTCCAGCACATTGGCTTTGTCTACCAGGGTCAGCTTATTTCTTCTGCTCCTGGCCGCTTTAAATGCAAGGTGGGCTATACGCTCTATTTCAGCTTCGGAATATTCGCATAGGTCAGATGCCACCGTACCGTTTTTACTCAGTTTTTTTTCTCCGAAATAAATTCCTCCGGTAAGCTCCCGGTAAATCGTAAAATCCGTACCGGATATAATTTCTTTTTTCAGAGGAGATTTTTCAATAAGGGTAGGATAGGCTTTGATGGGACGGATATTGGTAAAAAGGCCAAGGGATTTCCGGAGTTTTAATAAACCTTGTTCCGGGCGTACCTTCGCAGTAGGATCGTTGTCGTATTTGGGATCTCCTATCGCACCGAAAAGCACGGCATCGGACTTTCTGCACACCTCTAAGGTTTCTTCTGGCAAGGGATCTCCTGTTTTGTCTATAGCTATAGCCCCGACCAGGGCTTCTTCGAAATGGAAAGTATGGCCGAAGGCATCGGCAACAGCCTGCAAAGATTTTACGGCCTGTACCACTACATCCGGGCCTATACCATCTCCCGGTAAAAGTGCGATGTTCAATTTCATATCTGCGGTTTTAATTCTTTTTCAAACTCTTCGATTTTGTCCTTTTTGCTGATGAGGAAGTCTATATCGTCATACCCGTTCAGCAAACACAGTTTTTTATAGGCGTCTATATCAAAAGATTCCTTTTTGTCCGAACCTTTTATGGCTATATATTGTTCTTCGAGATTCACCAGTATTTCCGTAGCGGGGTCGCTTTGTACCGCTTCCAGGAGCTCTTTGAGATATTCGGGAGATACCTGTACGGGTAATAAACCGTTATTGAGGGCATTTCCTTTGAATATATCGGCAAAGTAACTGGAAACAATAACTTTCAGTCCGTAATCCGCCAGGGCCCAGGCAGCGTGCTCACGACTGGAACCACAACCGAAATTGTCCCCGGCAATAAGAATGGTTCCACTATACCTGGTATCGTTAAGGGTAAAGGATTCGTTCTCCGAACCGTCTTTGTTATACCTCCAGTCCCGGAAAAGATTTTCCCCGAACCCGTCTTTATTAGTGGCTTTGAGAAAGCGTGCCGGAATGATCTGGTCGGTGTCTATATTCTCTATGGACAGTGGAATGGCCCTTGATGTATGCGTGATGAATTTTTCCATTTTTTCTTTTTCTTCTACTAACGATTGAGACGCGCGGTCTCTTTTCTGATTGAGGCGCACGGCCGTGCGCCTCTTCTATTATATTATGCGAAGGCAGTTATCTCTTCTTCATAGGGAGCGGCTATGGCTCCTTTTATAGCCGTAGCGGCAGCTATAAGAGGGCTGGCCAGGATGGTACGTGCTCCCTGTCCCTGGCGTCCTTCGAAATTCCTGTTAGAGGTTGACACACAATACTCTCCTGCCGGAATTTTATCGTCATTCATGGCGAGACAGGCAGAACAACCGGGCTGGCGTAACACGAAACCGGCTTCTTCAAATACTTCCTTCAGGCCTTCTTCTTCGATCTGTCTGGCTACCTGTTGGGAACCGGGAACGATAAGGGCATTTACATTGGCCGCCTTTTGTTTTCCTTTGATATAATCGGCCGCTATACGGAAATCCTCGATACGGGAATTGGTACAACTCCCGATGAATACGTAATTAATCGGTTTGCCCAGCAGGGTTTCTCCTTTTTCAAATCCCATATATTTCAGCGATTTCTCAAAGGAAATATCATTCAGTTCCGGAATGTGCCCGTCTATTTTGATACCCATTCCCGGGTTGGTTCCGTAAGTTACCATTGGCGCAATATCTTCCGCATCAAAAGAATATTCCTTATCAAACACGGCACCTTCATCGGTCTTAAGTGTTTTCCAGTACGCTACTTTTTTGTCGAACTCTTCTCCTTTCGGGGCAAATTCTTTTCTTTTTACATAAGCAAAAGTGGTTTCGTCCGGCGCTATCATACCGCCACGGGCCCCCATTTCTATACTCATGTTACATACGGTCATCCGCCCTTCCATGCTCATATTCTCAAAAACATCACCGGCATATTCCGCAAAATACCCGGTACCGGAGTTGGTCCCGAGTTTGGCAATGATATACAGGATAACGTCTTTGGGAAGTACGCCTTTGCGAAGCTTTCCGTTAACGTTGATCCTCATTTTTTTAGGTTTGCTCAACAACAGGCACTGGCTGGCAAAAACCTGGGCTACCTGGCTGGTACCGATACCGAATGCGATGGTACCGAAAGCACCGTGAGTAGAGGTGTGGCTATCCCCGCACACCATGGTCATTCCGGGTTGGGTAATCCCCAGTTCCGGTGCCATAACGTGAACAATACCCTGGTATTTGTGGCCCAGTCCATAAAGCGTTACCCCGTGTTTTTTACAGTTTTCCGTTAACTGTTCTACCTGGTTCCTGGAAAGGGCGTCCTGAATAGGCAGGTGCTGATTAAGCGTAGGCACGTTATGATCTGCAGTGGCCACGATCTGATCGGGACGGAAAACCGGGATGTTCCTTTGCTCCAGTTCCGCAAATGCCTGGGGGCTGGTTACTTCGTGGATCAGGTGTTTGTCTATATATAATATTTGTGGTCCATTCTCTACAGAATCGACCACATGGCTATCCCAAACTTTATCAAATAATGTCTTCTTCATTCGTTTTTTACTTTAGTTGCATGCAATGAGCAGGTTGTGCGTTCAGGGGATTTAAGATTGTTGTGCTTTACAAAAGGATGTTATAGTTAGTTTTTTTTATTATGTTTTTGGCATTCCCTTAAACTGCCCTTGCTTCTGTTATTTTACATACATGCATTATTTCATGTATATCCTGATCTATGACTTCTTTTTTCCTGTCGGCGAATTTCAGGAATTCCTGGTATACATCATCCAGTTGAAGTTTGGTGAGCTCGTATCCTACTTTTTTAGCCCTGTAAGCCAAAGCAGCACGACCGCTTCTTGCCGTAAGTACGATGGCAGATTCGGTTACGCCTACGTCGGCCGGGTCAATGATTTCGTATGTTTCCCTGTTTTTGATCACCCCGTCCTGGTGAATACCGGAACTGTGCGCAAAAGCGTTGGCGCCGACAATAGCCTTATTGGGCTGTACGGGCATACCCATACTTTCGGAAACCATCCGGCTGGTGCTGTAGAGTAATCTGGAATTAATGTTGGTATCGAGATCGAGGGTAGGATGCTGGCGAAGGATCATCACTACTTCTTCCAGGGAAGTATTTCCGGCACGTTCACCGATGCCGTTTATGGTACATTCTATTTGTCTTGCACCGTTGATTACTCCGGATATGGAGTTTGCCGTGGCCAGACCGAGATCGTTATGGCAGTGGCATGAAAGTATTGCTTTTTCAATACCCTTTACATTTTCTTTCAGGTATTTTATTTTGGCGCCGTATTCTTCGGGCAGACAATACCCGGTGGTGTCCGGTATATTGAGCACAGTGGCTCCGGCCGCTACAACCGCTTCACAGACTCGTGCAAGAAATTCGTTATCCGTACGCCCGGCATCTTCGGCATAAAATTCCACATCGTCCACAAAAGTCCTGGCATAAGCTACCGCACTGACCGCTCTTTCGATGATCTCCTCCCGGGTTGCCTTGAACTTGTGGGTTATATGGGAGTCTGAAGTACCGATTCCCGTATGAATACGAGGTCTTCTAGCAAATTTCAGGGCTTCGGCAGCAACTTCAATATCTTTTTTAACCGCCCTGGTGAGTCCGCATACTGTTGCATTTTTCACTATTTTTGCTATTTCGACGACCGATGTAAAATCTCCGGGGCTGGAGACGGGGAATCCGGCCTCTATGACATCCACCCCAAGTTCGTCCAGACGCTCCGCAATTACCAGTTTCTGTTTGGTATTCAGTTTGCATCCGGGCACTTGTTCGCCATCCCTAAGAGTGGTGTCAAAGATTTGTACTTTTTCTTTACTCATGTCAAATTATTAGGCTTAATTTTATTATTCTAATACGAATTTATATTTTGCAAATTCAAACAAAGGATTTCAGTTGTAGTGCTTTACAATGCTTAACAAAAAAATATAAAACTTAACAATTTGATAACTAGGTTTTTAATATCAGTTTTATTACAATGACAAATGCACAAAAAGATTCGTTGTTTGTTTTGATAAAATCGCTTTCCAAGTCTGAAAAGAGACAATTCAAACTATATGTTAATCGATTAGGAGTAAACGCGGATGCCAAATTTCTCGCACTTTTTAATCTTCTGGATAAAATGCACGATTACAGTGAAAAGGAAATTTTAAAGAGCGGGATCGTCAAAAAGCAACAATTATCCAATCTGAAAGCGCATTTGTATAAGCAGGTCCTGGTGAGTCTCCGGTTGAACCCGGTGAACCAGAACATAAGAATACAGATTCGCGAGCAGATGGATTTTGCCACCATACTCTATCACAAGGGCTTGTACCGGCAAAGTCTGAAAATATTGGAAAAGGCCAAGCAACTTGCCATCGAGAACGAAGAGAAGAACATCGCTTACGAGATCGTTGAGTTCGAGAAGATCATCGAAACCCAGTATATTACACGAAGTATGAGTGGCCGGGCCGATGAACTTGCCGTACAGGCCAAGGAACTGAGTATGCAAAACGTTGTCACCAGCAGGTTGTCTAATCTGTCTCTGCAACTCTATGGCATATTGCTCAAGGCGGGCTACGTAAAAAGTGATGAGGAAAATCAGCGTATTACGGAATACTTTTATTCCCGATTACCCAAATGTAAACTGGAGGATCTCGGTTTCCGGGAAAAACTGTGGTTGTACAAGGCGCATTTGTGGTACAGCTTTCTCACACAGGATTTTCTTTCCTGTTTTAAATACGCCAGTAAACTAACAGACCTGTTCTACGAGAACGAACAGATGATCTACCTGAACCCGGTATATTACCTCAAAGGGAATAACTACCTGCTGGAATCGCTTTTTATGCTTAAGTACAAAACGCAGTTTAAAGTAGTCCTGAACCGCCTGGAGCAAACTATTGCTTCCAACCCGTTCCCGAAAAACGAAAATGTTTCCTCACTTTGTTTCTTATACATCTATATCAACAAACTGAACCTGCATTTTATGGAAGGTTCTTTTAAGGACGGACTTTTACTTGTAGATGATATTCTGAAAGAGTTAAAGATACACAGGGATACTACAGACGAACATCACGTTATGGTGTTTTATTACAAGATCGCGTGTATGTATTTCGGTAACGGAGATAATAAAATGTGTATCACTTATCTGAAGAAGATCATAGATAATAAAAACCTGACCATGCGCGAGGACCTGATGTGTTTTTCCAGGGTACTCAGCCTGGTGGCACATTATGAAGCGGGAATGGATTATCACCTGGATGTGCAGCTAAAGAGCACGTATAAGTTTTTATTGAAAATGAACGACCTGCATGAGGTCCAGAAGGAAATGATAAAATTCCTCAGGAACCTGGGTAATATTTATCCGCACGAACTCAAAAAGGAATTTAAAAAACTTCATGCCCGTTTTAAAGAACTGGACAATGATCCTTACGAAAGAAGAGCTTTTCTGTATCTCGATATTATTTCCTGGCTGGAAAGTAAGATAGAAGACAAGCCGGTGGGGGTTATTATACAGGAGAAGGCAAAAAAACTGGTGCGGTAATAGGACAATGAGATAATGTGCCAATTTGGTAATGTGACAATTCAATAATGAAGTTAAAAGGATTAATAATTTCTTCCCCTCGAGGGGAAGATGCCGTAGGCAGAGGGAGTGTAACATAAGAGCAAAACCTATGATAGAGATCAGAGAGGCCTCTACGGGAGACATCCCGATAATTCAGCAGATAGCCAACCACACCTGGCCGGATACATTTAAGGATATACTGACGGAAAAACAGATAGCTTATATGCTGGACATGATGTACAGTACGGAAGCATTAGCGGAACAGATGCAACAAAAGGGGCATCGTTTTTTCCTGGCTGCAGAAGGGGAGGCCTACCTGGGCTTCCTGTCTTGTGAGACCGGCTATAGAAGTATCCCGAAAACCAAGATACACAAGATCTATATCCTGCCGGAGACACAGGGAAAAGGTGTGGGGAAGAAACTTATTGAGAAATGCAGGCAAGTGGCTGCAGAGAAAAAAGATGCCATATTGTCCCTGAATGTTAACAAATACAATCCGGCCATTGGGTTTTATGAGCGAATAGGATTCAAAAAAACTGCCGAAGAAGTTATTTCCATAGGTAACGGTTATGTCATGGATGACTTTGTTATGGATTGGGATATTGCCGAATAAAAAGTATTGCGGACGCGGTATATAATCGGGATATCAGTTGACAAAAAACACTCCGGGATTTTCAAAGTCCGGAGTGTTCCAATATCTTAAATCCGGAAAACATCCAGGAGCCTTGAAATCTCAGAGCACACATCTGATCATTATTCTTCCATAGTGTGATAGACATTCTGAACATCATCGTCTTCCTCTATTTTTTCCAGCAGTTTTTCAATGTCGGCCACCTGTTCGGGATCCAGTTTTTTGGTTACCTGCGGAATCCTTTCGAATCCGGAGGACAAAATTTCTATCCCGCGGCTTTCCAGTTCTTTCTGTATGGCACCGAAGCTTTCGAAAGGGGCGTAGATAAGTATGCCGTCATCATCCATAAAAACCTCTTCGGCACCGAAGTCAATCATCTCCAGTTCCAGTTCTTCTATATCCATACCTTCGGCATTGATGCGGAAGTTGCAGGTATGGTCAAACATGAATTCTACCGAGCCACTGGTACCCAGGCTGCCATTACATTTGTTAAAATAGCTTCGTATATTGGCCACTGTCCGGTTGTTGTTATCCGTGGCAGCTTCTACCAGAACCGCTATTCCGTGCGGGCCGTAGCCTTCGAAAAGCACTTCTTTGAAATTTTCGGTATTTTTGTCGGAAGCTTTTTTTATCGCACGTTCTACGTTGTCCTTAGGCATATTGGCCGCCTTGGCGTTCTGGATTACAGCCCTCAGGCGTGCATTGGCCTCCGGGTTGGGTCCGCCTTCCTTTACCGCAATTACGATATCCTTACCAATACGGGTAAAGGTTTTGGCCATGGCGCCCCACCTTTTTAATTTCCGTGCTTTCCTGAACTCAAAAGCTCTTCCCATAAATATAATGCATTATTAAGTTATGTACTTTTTGTTGTCAATCGTACAAAAATATAAAGTTCGTTTTTATTGTCCAATTTATTTAGCGGACTGTTGTTTTTAAAGTATTTTAGAGCTCTTTTTTGTTTCTCTATCTCTTCGCGAACTCTTGTCAGTCTCTATAAAACAATGCCTGCCATTCTATCAGGAAGCATTGGTATGCACTAACAGGCTCAGCGGAGAATCGTACTTTTAATAACATCCGCCACTTCTATCTGGTATTGTTCCGGTAATTTATTGTCTTTCGGTAATACGGCGAGGAACCTGTCGATATTCCTGGTATAAACGTTTTTAAAAAGAGGGTTTTTAAATCCGAGTTCTTCCGAAATTTCCCGGATAAACTCATCGTGGTGTATGAGGTCGCGGCTACCGAGGTGATAGATTCCCGATTTATGCCGGTTCAGTAAATAATGTACCTGCTGCGCTACTTTATCGGCACTGGTGACGTTCATTACCAGGTCCGGAAAAACTTCGTAGGCTTCCCTGTTTTGCAGGTATTGTTTCAGTTCATTAAGCCGAGGAGAGTTCGGGCCGAAGACCATGGGCATACGGGCTATAACATATTGCCATACGGGTAGCCGGAGAAACATGTTCTCTATTTTTATTTTAAATTTCCCGTAAATACTTTCCGACAACGTCTTGTCGTATTCGTAAGAGGGGAAATTACTAAAAGCATCAAAAACATTGGCCGAAGAGAGGAATATAATACGAATGTCCCGCTTGGCTATAAGGATTGTAATTTCCTTGTGCAGGGCTACCTGTTCTTCAAAATTACCGCGAAGGGCAGATATGATACAACTGGGTTTTACGGACTGAATAATAGATTCTATCGGGTCGGTTTCCAGGTTGAAATGCAAAAAGTGCTGGTTGTCCGCATAGGAAGTATTGGTAAAATAGGTGCCATACGTATCGTAATAGGGGCATAGCTCCCTGTAGAGGGTGCCTCCTATAAATCCGCTTGCTCCTAATATCAATATCCTTTTCAAAGTTATTTGGTATTTGGTATTAAAATATAGACAGTCCTGTTTTTGTGGTAAACATTTCCAGGGCCTGCATTCCCAAAAGGGAGTTTCCTTTTTCGTTGAGTCCGGGAGACCAGGTGGAGATACAGTATTTTTCCGGATGTACGGCAACAATACCTCCGCCTACACCACTTTTTCCAGGCAGGCCTACTTCAAACGCAAATTCTCCCGCTTCATCATAAAAACCACAGGTAAGCATCACGGCATTAATCCTTTTTGCCTGGCTCGGGGTCAGGAATACTTTGCCGGAGGCATTTTTACCGGAATTGGCAAACATATAAAATGTTCTTGCCAGTTGCCTGCAGGTCATGGATAGGGCACATTGGTAAAAGTAGAAATCCAGTACATCTTCGACCTTATTGTTCATATTCCCGAAGGACTTCAAAAGATTGGCTGCGGCAGCATTGCGAAAACCGGTAGCTTTTTCCGAACGGGCTACAGCTTCGTTATAGTTAATAGAATCGTCTTCTGCAAGTTCTCTCACGTAATTTAAGAAATCTTTCTTAGGATCGGAAAAGTGGGACAGAAGAATATCACTGATAACGATGGCCCCGGCATTGATAAACGGATTTCTCGGAATGCCTTTTTCCAGTTCCAGCAAGGCCAGGAAATTAAAAGGATTTCCCGATGGCTCTACATCGACCCGTTTCCACAGATCGGTTCCGACGAAATTCAGTGCTTTCGCCAGGGAGAGCACTTTGGATATACTTTGTATGGAAAACGGAACATCAAAATCTCCCGTACCGTGTTCTTCTTTATCCAATGTCAGGAGATAAAGGCCGAAACGACCGGTATCCACTTTCTGAAGCTCCGGGATATAGGAAGCTACGGTACCCTTTTCCGGGGTGCCTTTTAATGTAACGTGAATTTCTTCCAGGATATCCTGATACTTCATTACTGTTGTTTTAGTTTCTATAAATTTTGGCCACGGAGACACGGATAATTTTTGAGATAACTATTAATATATCCGTGGCAAAACAGACTTTTATTCTGCCAGAAACCTATGGATTTCTATTCCGTATTTAATTTCCTTTTTCACAGAAGACCGATTACAGCTTTACCACATCATATCCGTCTTCCCGATATTTTTACTTCTTGTAAAACGGCAATTTTACCACAGTTGCTGGAACAGCTTTCTTTCGTATCTGTATTTGAACGGTATTTCCGGCTCCGGCCAATTCCGTGGGGACATAACCCAACCCAATACCTTTACCGAGGGAAGGAGACATCGTACCGCTGGTTACATTTCCTATAACCTTACCTTCTCCGTTTACAATGTCGTAGCCTTGTCTCGGAATACCTTTTTCCGTAAGCTCAAAAGCAACAAGCTTTTTCTTTACACCATCTTCCTTTTGTTCCTTAAGTGCCCCGGCATTTACGAAATCTTTGGTGAATTTAGTAATCCATCCCAGTCCTGCTTCTATGGGAGAGGTGGTATCGTCAATATCATTGCCGTACAGGCAGTATCCCATTTCCAGCCGGAGCGTATCCCTGGCCGCCAGTCCGATGGGCTTGATGCCAAAACCGGCACCTGCTTCAAAAACTTTATCCCATACCTGTTTTGCATCTTCATTCTTGCAGTATATTTCAAAACCGCCGCTACCTGTATAACCGGTAGCAGAGATTATAATGTCCTTTGCCCCGGCAAATTCGCCTGTTACAAAACTGTAGAACGGGATAGCTGACAAATCAACAGGGGTAAGTGACTGCATGGCTTCTACGGCTTTTGGCCCCTGAATGGCCAGCAGGGAATAATTATCCGATATGTTTTCCATATCCACACCGAAGCTGTTTTGCGATGCTATCCAGTTCCAGTCTTTTTCTATATTAGAAGCATTTACGACCAGGAGATATTCTTCCTCATCGAGTTTATAAACGATAAGATCGTCGACTATACCGCCTTTATCATTGGGCATACAGCTGTATTGTGCTTTGCCAATGGTAAGCCTGGAAGCGTCATTGGAAGTTACTTTCTGAATAAGGTCCAGCGCCTTGTTTCCCCGGAGAAGAAATTCTCCCATGTGGCTTACATCAAAAACCCCTACACCGTTTCTGACGGTTTCGTGTTCTGCGTTAACCCCTTCATATTGCACAGGCATGTTATAGCCTGCAAAAGGTACCATTTTGGCCCCAAGAGCGATGTGTACATCGGTCAGTGCTGTATTTTTCATGTAGATCTGTATAATTGCGTTAGTGTGTAAACTGATTTTAAACGACTTGTTGTTATTACCACCGGGAAAAAAACGCCCGCCGGAAAAAACGCTGCTAAAATATTCAAAAAATAGGGAGTAGTAAAAGAAAGTAGGAGGGAATATGTGCGATTGTGTTATAGAAGGGTTGCACGGGCGTGCAACCCCTTATAAGAAAACCAGTACGTTTGGTCAAAACTCAAAGTTAAATCCTTTCTCCGTAAGCTTTTCATAGATATTAGGATCGAATTTGTATAACTGTGCCGCCCGGTGCGATACATCTGTCTCTTTTTCGTCCAGTGGCACCAGGAGTTTCATGCGGAGGAATTTGCGGCGGAAATTGGGTTTGTCCATTTCCACCCCCAGGATTTCTTCGTAGAGGTGCATCAATTGCAATAAGGTGAATTTTTCGGGAAGCAGGTTAAAGCCTACAGGGGCCTGCCTTACCCTTCTTTTTAAGCGTTTGAGGCTTACTTCCAGGATATCCGCATGGTCATAGATGAGTTCCGGAACGTCCTTTACTTTATACCATTTAACGGCAGAAGCAGTAAAACCGGGAGTCAGACGATAATCTTCCTTTTTGATAAGGGCGTAATATCCTATGGTGATAACCCGGCTAAGGGGAAACCTTTTAGGACTGCCAAAAGCTTTTAGCTGTTCCAGATATATATTGTCTATTCCGGTCAGTTCCCTTAAAAGCCTGTATGCCGCGTTGTCTATGCTTTCTTCTTTCTTGATCCACCCTCCGGGCAATCCCCATTTCCCTTTGCTTATCCCTTCGGCATGCTGTACCAGCAACACTTCCAGTTCCCCTTCATTAAATCCGAATATAGTGCAATCAATGGTTACTGTATCTACAACATCTTCACTGTCCATCTCTTTTATAGATACGGAATCAATGGCTTTTTTATTCATTTGTATCTTTTGTTTAAGTTAAGTTCTGCGCCCGACCAAAACAGGCCTCAAAGTTCCTGTTTTTCCCGGTAAGAGGAAAGGGGTAGAGAGACTATTATCAATAGGGTTATAAATATCTCATTTTTTTGGTAATTACAAAAATTATATTACAAAATATTGCAGTATTAAAAATTATTAAGTACACTTGTGGTCAATATAACTATAATGTATAAGTAATAAAATACACGAGGTATAACTATCTGTATTAGATCAGGTTATTTGTTTCTTTCGGAAGAGTACGGACCATTTAAGAAATACAGTATAGATATCAATAGTTTTTTCAATTACAATCAAACCAAGATACGCTTATGAAAAACCGATGGAAGCTGGCAGTATTTGTTCTTATTGCAGGGTGGAGTATGCCTGCAGCAGCACAATTGCAAAATACGGGTATCCTCAATGAACCGCCCGATATCAGTAAAGATTTCGAAAATTATAAAAACACCTTTTACGTAGCGGAAGAACTGGCATCCTTCGATCCGGGAACTGCTACGGGTACCATAAAGTATAACCGGTATAATTTTGCTACACGCCAGGCTTTTAACAACATGCTTTCCCGCCTGGAAAAAGCCAAACCCAATGAATTTCCGACTACCGAATATGCGGTTTCCCCCGAACTTCCGTTCCGGATACAATTTGTAACGGACAGGACTATACGACTTCGCATGAGCTCGGGGCCGGATTTCCGGAAGGAAGAAGAGTCATTAATGCTGGTAAACGGTACCGCACCTTCGGACATGCAATCCTGGAAGTACAGCAAGATAGCAGGAGGACATAAATATACCAGTGAACACGGGAGTGTGGAAATACTGCAAAATCCGTGGCATGTGAATATTTACGATGCCGGTGGCAGGTTATTGACCAGTACCCTGCATCCGGAGGATGTGGAGAATACCTATACCCCGGTAACGCCTTTTTCCTTTATCCGGAGAGCAGAGGATTATTCCAGGAGTATGGCTGCCGTTTTTTCCATGTCGCCGGAAGAAAAGATATTCGGTTGCGGGGAATCCTTTACCCAGTTCAATAAGAGAGGGCAAAAAGTAATACTGTGGACAGATGATGCCAACGGGGTACAGAACGAAACCATGTACAAACCCGTTCCCTTTTATATGAGCAGCAGGGGATATGGCGTATTCATGCACCACTCCACACCTATAACCGTGGATTTCGGTAAATATTTCAACGCGGCAAACAGTATGATGATAGGAGATGACGAAGCCGATATCTTCCTGTTTATCGGGGAGCCGAAGGATATACTGGACGAGTATACTTCACTTACCGGAAAAGCGGAAATGCCACCCTTGTGGTCTTTCGGTTTTTGGATGAGCCGCATTACCTATTTTTCGGAAAAGGAAGGCCGAGAAGTAGCTAAAAACCTGAGAGAGCATAAAATTCCAAGCGATGTTATCCATTTCGATACCGGGTGGTTTGATGTGGACTGGAGAAATAATTACGAATTTGCCCAAGACCGTTTCGAAAATGCGGAAAAAATGATCGCGGACCTGCAGAATGATGGTTTTAACATATGTCTCTGGCAACTCCCGTATTTTACGCCAAAAAACACCTTGTTTCCGGAAATAGTAGAGCAGGGGCTTGCCGTAAAAGACAGGAAAGGCAATATACCATATGAAGACGCCGTACTCGATTTTTCCAATCCCGAAACCGTGCGTTGGTACCAGGATAGGATCGCCGGGTTATTAAAACAGGGCGTAGGTGTCATTAAAGTGGATTTCGGAGAAGCCGCTCCCGCTTCCGGTCTGTATCATTCCGGCCGGACCGGGTTTTACGAGCACAACTTGTACCCGTTGCGTTATAACAAAGCGGTGGCCGAGGTGACCAAAAGAGAAAAGGGATACACCCTCATCTGGGCACGGAGCACCTGGGCCGGAAGCCAGCGGTATCCGCTCCACTGGGGTGGAGATGCCGCTACGACAAATACGGCTATGGCCGCGACATTACGGGGAGGATTGTCCTTAGGATTAAGCGGTTTTACCTTCTGGAGTCATGATGTAGGCGGATTTGTCACCAGGTCCCCGGAAAACCTTTATCGCCGCTGGACACCGTTCGGGATGCTCACTTCCCATGTCCGGAGTCACGGAGAACCTCCGACGGAGCCCTGGGAATACGGAAATGACTTTCTGAAAGATTTTCGCGCGGCAGACAATATGCGGTATGAACTCATGCCCTATATCTATGCCCAGGCCAAATACAGTTCGGAAAAAGGGCTGCCTATGTTAAGGGCCATGTTTGTGGAATATCCGGATGATCCGGGTTCCTGGCTGGTGGACGACCAGTATCTTTTCGGTTCGTCTATGCTCGTTGCCCCGTTATTTGAAGATGTAACCGAAAGGGATGTATACCTTCCCCCGGGAAAATGGATCGATTACCAGACCCGGAAAGCCTATGAAGGCGGGTGGCATCGTATGGAAGCGGGAGACATTCCCATTGTAGTATTGGTTAAGGACGGGACGGTACTGCCACATATAGCCCTGGCACAATCTACCAAACACATGGATTGGAACAAATTAGACCTGAAAGTTTATTCCACTAAGGACAGCGCCGAAGGAAAGGTATACCTTCCGGAAGGAGAAGAGTTAAAAACCGTAAAGGTATCCAAACAGGGGAATGATTACGTTCTGGAAAACGATCCGTACGGAGGAAAAGTAAAGTGGAATATAGGACAGCCTTAAATTCAGTTTAAACAAGCTCTAAACGATATTTCAGGTCGGGAAGTCTGGTAGCAACCATATTTCCCGGCCTTGTTATTTTTAAAAGGAGGGCTCCCGGTTTTAAAATTTAAAAGTATAACTCCAAATCTAAAATCGTTATTACGGAATCTGAAAGCAGATAATTGAACTCGTTTAAACTTTTTTGATTGAAGCGAAAAATAGAGATTTTTGTTCCAAATTTTGGATTTTTTGCTCCCGATAATTATCGGGAGCATAGCAGAGCTACGGAGTAATAAAAAGGCAAAATTTGGGGCAAAAAGATCATTTTGCAGCCAATTGGAAAAAGTTTAAACGAGTTCATTGTATATTTGTTCTGTTTTTATGACAAAAATGTAAAATCACAACATCGTTTTTGTCGGAAACGGACAATAAACAACAACACTAAATATACTTATGACTTTAATAAAATCCATTTCCGGAATACGGGGAACGATAGGAGGAGCCCCGGGAGACAACCTGACACCTATAGACGCCGTAAAGTTTGCTGCGGCTTACGGAACCTGGTTAAAGGAAGAAAACCAGGGTAAAGAAAGACTTAAAGTGGTCATAGGAAGGGATGCCCGGATATCGGGGGAAATGATACAGGGACTGGTTATTCAAACCCTTACCGGCCTGGGAATAGATGTGGTAAAACTCGATTTGTCCACCACACCGACGGTAGAAGTTGCAGTGCCCCTGGAGCATGCGGACGGAGGAATAATACTCACGGCCAGTCATAACCCCAAACAATGGAATGCCCTGAAGCTACTCAATCATAAAGGAGAATTCCTCAATGCTGCACAAGGAGCTAAAATACTGGAACTTGCCGAAGCCGAGACCTTTGAATTTGCCGATGTGGACCATCTCGGAAAAGTGACATTGAACGAAGCATATATAGATATACATATAGACGAAGTACTAAATCTTTCACTGGTCAATACCAGAGCCATTAAAGAAGCGCGGTTCAGGGTTGTTGTAGACGGCGTTAACTCTACCGGTGGGATTGCCATTCCCCGGCTGCTCGAAAGGCTGGGAGTAGAGGCTATAGAACTCTATTGCGAACCTAACGGGCATTTTCCACACAATCCGGAACCATTAAAAGAACACCTTACGGACATTTCGGAGCTGGTTGTCAAAGAAAAGGCTGATTTCGGTATTGTGGTTGATCCCGATGTGGACCGCCTGGCTTTTATGAGTGAAGACGGTGAGATGTTCGGCGAAGAATATACCCTGGTAGCCTGTGCAGACTATGTGTTGGGCAAAACTCCCGGCAATACGGTGTCTAACATGTCCTCTTCAAGAGCATTGCGGGACATCGCCGAGAAACACGGCGGGGAATATCGTGCCAGCGCCGTAGGTGAAGTGAACGTAGTGGAACTGATGAAAGAGACCAATGCCATAATAGGAGGAGAAGGTAACGGGGGAATTATTTATCCGGAACTGCATTACGGCAGGGATGCCCTGGTTGGCGTGGCCCTTTTCCTGTCGCTCCTGGCAGAGAAAAAGATCCCCGTAAGTGAACTCCGGGCCGGTTATCCTTCGTATTTTATGAGTAAAAAGAAAATACAGCTTACACCGCAGATCGATGTGGATGCCATATTAAAGGAAATGGAAGAAAGATATAAAAACGAAAATATATCGACTATTGATGGCGTTAAGATCGATTTTCCCGAAAACTGGGTACACCTCAGAAAATCGAATACCGAGCCGATTATCCGGATCTATACCGAGGCAAAAACCCAGAACGAGGCCAATAGGCTTGCAGATAAAATAATATCCGAAATAGAAAACCTCGTTTCTGTAGAATAATAAACAGGCTTAAAGTATGACTAAAGAACTTCCTATACATATTGTTGAAGAACAGGATTTTGATGAAATTGTAGAAGTGTGGGAAGCTTCGGTCAGGGCTACTCATGATTTCGTGAAAGAAGAAGACATTACATTTTTCAGGCCTTTAATACGGGATACGTATTTAAAGATGATGGACGTAAAGTGTATCCGGAATGAAGAACAGGATATCGTGGCCTTTTTAGGAGTTTCCGGACCGAATATAGAAATGCTTTTTATCCACCCGGAGGCCAGGGGAAAAGGTTTGGGAAAGAGACTCCTGCAATACGCGGTAGCGGAAATGCACACGGATAAAGTAGATGTCAACGAAGATAATGTACAGGCCGTAGGTTTTTATAAACATATGGGATTCAAAACAGTGGACAGGTCGGCACTGGACAGTACCGGAAAACCATATCCCATAGTACACATGGTGCTTGATAAAGCATAAATTTACGGCTTAATAATATTTAAATCATGGTAACAACAACGGAAGAATCCAAAATATTCCGGACGGAACTGGAAGCGTATTTTAAACCGTTCCGGGACAATATCGTTGGAATTGACCAGGAATTCGAATCGCCTTACGGGACAAAACCAATAGTATATACGGACTGGACGGCAAGCGGCCGTTTATACCGGCCTATAGAGGAAAAGTTATTGCGGGATTTCGGTCCTTATGTAGCCAATACCCATACCGAGACCACGGTATCCGGAACGGCAATGACGCTGGCTTACCATGAAGCGAGAGATATCATTAAGAAGCACGTAAACGGGAAAAAAGACGATATACTCATCACCTCCGGAAGCGGAATGACGGGAGTTATTAATAAATTTCAGCGTATCCTGGGGCTTAAAGTACCGGAAAACCTACGGAAGCATACCACTATTCCGGATGATCTGCGCCCCGTGGTTTTTATCACTCATATGGAACACCATTCCAACCAGACATCATGGCTGGAGACCGTGGCTATTGTAGAAGTGATCCCGGCAGATGACGAAGGGCTGTTTTGCATGGAAAACCTGTTGGAGTTGCTGGAAAAGCACCGGGACAGGCCGTTGAAAATAGCTTCGGTAACGGCATGCAGTAATGTAACAGGGATACGAACTCCTTACCACGATATAGCGAAAGTAATGCATCGTCACGGCGGGGTGTGTTTTGTGGATTTTGCCTGCTCCGCACCTTATGTAGAAATAGATATGCATCCTGAGGAAGAAGAAGCTTCACTGGATGCCATTTTCTTCTCCCCCCATAAGTTTTTGGGAGGGCCCGGTACTTCGGGAGTATTGCTGTTCGACAAAAAATTATATAAAAATATGATCCCCGATTCTCCGGGAGGCGGAACGGTAACCTGGACGAATCCCTGGGGAGAACACAAATACATAGAGAATATCGAAGAGCGGGAGGACGGGGGAACCCCAGGATTTTTGCAGGCTATTAAAACAGCTTTATCCATCCGGTTAAAAGAGCAGATGGGCGTAAAGAATATTCTGGACAGGGAACATGAGATACTGGAACAGGTGTTTAATTTCCTTTCGGACGTACCTAACGTTAACTTACTGGCGCCACAGCACAAAGACCGTTTGGGGGTGTTGTCTTTTTTTATTGACGATCTTCATTATAATCTTGGCGTAAAACTACTAAATGACCGCTTTGGTATACAAACCCGGGGTGGGTGTAGTTGCGCCGGTACGTACGGGCACTTCCTGCTGCATGTAGACCAGGAAACCTCCAATAAGCTGGTAGAAGAAATAACACTGGGCGACCTGATAAAAAAACCGGGCTGGATACGCATGTCCATTCACCCTACACTAAGCTGTGATGAAATCCGGTATGTGTGCGAATGTATCCGGGCACTTGCCGAAAATCATAAAGAATGGGCCTCGGATTATATTTATGACAAGTCCAGGAATGAGTTCCTGCACAAATCCCATAAAACAGATACCAAAGCGCAGGTAAAATCCTGGTTTGAATTCTAGGAAATTGTAGCTAAAAGGAAAACAATGGGTTGGGCGTGTGTGCTTCCCCCATGATGCTGTCCATTTCCTTTACGATCTCCGGATGTTTTTCCGCGATATTGTGTTTTTCTTCCGGGTCTTTACCGAGATCATACAGTTCCAGCGGCGCATTATTATCTTTTTTCACCTGTAGCCGTACCGCTTTCCAGTTTTGTTTACGTACGGCCTGTTTGCCGCCCTGTTCGTAAAATTCCCAGTAGAGGTACGGATGTTCGGCTTGTTTTCCTTTTCCCAGTAATTCGGGGACAAAGGAAATTCCGCTGCTATTGGCGGGTAATTTCTTTACACCGCCCAGTTCCGCCAATGTAGGCATTACATCCCAGAAGGCACCGATATGATCGCTTACCTGCCCGGGTTTTATTTTACCGGGCCAGTGTGCTATGAACGGTTCGTGTATTCCGCCCTCGTACACATCCCGCTTCACGCCTTTATAAGGTCCGCTGCTTTTAAAGAAAGCCACGTCCTCCATGGTACGGCCTCCTTCTATATGCGTACCGTTATCGCTGGTAAACAGTACCAGGGTATTTTCATCAATGCCCTTTTCTTTCAGTAGTTGTGTTATACGGCCTGTATATTGATCTATACTGCTAACCATTGCGGCATAAGCGGCTTTAGGATAAGGTTGTCCTCCATAATGCTGACCGTCCGCCCAGGGCTTTTCCGGCATAAAACGGCTTTCGCCCGACGCATTGAGATAGGGCTCCATATATTTTTCCGCGGTAATAAGTTCCGCGTGAGGTATGGTAAAAGCCAGGTAAAGAAAGAAAGGCTTGTCCTTCGGTTGTTCTTCTATAAAGCTCAGAGCTTCTTCCGCAAATATCTCATTGCCATAACTTCCTTCGGGAGTGTCGAATTTTTCCAGTTTACCATTTCGTATACGCCATAGCGAATCCGGGCGTTGGTAATGGGCATCAACATGATGGAGATGACCGGTAAAGTAATCCCAGCCTTTCCTCTGAGGTACACCGGGGGTGCCTTCTACACCTAGTCCCCATTTACCGAACATAGCGGTAGTATATCCTTCTTTTTGCAAGAGTTGCGGAATAATCGTATCCGTTTCCCTTAACGGATATTCCCCGTTACCACGGATATGGACTACTCCTGTATGTTGCCCTGTCATAAGGCTGGCACGTGAAGGGGCGCAGACGGTACTACCGGCATAGAACCGGGTAAACCGCATTCCTTCGGCTGCCAACCTGTCTATGTTAGGCGTGAGAATATGTTCTTGCCCGTAACAACCCAGATCGCCTATCCCCATGTCATCGGCAAGAATAAAAATAACATTGGGTACGGATTCCGCAGGCGGGATATCCTGTTCTTTTGTATTTGATTTAGTATTGCACGAACTCAGTAGTACACAGATACATAAATAAGATATAACCGTATTTACTTTAAGGAATTTCATAATAATGATTGATTTCCCTAAAGATAGAAATAAAAAATGTGTTCGAAAACCTTTTACAAGTTATTCCCGGAGCAAACGCATAAAAAATTAAATCTGTGATTATCAATACTATTTGATATCGTTTTTTTGCTCTGTGTTCCCGCATAGCTATCGGGATCGTGCTTCTCCGTGAAACTTTGCGTAATAGCTATAACGCAGAGACACACAGAGACTTACACAGAGATTCACGGAGATATTGAACTGCTTATTATTCTTAATGCGTTTGCCCTGAGGTTATTCCAGGAATTTGGCTTTTAATTCGGGTGTAGGGATCATACACTGATCTTTTTTACCATACCATTTATAGCGATTACTTGCAATAAAATCATACATCCGGTCCCTGAGCGAAACAGGGAGGATATATTCAAATATTCTTAGGAAAGGCCATCCGCCCCCCAGTTCGGAAGCGATGTCAATAGCAGCCTGCGATTTGGTGTAATAAGCCACCCCCGGTTCTATAAGCACTATAGAGTCGGTTTTTACCGGATCAATACCACGTTCTGCCAGTAATTTTTGCCCCGCTTCACTTTGAAGCGAAGCAAAACGAAAAACGTCCTTTTTGTCCCTTTTAATTACGAATTGTACGGAACTGTTGCAAAGGTTACAAACCCCGTCAAAGAGGATGATTTTCTTATTTTTTTCCAATGTATTCATAGAAAATCAAAGGTACGGCAAAAAGACGGGAGATACGACATACTCATATTGGGATTTTGGTTGTAAAGCCAGGGCAAACGCATTATGCGTGGAACAGCTGATAAAGTGAGAATGTGACTATGAGATAAAGGAGCTTGGGAAATGAGAGAATAGACTTAAACAGTTTCTTCGATGGATGAAAATTGTAGGAATGATCAGGATACGAGGTGTCCTTCGGCTCCGCTCTGTACAACCTGCAACTTGTAACCTTGAACTATTTATAATTTCATGATGCGTTTACCCTGGAGTAAGGCCTCGGGTCCTGTCAACAATATAATTTTTCCGTAAATTTGTGCGAAACCCCATTACTTAAACAGACGTTAAACCAATAATTATGGCCGAACTCATCCGAATTTATGAAGAAAATCCCAATACACGAGAGGTACACAAAGTTGTTAATATATTGAAAAAGGGAGGGTTGGTTATCTATCCTACGGATACTGTTTACGGACTGGGATGTGACATTACGAATTCAAAGGCCCTGGAACGCATAGCCAGGATCAAGGGTGTTAAGCTGGAAAAGGCTAATTTTTCCTTTATATGCGCGGATCTTAGTAATTTGTCCGATTATGTTAAGCAGATCGATAATTCCACCTTTAAATTACTAAAGCGTGCGCTGCCGGGACCGTTTACCTTTATCCTTTCCGGAAGTAATAACCTGCCCAAGGATTTCAAGAAAAAAAAGACGGTGGGTATCCGTGTGCCGGGAAACAATATTGCACTGGCCCTGGTCCGGGAATTGGGTAACCCGATTGTATCGACTTCCATATACGACGAGGACGAACTACTGGAATATACAACCGATCCGGAGCTTATCTATGAAAAATGGGAAAACCTTGTCGATGTGGTTATAGACGGAGGGTACGGTGACAATATAGCCTCTACCGTTGTAGACCTTACCGGAACAGAACCGGAAGTAATGAGGCAGGGGAAAGGGAACCTCGAAGAAATACTGTGAATTTTGTTTTAGTACATGACAAAAATTGAATTTTGATAATCCCTCTCCCGAAAGTCCCGATAATTATCGGGAGGGGTTAAACTGATTTTCCGATCAAATTGTGCAAAACCGTTTTTTGTCATGTACTAAGGAATTTTATATATTTTACATGTCCCCGATCTTCTTCAGGGTATATTCAATAAGGTCTTCCACAAGTTTTTTAGGGTCCGGGGCAAAAGTACCGTCGGCACGATTGGCAATTATGGCATTGAGCGATATGGCTTCGTGTCCCAGTAACGCGGACAGGCCATAGATGGCAGAAGTTTCCATTTCCAGATTAGTTACTTTGAGCCCCAGGTGACTGAAACTGTCCATTTTACCATTTAGTTCCGGATCCTGCAGGGGTAACCGTAAAACCCGTCCCTGTGGTCCGTAGAAACCGCCGGCTGTGGCGGTGAATCCCCGATGTACTCCTTTTTCTCCGAAGTATTCCAACAGCTGTTTGCCTGAGGATATTACCAACGGCCTGGATTTGTATATGCTCCACCCGGTATGGGTTATAAAAGCTTCTTCTATTTCGGGATGCGTAATTGCCGCTGTATGATAGGAGTGTAGCATACCATTAAGATCCAGTGCAAAAGAGCTTGCAAGAAAAGAACCTACGGGGATCTCGCTTTGTAAAGAGCCGGATGTTCCTACACGAATAATTTTCAGTGAACGAAGTTGTTCCTTTACAATACGTTTTTCCAGATCTATATTAACGAGTGCATCTAACTCATTAAGCACTATATCTATATTGTCCGGACCTATTCCCGTAGAAATAACCGTTAGTCTTTTCCCTTTATAGGTTCCGGTCTGTGTTTTGAATTCCCTTTTTTGGGTCGTAAATTCCACCTTGTCAAAATGCCTGGTGATTTTATCCACTCTATCCGGATCTCCGACAAAAATGATGGTATCCGAAATGTGTTCGGGTTTGAGATTCAGATGGTATACACTACCGTCCTGGTTGAGTATGAGTTCGGATTCGGATATTTTGTTCATAAGCAGTAAAGATAAAAAACAAAAAGAAGGACTCCAAAGCCCTTCTTTCCGGTTCTGTTGTTTTATTTCGGGGGGTATTACAACTTCAACAACCTTGCTGTGTCTTCGTGATACAGAAAGCTGTATTTTTTAGTTCCCCCGAGGTATATATCGTCTCGTTTTATAAAGGGATAATAATTTTGTATTTTATTCAGGACATCTTTGCCCATAGGACTCAGTTTTACAGGACTAAATGACTGGAAAAGAGGTTTTATGCTATCTATCAGTCTGTAATATTGTAAATCTCCGAATCCGTAATCACTCTCATTTTTAATAAGTGTTTCTACGAATTTCTCCCTGGATACTATCTTTTTTTTGCTGGCAATATCCAGTATGCTGTTTTCCAGATGGTTCAAGCCGTTTTTGACCGTAGGAAACCTGTGAAGGTGAAGGGCAATCGCATCGGTGAGGTAGGGAAATTGGGAAGAATTGAATTTGGAGAAGGTCTCAAGTCGTAGAGGGGTATCGCTGCAGTAAAGTTGCCAGATATAATCAGCGTATTCTATATCGTCTTGTGTGAGTTGTGTTCTGGCATCAAATAATTTTATCAGCTGCTCGTTGGTGTGGTTGGTCAGGATAAAGGGCTTATCTTTTTTCTGTTTTTTACAGACCAGGGAGACTTGTGCACCCTTTCGGTGTTTTTTCAGCCAGCTCACCACCGCAATCATGTTTATCTGGCAAAAGAGGTCTTCGTCAAACCAAAGGACTATTTCTTCCTGGGTTTTCTGATTACAGAGACGTCTGTACTCTTTAAGGGTAGCCTCTATGAAGTTTGTTTTGGTGACCTTATAATTTTTGTTCAGGAATTCAAAACGGGTCTTCCAGAAAGATTCACTTCCTACTTCGGTCATGGTCCTTCCTTCACAGAGCATTTCCCTCCAGGTAATAATTTCCCCTTCCAGCTTTAATTCCTTTAGGTGGGAAGTAAAGCCATCCCCATTGGTAATGTGTAAGGTTGTAGTCATTTCAAGGTTTATTTAGATTAGCCAAAAATTTGTTTTTAATATATGAACCTAAAACCACTTATAAATTATTGAAAATAACATCGGTAAACATGTTATTTCTTAACCTTCAGTATTTATTGTATATAAAAAAGGTAAAACGCGGCAGAGGTTATCCGCCTACGCGTTTTACGTTGTAACCTTTGTCCCGGAGCAATTTCATAACCTTATCCCGGTAATTTCCCTGGATGATTATTTCACCGTCCTTAATGGAACCACCTACACCACATTTGGTTTTCAGGAATTTTCCGAGGTCTTTGAGGTCTTCTTCGGCACCTTCGAATCCTTTGATCACGGTAACGGTTTTTCCGCCCCTGCCTTTATTACTGAAATGCGCTTCCAGGTATTGTTCGGCAGGAGGGATGCTTTCCATCTCCTCTTCTTCATAGGTCGGTTTTTCACCGGTTGAAAAGACAAAATTTCCGAGATCTTCCAGACTATTTAACTTGTTGTCGCCCATTATTCTCCCTTTTTGACAACTGTATTTTAAAGTAAACGCAAGAAATACGGTTAACGTATATTCTTTAACATTAATTAGTTAACACGAACAAAAAGACTTAAATAACCAACCGTCTGATGAGATTGATTACCAGTCTCTTGCCATCCTTGCCACTTGTAGTGGCGTATGATATTCTATGTTTTTATCAGCCCTAATTCCACAAGACGTTCATGCAGAAATTCTCCGGCAGTAATATCCTCATATAATTTAGGATGCTCTTCATCCACACAATTTTCGAGGCAATCGAGGGGCATTTCACTTATGGGGTGCATAAAGAAAGGAATCGAATATCTTGAAGTACCCCAAAGTTCTCTTGGCGGATTGATTACCTGGTGAATGGTTGATTTGAGACGATTGTTCGTGTGACGGGATAACATGTCTCCCACATTGATCATAAGTTCATCCGGTTCCGCTATGGCGTCGATCCATTGTCCGTCATGGCTCTGTACCTGTAGCCCTTTGCCATGTGCCCCCATTAAAAGCGTGATCAGGTTTATATCACCGTGAGCAGCGGCCCTTATGGCATTTTCCGGTTCATGTGTTATAGGTGGGTAGTGGATAGGCCGTAATATGGAATTGCCGTTTTTGATCCATTTATCGAAGTATGTTTCTTCGAGGTCCAGGTGCAAAGCCAGTGCCCTTAATACATATCGGGCAGTTTTTTCCAGCATTTTATAAGTTTCCTCGCCCACCTCATTAAACTTCGGGAGCTCTTCCACAATAACATTAGGAGGGTATTCCATTTCCAGTTTCGGATCGTCTTCTACATACTGTCCGAAATGCCAGAATTCTTTCAGGTCCCCTTCCTTGCGTCCCTTTGCGTGTTCTTTTCCAAAAGAAGTATAACCGCGCTGGCCACCTATACCTTCTATTTCATATTTCTTCTTTACATTCTCAGGAAGCGCAAAAAATGTCTTGATCTCCGTATACAGGTCTTCGACCAGTTGGTCAGACAGAAAATGTCCTTTCAGGGCAACGAAACCGATCTGCTCGTAAGCATCCCCGAGCTCCTTTATAAATTTATTTTTTTTGTCCGGATCTTCCGAGAGAAATTCACGAAGATCTACACTGGGTATCTTGTTCATCTGTTTCACCGTTAAACTCTGCCGTCAGTTTTTTGCAGAGTATATTTCGCTTTCTTATACAAAGTTAGGTAATTAGCATCCGAAATGAAAAAGATAGTTATTAACAATGCGAAAAAATATCACATATACCTCCTTAGATGTTATTTTTAACTATTTTTGATAGTGCGAATAAAGTATCCTTTATATGAATTTGACTACAACCGAAAATATATCCATGACTTACGACAGAAAAGATCTGAGTGATGAACAACTTCTCCTGCTTTATGAAAAAATGTTGCTTCCCCGGATGATCGAGGAGAAAATGCTGGTACTGCTGCGCCAGGGAAAAATATCCAAGTGGTTCAGCGGTATTGGACAGGAAGCCATTTCAACCGGGGTTACCCTGGCACTGGAAGATGACGAATACATATTGCCCATGCACCGCAACCTGGGTGTTTTTACTTCCCGGAATATACCTTTGCACCGTTTGTTTTCGCAATGGCAGGGGAAATCCGGGGGTTTTACCAAAGGCCGTGATCGCAGTTTTCACTTTGGCACACAGGAATTTCATATTATAGGCATGATATCACATCTCGGTCCGCAAATGGGCGTAGCAGATGGCATAGCCCTCGCTCATAAGATCCGGGAGGAAAATAAGGTGACCGCCGTTTTTACGGGCGAAGGAGGTACAAGCGAAGGAGATTTTCACGAAGCCCTGAATGTAGCCTCCGTATGGGACCTTCCCGTGCTGTTTTGTATTGAAAACAACGGTTACGGGTTGTCCACACCTACGGAAGAACAATACAGGTGCAAACACCTGGCCGACCGGGGCGCCGGTTATGGTATGGAGGCGCACCGTATAGACGGAAATAACATACTGGAGGTGTATACCAGGATATCCGAACTTGCGGAAAGTATGCGAAAGGATCCCCGTCCCGTATTACTGGAGTTTATTACTTTCCGGATGCGCGGGCACGAAGAGGCAAGCGGAACCAAATATGTTCCGGATGAACTTATAACGTCCTGGTCATTGCGGGATCCAATAGAAAATTACCGGGATTTTCTGTTTTCGGAAGAAGTGCTATCGGAAGAAATGGATGCTCTCATGCGCCGGCAAATAACGGAAAGTATACAGGAAAACCTGCAAACCGCTTTTAATGAGACTCCTGTTACCTTTGATATAGAGAAGGAGCTCCCGGATGTGTATAACCGTTTTTATTACCGGGAGACCAAACCGGGGCATACAAAGCGCAACATTCGTTTCGTAGATGCGGTTTCCCGCGGACTCGAACAATCTATGGAGCGTTTTAGCGAGCTGGTGCTCATGGGACAGGACGTAGCAGAGTACGGCGGTGTTTTTAAAATAACGGATGGTTTTGTCTCCAGATTCGGAAAGGAAAGGGTACGCAATACTCCCATTTGTGAATCGGCAATTATTTCAGCCGCCATGGGACTTTCTATTAACAGAATGAAGGCGGTAGTGGAAATGCAGTTTGCCGATTTTATTTCCAGTGGTTTTAACCCGGTGGTCAATCACCTGGCGAAAGCGCACTATCGCTGGGGGCAACATGCCGATGTTGTTATCCGCATGCCTTGCGGAGCAGGAGTAGGGGCCGGGCCATTTCATTCCCAGACCAACGAGGCCTGGTTTACCAAAACACCGGGACTGAAAGTCGTATATCCTGCTTATCCGTACGATGCGAAGGGATTGCTTGCCACAGCCATAGAAGACCCTAACCCCGTATTGTTTTTTGAGCATAAAGGATTGTACAGAAGCGTTTACCAGGAAGTTCCGGAAGATTATTACACCCTTCCGTTCGGTAAGGCATCCTTGTTACGGCAGGGCAAAGACATAACGGTTATATCATACGGTATGGGTATACATTGGGCCCTGGAAGCGCTGGATACTACAGAGGGTATTTCCGCAGATGTAATAGACCTGCGTACCCTGCAACCCCTGGATACCGAAACCATATTTAAATCCGTGAAGAACACGGGGAAAGTAGTCATACTCCAGGAGGACACCCTGTTTGGCGGTATTGCCAGTGATATTTCGGCAATGATCATGGAAAATTGTTTCGAATACCTGGATGCTCCCGTTCAAAGAGTAGGCAGCCTGGAAACACCCGTGCCGTTTGCTAAAGCCCTGGAAGATGGTTTTTTACCGAAACAAAGATTCAAAACGGCAGTACATCGATTATTAGCGTATTGATATCGAATAATAAGCCTTTCCGGATTTAATGGCTCGCTTATTGCAATAAATTTATTTTTTTTACGTATTTTTAAACATATAAATACATAAATTATGACAAAAAATCGTGTAACCCTTATCTTATTGATTGCCCTGGTGGCTTCTTCTTGTTCCCTTTCCAAGGTGAATAAGGAGTATCGAGGAGCCATTGTCGGCAACTGGATTTTAAATGACGTGACCTACACAGGTAGCAGCGGGAATTTTAAATCCGTACTCTTCAACGATGTAACTGATGCCTGCTTTAAAGGAAGCCAATGGTTTTTCAGAAACAGTAACAGTACAGGTTCGTATACCATTAATCCCGGTGCGGAATGCATGGAAGGAGCCAGGAATATCCGATGGTCCGTATACGAAAAAGGAGAGGGGGCAAGCCAGCTTCAGTTCAAATTTATTGATGAGAAGAGAAACGATGTAAGCGGCGGGTACGGTTACCGGCTGGATATCGTAACCCTTAACCAGCAGGAAATGACCCTGCAAACCAATACTACGGTAGAGGGAGATCCCATAACCGTTGTATATCATTTTTCAAGATCTCTATAAAACATATATAATAATCCGTTATGCTTAGAAATTCATTAAACAAACTGGGAGTGGCCTTGATCGCCGTAGCCCTGTTTACAACAGGTTGTGATACTGTTAGAAATGCCGGTAATAAGGAAAAAGGTGCTGTAATCGGTGCTGCCGGTGGTGCTGTAATAGGCGGTATCCTTGGTAATAATATAGGAAATAAGAAGAACTCTGCCCTCGGAGCTATTATCGGTGGTGTCGTTGGTGGTGCGGCCGGTACATATATCGGAGACCGGATGGATCGCCAGGCAGAACGTATCGAGGAAGAAATCCCGGGAGCGGAAGTAACCAGGGTTGGCGAAGGTATTAACGTTACTTTCGATGAAAAAAGCGGCGTTTATTTTGCTACCAACAAATACGATATCAATTCGGAATCTTCCAATACCTTGAACAAACTTGCCGGTATATTTAAAGAATACCCGAATACGCTTGTTCTTGTAGAAGGACACACAGACAATACCGGTAGTGCCGAATACAATACGGGGCTCTCCCAACGAAGAGCGGAGTCCGTAACCAACTTCCTGGTAAGACAGGGGATCTCTTCCGGAAGGTTTACAACCAAATGGTATGGAGAAGATCAGCCCAAGTACGATAACAGTACTGCAGAAGGCAGAGCTAAAAACCGAAGGGTGGAAATAGCCATTGTCGCTGATGAACAATTAAAACAGGAAGCCAAAAGAAACGCACAATAATTGCGGTCCGGTTTTTTGAACAAACCCGGTAAAATGGTAAAAAACGGGACTGAAAATTTTTTTTCAGTCCCGTTTTTGGTTTGTTCGCTATAAGAATTTATGGTTGTTTTAACTACCATACTCTACGGCTTACGTATTTTTTTCGTATCTTTTTATAGTATAACCATAAAACCTCATACTTATGTATCGCGTACTGATACCAACAGATTTCTCTGATAATGCATGGAATGCCATAACCTATGCTGCAGCCCTTTATAAAGGTGAAGAAACTGTTTTTTACCTGCTCAACTCATATTCTCCCAATACAATTAGCCCCGGGGAAGTAATGACTTCTTCCGCAGCCACCAAAACGCTGTTCGATGCTGTAAAAGCAGCTTCTCTTGAGGGGCTGGAAAATTCCCTTGAAAATATCCTTTCTTCAAATCCGGACAAAATGCATGCCTTTCGCACCCTATCCAGGTTCGATTATTTTACGAATGCCGTGGTTGATGTATGTGAGGAAGAAAAAATAGATATGGTTGTTATGGGAACTACGGGAGCAAGCGGATTAAAGGAAGCCCTGATAGGAAGTAATACCGCGGGTCTTATCGGAAAAATCAGGGTTCCGCTTCTGGCCATTCCGGACGAAGTGAAATTCAAACCTTTTGAGGAAATTGCCTTTGCCACGGATTACGATACCGAGTATAGAAAAAAAAACCTGGATGTCTTCTTTCATTTGGCCGATAAGTTTTCCGCTAATATCCATGTCTACCATGTAATGCAAAAGAAAGACAGGCTCACCGAAGGGAACGAAAAGGCCAAAAAAGAAATGGAAAAACAGTTTACCGGGCATCAATCGGAATTTTACCTGCTTACCGAAACTTCACTGAGTACCGCAACACGTGTTTTTGTTCAGAGCAGGAATATCCAAATGCTTTGTATGGTAGCCAAAAAACACAGTTTTCTGCATCATCTCTTCGGACTTAGCCATACCCGCGACATGTGCTATCACATAGACATCCCACTCCTTATTTTACAGAACAATGCCGGATAATGTCCTCCGGAATCCGTAAATTTGAAACACGTATACGAATGTGAATCCTGAGCCCGGCATGTGTGGCCGGTATAAAACATATATAATGGAAAAAATTCTCTTGCCAACCGACTTTTCGGACAATGCCCAGAATGCTATCGAATATGCATTAAAACTTTTTAAAGACAGCGAATGTGTCTTTTATTTTCTTCATATCTTACCACCGACACTAGGGGAGCGTTATATGGATCCGACCAGTATTACAAACGAAATGCTTGATGGTGCGAAGGCACTGGCAAAAGAGAAACTGGAAAAACTCGCGGAGAAGACGATAACAGGTACGGATAGGGAAAAACATAAAACGGAAATAATTATAAAATTTGACCTCTTTACAGATGCCGTAAAAAATATTGTAGAAGACAGGGATATTGACATTGTGGTGATGGGGTCGCACGGAGCAGGGGGAATACGTAAGTTATTTATCGGAAGCACTACCTCTAATCTCATAGGAAATATTCCATGCCCTATCCTTGTTATTCCCAAAGACCTGGAATTTAAAACGATAGATGAAATAGGATTTGCGACGGATTATACATTTGCTTATAGCAAAAAAGGACTGGAACCTTTATTCCGCCTCGCCAGGAAATTTTCTTCCGGTATAAGGTTTTATCACGTAGAAGAAGGAAGAGACGAATGGAATGAAGCCAAAGAAGATATAAAAAACAGCATAAAAAAGTCCTGCGAAGGCATAGACACCTCGTTTTTCCTGCTAACGGATGCTCCTTTGAATATGGCAACCAGGCTTTTTGTGGAAAGCAGGGAAATAGACCTTTTATGCATGGCAGCGGGAAAGCATAATTTTTTGGATAATCTTCTCGGCAGGTCGCCTGTGAAACAAATGAGCTATCACAGTACAACCCCTTTGCTGGTTCTGCATAAAGATACGATGGACTAAGCTGTGGCTCAGTGATCTATTAGAGCCTATCGTCCGTTTTAATTTTTTACTAGTTTTTCTCCTCTTAAGCCACCCGGATAAAGATGAATGAAATACAAATAAGACAAGCTACTCCCGACGACCTGGATATACTGCTCGAATTTGAGCAGGGCATTATAGAGGCCGAACGCCCCTTTGACAGTACCCTCAAAGAAGAAAAGATAAGTTACTACGATCTCGATGCCTATATAAGGGACAGCAATACGAAGGTTGTTGTTGCGGAATATGACGGCCAGCTTATAGGTTCCGGATATGGCCGTATAATGGAAGCCCAGCCCTATCTTAAACACGAAAAATACACGTATCTCGGTTTTATGTATGTGCATCCCGGGCATCGCGGACAAGGAGTCAATAAGCTGATTATTGATGCCCTGAATAAATGGAGCCTTGAACGCGGTATTACAGAGGTACGTTTAAATGTTTACAGTACCAATGAGGCTGCAATAAAAGCTTATGAAAAAGCTGGTTTTACGCAGCATATTGTAAATATGCGGATGTCCCTGTAGTCAGCTCTCAACAAGATCGTTCCGGATCCGTATGACCGGGTGCCGTTGCAAAATATTCCTACCTCTCCCGGACAAAAGCCAGGGCAATCAGAGATAAGAGGGTATGGAAACTAAGATAATTACTACAGAATAGGGACGTTTAACTATAAGAAAATAGTATAAATAAAGAGGTTTTTATTAGATTCCTGACAAAAATCGTACCTTTACTCCATGGTAAACGTGCAAAAGCCTTTTAAAAATATTTCTTCGGACATTCATTCAGTATAAACTGGTTTTATTCTTCATGTTGTTCTCCGGCTATTTTCACACTACCTGCCCGGATATTTATTCAGAAAAAGGAAAACAAAATTATTAATTAAAAACAAAAATCAATCGTTGAATGGCAAGATCACAAGAAAGCTTTGGTAAAAAGGAACGGGAAAAGAAACGTTTAAAAAAGAAAAAAGAAAAACAACAGAAGAAGGACGAACGAAAAGCCGGCCCTAAAAACAATAGCCTGGAAGATATGCTTGTGTATGTGGATGAATATGGCCGTCTGACCGATACTCCTCCGGACCCGGCAAACAAGATAGAGATTGATGCCGAAAGTATTGAAATCGGGATTCCTAAAAAAGCAGAAGAAGATGAAGTCCCTGCGGAACGTGAAGGTAAAGTCGCTTTTTTCAACCATTCGAAAGGTTATGGTTTTATACGCGAGCAGAGTTCCGGTGAAAAATATTTCGTACACGTCAATGGTCTCATAGATGAAGTGGAGGAAGACGATAAAGTTATCTTCGAACTTGAAAAGGGACTTAAAGGATTGAATGCAGTGCGTGTGAAAAGGGTTAAATAATCCCGTATGTGATATATTCCGGTGCTGTTGTTCAGCCCATTGTTCCGTCCACTATACAGGACGTTAGCGGGCACAATATCTTGCGACTCTTTTACAAAGGATGAAAACAGCAGGACCGGACGAAAATCACTGACTTATCAAAGACTTATTTCAAAAAATACTTTTGTTAACGCTACACATTGTGTAGTTTTGCTACATTAAATGTAGTAAACTCACCGTTATGGCGTTTCCAACACCAGGATCACCCGTTCGCGGGTCCAGATCCGGACAACCTATTATGGCCCTTCTAGATCTTTTGGGACGAAGTTGGGCTATGGGCATTATATGGCATTTATCTGCCGGTCCCAGCACTTTCCGCAGACTTCAGGACTATTGCGAAACTATTTCGCCCACTACCCTCAACAAAAGGCTAAAGGAGCTGACACAGGCCAGGTTTATAGAAAAAACTCCGGACGGCTATACACTTACCTCCATGGGAAAAGAAGTTTTCGAGCTTCTTTCCCCGCTGGGCTGTTGGGCTAAAAACTGGGCAGAAAACCTAAAGGACAACTGATATGGAAAGCATACAATATTACAGCAACACCGGTTTTGATCGTGCTCCCCACATGAGGGGAGGCAGAAGCGGCACCGTATTATACCGTGCCGTATGTTTATGGCAGGGTAAATTTTTCTTCAGTACACCGGGTAATCCCTATATCACCGCAACACCGGCGCAATTAACTGCCGTTTCAGAGCTTTTCTTTCTGGGAATGGAAGATACTTCCGAAATTGTCTGCCTGGACCTATCCCGGCGAAAGCGGGAAGAAATACTTACATTGCTGGGAGAAGGGGATTTTCTCGACCTACGACGTGTAGTACATGAAGTAGGCCGTAAAGAAGCGGCGATGTTAGCCTATGCCAAGGCCCTCGCAGAATGGAATGCCAACCATATATTCTGCGGCGTTTGTGGTACCCGGACAGAAAGCCGCGAACGAGGACATCACCGCATATGCACCGATAAGACCTGTGCTAAGGTCATTTATCCCCGAATAGACCCGGCAGTTATCGTATTGGTAGAGCACCGTTCCGGGAGTGAACAAGCCAGGTGCCTCCTGAACAGGGTAAAGACCGAAAACGGATACAGGTGCTCCACCTTTGCAGGATTTGTAGAAGTGGGAGAGAGCCTTGAAAATGCGGTGATCAGGGAAATGAAAGAAGAGATCAATATAGATGTGGAAAGCATGACTTATGTTTCTTCACAACCCTGGCCGTTTCCTTCCTCGGTAATGATCGGCTTCAGGGCAACGGTTTCGTCACCGGAATTTCAAGTGGATAATGTAGAAATAAAGGATGCCGCCTGGTATTCCGCAAAAGAAATAAAAGAACTTGTCGCCTCCGGAAACCTGGAGCTTTCCGGGAGTGATTCCATTGCGAGGTTTCTGATAGAGTCGTGGGTGGCCGACAATCTTCCTTCGTAAAAGTGATTCTTACATTTCTTTAACATAAAAATAACAATCGCGGTTAAAATATTTTGCGGGTTGTACCGACTGCTATAATAAACACCGTTATCAACGGAACATATGCAGAAAAACTACAATCAAAAAAATAAAAAGCGATGAAAAATACCCCGGTTTTACAGAAAATAAGCCAACTATATACGCCGCATACCACTTCGTTCGTAAAAGAAGGAACCATTATTATCCCGGACATAAGCGGGTTTACCCGATTTGTAAACGAAACAGATTCCTTTACCGGGAAATATGTCACCCAGGCATTATTGTCTTCCATTATAGACAGCAACATACTCAATCTCAGGATATCGGAAATAGAAGGTGATGCAGTTTTATTCTATGGGTACGGAACTCCTTACGATTTACAGTCGGTTGTAGGACAATACGAGATCATGCTTGATAGTTTTAACCGTAAATTAGCTCAACTGGAGACATTTATAGGGCATAAAATAAACCTTTCCCTGAAGCTGATAGCGCATTACGGACCTGTTTCGGAATATAGTATAGGAAGGTTCCGGAAATTATACGGCAAAGCGGTCGTACAAGCACACCAGCTGCTTAAAAATTCCATCAACAGTAAAACCTATGTGTTGCTGACGGAAAACCTGTTGAAAGCGGTACCTTCTGTCCTGAAAAACCGGGATATGTATGGTATGTACGGTAAATCCGAAGATATCGATTATACCTATTATAATTACGAACCGGTCCCGGTACAGGGTATGATAGTATAATATCTTGTTAAAATACGGATTCCCGGGCAAGAATACGCCGTGAATATTTTAGAAAGCCCCTTGTTTTTCTTAAATTTGAAAGAACAGGGGGTATTTTTCTTTCCAGGCCCTTCGAACAAAATTATAAGAACCAAATTACTTATTTATGCCAGCACTGAATGTAACTCAAAAACTTATTCGCTCACATCTGATCCAGGGAGAACTTATCCCCGGTACGGAGATCGGGCTGAAAATAGACCAGGCCCTTATGCAGGACGCTACGGGTACTTTGGTGCAACTGGAACTGGAAGCTATGAAGCTGACACGTGCACGGACCGAGGTTGCCGTTCAGTATGTAGACCACAACCTTCTGCAAACGGATTTTAAGAATGCGGACGATCACCTTTTTTTACACTCTGCCGCACAGAGATTCGGATTGTGGTTTAGCCGTCCCGGAAATGGCGTCAGTCACCCCGTGCATATGGAACGTTTCGGAAAGCCAGGAAAAACCCTGGTAGGGTCCGACAGTCATACCTGTGCGGGCGGATCATTGGGAATGCTGGCGATAGGCACCGGCGGGCTCGATGTTGCAGCGGCCATTGCAGGGCAACCGTACTTTGTGAAAATGCCCGAAGTTATGGGCGTTAAACTCACCGGGAAATTACCGGACTGGGTAAGTGCCAAAGATGTAATCCTGGAAATGCTTCGCCGCCACAGTGTAAAAGGAGGGGTGGGTAAGATCATAGAATATTACGGCGACGGGCTCAAATATCTCGGTGCTATGGACAGGCATGTTATAGCCAACATGGGTGCAGAACTGGGCGCTACAACCACAGTTTTTCCCAGTGACGGTGAAACCAAACACTTCCTGAAATCGCAGGGCAGGGAAGAAGACTGGACGGAATGGATAGCGGATAAAGGAGCAGAATACGATCTGCATGACGAAATTGTCCTGGACCAACTGGTGCCGCTTATAGCGTTACCCACCAGTCCCGGTAACGTGGTACCTGTACGGGAAGTAGAAGGAAAACCTATAAGTCAGGTAGTTATCGGGTCATCGGCCAATCCCGGATTGAGAGATTTCTGGATTGCCGCAGAGATTGTAAAAGATAAATTTGTCAGTGATGATGTGTCTTTTGATATCAATCCGACTTCAAGGCAGACTATAGAAAATATGATCGACAACCGCGCTTTTGCCAATCTCATCAAAGCGGGCGCCCGTTTTCATCAGTCCGGTTGTATGGGATGCATAGGTATGGGGCAGGCGCCGGCTTCCGGTACCATAAGTTTAAGGACCATGCCCAGAAATTTCCCGGATCGCTCCGGGACCAAAGACGACCAGGTACATCTGTGCAGCCCGGAAACCGCGGCCGCATCCGCATTGACAGGAAAAATCACGGACCCGAGAGATATGGAGAAGATATATAATATGACCTATCCGGAATTCAAATCACCGGAAAAAGAGATCATAAATACCGATATGCTGGTGGCCCCGCCCGATAACACGGAGAATGTGGAGCTTAAAAAAGGGCCTAACATCAAGTCCCTGCCACATATCCCCCCCTTGCTGGACTATTATGAAGTCCCGGTGTTACTGAAAATGGGAGATAATATTTCCACCGACGAGATTCTGAAGGCGGGGGCGGAAGTACTTCCGTTCCGGAGCAACTTGCCCGAAATCAGTAAGTTCTCCTATATCGTGATCGATGAAACCTTTTACGACAGGGCCATGGAAAGCAAAGATAAGTTTGGCGGCCATATTGTAGTGGCAGCCGACAATTACGCACAGGGCTCCAGCCGGGAACATGCCGCTATTGCACCGAAATACCTGGGACAGGTAGCCGTTATAGCAAAAAGCTATGCCCGGATAGCCTGGCAAAACCTGGTGAATTTTGGCATTATACCCCTGGAATTTATGGATAATGACGACTATGAAAAAATAGACCAGGGCGATACCATCCGGCTTAAAGATCTCACTGAGAAAGTAAAAAACCGGGGAGATATACTGGTAGAAATTGAAAAAAAGAACGGAAATACAATGACCATCCCCGTCAAACATTCTATGAGCGACCGGCAGATAAGGGTCTTGCTTAAAGGAGGAATCATTAATGATTTTAAAGAAAGACTCGGGGCATAGGAAAAATTGCCTAATGATCCTGCATCACCCGATTGAGGCTTCTGAGCGTAACGCCCAGATAATTGGCAATATCTCTCTTTGAGATCATTTTCAGTAGTAGGGGAAACTGTTGTTCCAAACGCAGCAGGTTATCCTGGATGGAGTGCAGGTGATTGTGAGAATGTCTGAGTGCTTTATACTGAACCTTATTAGACAGTGCCTTCATAATAAAAGAATTAAAGTCTGTGGATTCATTAAGTAATTTAATAAACCATTGCCCGGGTATTCTGTAAATTTCCGCTTCGGTAATGGTTTCCACAGCGCAAAAACTAAGCGTACCGTTCAGGACTTCGATTTCCCCGAAAATTTCCCCTTCCCCGAAAAATTCCTGGATAAAATCCTTCCCGTTATCTTCCGTAAGGTAACATTTTACTATTCCCTTTTTTACGATGTAGACCGAAAATATCCTTTTTCCCTGTCCGATAACCTGTTCTTTACGATCATAAGATTCCAGGATGACGCGGTCCCGTGTGGTGCTTTCGATCTTTGTAATGTAACGGAGTAACTCCCTGTTGATTCGTATCATTTTCTCATATCGGGACAAATGTCCTTTTTTGTGATAAAAAGTAGTCTTTCCTTTGCCCCGGAATCAGAGAAAGGAAATCAAATTTACAGAATTAAAGAACCAAAGGATAAAATTAAGACAATTTCTAAAGGGCATACCGGATCATTTTTTCAAAATAAAGGGTTTAAACACATAAATCAACAAAAAATACACAAAACGAAGAACATGATGCAATCCGACAGATTACCGAAACAGGTAGCGTTTATAAGGGAGATCGATAAACTGAAATACATCCGCCGCAAGACCAAGCTGTTTAACAGCGACCGTAACGAAAATGATGCGGAGCACAGCTGGCACCTGGCCATGATGGCCATAATACTCGCAGAGCATGCCAATACTTCCGTAAACATTCTCAAAGTACTGAAAATGGTATTGATACACGATATTGTTGAAATTGATGCAGGAGATACCTTTTTGTTTGACACCGTTAAAAACCATGTCAATACCGAAGAAGAACTTGCGGCGGCCCAAAGAATATTCGGTATGCTGCCCACAGACCAGGCCCTGGATCTCCTGCAAATATGGAAGGAGTTTGAAGATGGTATTACCGCCGAAGCACAGTTTGCCAGGACGCTGGACCGATTTGAGCCCGTATTGCAGAATATATCCAACAATGGCGGAACCTGGGCCGAATATAGCATCAGGCACGAAAAAGTCCTGGAAAAAACAAGGATAATGGAACGCGGCTCTTTCGTAATCTGGGAATATTCGGAAGCACGTATACAGGAAAGCGTGGATAAAGGAATACTTGAAGTGTAAGGAAATAAAGGGTATATAAAGTACAGGAATACTCCTTTTAAAAAATACGGTAATAAAGCACCTACAGTTAAAGTACAAATAAATAGCGGGTAAAACTTTATCAAACAAATTGTTTGCAATAAATTTGACATTCAGTTTGCGAATAATTTGGAAAAGAAGAAGAAGAGAAAATCGAGATTTTTAAGAATCATGGCAAGAATCTTGCTCGGTTTCTTTATTTTTCTGATTCTGCTGGTCCTTTTTATCCGCAGCCCGTGGGGGCAGGGTATTATCATTGGAAAAGTTACTTCCTATGTTTCCGGCAAGACCAACACTAAGATAGAGATCGAAAAGCTTTACATTACTTTTTCCGGTGGTGTAACCCTGGACGGACTCTACATGGAAGACAAGACCGGAGACACACTTGTCTATTCCCGGAGCCTGAAAGCCGAAGTACCCCTGGGGCCTGCTGTTTTTCGAAACAAAATTATCATTAACCGGCTGAAATGGGATGGATTAAAGGCCGGTATTTCACGAAAAGATTCCGTTCAGGGATTTAATTTCCAGTTTCTCATCGACGCTTTTGCTTCCGAAGACACGACGGCAGCGGAACCATCCGACACTACATCTACAGTGCCGGGCATACATTTGAACAATATCCGTTTTACCGATTTCGACCTGACCTATAAAGATGGGGTTAGCGGAATAGACACGCGTTTAAAACTCGGGGAACTCTTTTTGAGAATGAAAGAGACCGATATCGAGAAAATGCGTTTTCACGTTGCGGAGGCTATTATCCGGGAGACAGACCTGCGTTATTTACAGGCATTACCTTTGCCGGAAAGCGATACTTCCGAAGAAGAGGAAGAAAGTCCCTCTCCATACATTGCCATCGATAATCTCGATATAGAATCCCTGCTTGCCGATTACAGGTCCGTCCCCGACGGACTGGAAGCCAAAGCAGATATAGGGAACTTTAACCTGAAATTACCGGAGGCGGATATTGCGGCAAATTCCATAGATGTTTACCAGATATATCTTGAAAACTCGGATTTATCAGTTAAAATAATTACTAAAAGTAAAGGAAACAAAGACTCGTTAAATCAAGAGGTTAAAGATAATGAAAACACTCCCTTCGAATGGCCGGATTGGAAGATCAGGATCGGGGAGATCAAACTTGAAAACAACAATATCCGTTACACGGTAAACGGTACTTTGCCGCATCCCGGGGTGTTTAATGCAGATGCCATTGTCCTGGAAGAGTTTTATTTCCAGGGGGAAGATATTTTTCTCAAAGACAAATCCGCCGGACTTAACCTGGAAACATTTCGTTTCAGGGAAGCTTCCGGGCTTAACCTGAAAGAATTTGCCCTGACTGCCAAAGCCGATGACCGGGGTGTGGAAGTTTCCGGTCTGCAATTGTTTCTGAACAACAACCGGGTACTTGGAAACGCGACGGTAAGCTATACGACATTAAAAGAATTTATAGAACATCCTGAAAGGGCAGGAGTAACCCTTAATTTATCAGATTTTATCCTGGCCACAAATGATGCCTTTTATTTTCAATCCGATCTGAAAGACAACGAGTACATGCAGGCCCTGGGAAAGAACCCGGTTACCGGTAAGCTGGAAATGAACGGTTCCCTTGCCGCGCTTAATATCCCTGTTGCCGGCGTAAACTGGGGAAAAAATACAGCGATACACCTCCGGGGTACACTTCGGAATGTCGCAGAACCGGACAGCCTCCGTTTTGACCTTCCGGAAATTAAGTTCAATACGGTTCGTGAAGACATTATCGCCTTTGCCAGCGAAGAAGAACTGGGGATGAGTTTTCCCGATACTCTCGCCCTCACCGGAAACGCCGAAGGAAATACACAGGCTGTTGATGCGATACTTAACCTGCGGACCACGGACGGTGAAATAACCTTCAAGGGTAACTTTGCCAATTCCGGAGAAAAACCCTTTGATGCCGATGTGGAAGTAAAGGGACTCCGCCTCGAAAAGTTGTTGCAAAACCCGCAATTGGGTCCGCTGGACCTTACCCTTAAAACATCGGGGAAACTACGGGATGTATATACCATGGACGCCTTACTGGATGCCAATGTGTCCAGGCTGGCCCTGAAAGATTACAGTATAGAGAACCTTCCCCTTAAAGGAGATATTCAGGACGGGAAAGGGCGTATAACCTCTGCCTATAAAGATCAGAATATAGATATGATCCTGGAATCGGAAATAGAACTGGATTCCGTATCGCCGCGATTTGTAGTTGACCTTGACCTTAAAGGAGCAGACCTGCAGGCCCTCGGGCTTATGGATCAGTCCGTGAGTAGCGCCATGAAACTTCATGCGGATTTTAAAGGAAATGCCGAAAGTTTTACACTGAGTTCGGACATTATCGACGGAATTGCCGTTTATGACCAGAATACCTACCCGTTAGGCGATCTCTCCCTGAAAGCCCTGGCCGATAAGGACACTACTTCCCTGGAGGTGAAAAACAAGATGCTGGACATGGAACTGTATTCCAATATCGGCCCGGAAGGACTCGGAAAGGCATTGCAAAGGCATTTCCGCTCTTTGCTTTCTAATAAATCCGACACGGTATTTATGCCTTCCGATTCTCTGAAAAATACAGCACCGTTGGTTCCTGCAGAATTAAAGATAAAGGCAAGGATGAACAGTGCGCCCATTCTCAGTGATATATTTCTTACCGGGCTGAAAGAACTGGATACCGTAAAAATAGATGCGGATTTCAGGGAGCGGGAACATTATTTTGTAGCGGATATTCAAATGCCTCATGTAAATTATGACGGGAACGAAATAGACAGTCTTCTGCTGCGTGTGGACTCCGGTGGGGGAGAACTCACGGGACATTTTGGTTTTAAAGAACTGAAAGCCGGCCCGGTTGCCATTCAGAATACCGCCCTGGACGGCCGCGTTTCCAACCGGAAACTGTTTCTGGATTTTAACGCTTTTCACGAAGAAGAAAAACTGGTTGCCGTACAAACCGAAATTTCGCGTAGCAAGGATTCGCTCAGGGTACACATAAACCCGGCAGAACTTATACTTAACAAAAAGCCCTGGAATATTCCGGTTTCCAACGAAATAATGATATACCCCAAGGTAGTACAGTTCCGTGATTTCAGTATAGAACGCAACGGGCAGCAGTTGGAAATACGCAGTGAAGTATCGGGTACCGAAAACGAAAAGGACAATATAGCCGTGGCATTCCGTAATTTCAGGCTGGCGTCTTTCCTCAGTTACCTGAACCCGGATGACACGCTTGCCAATGGTGTGGTTAACGGTAATATCATTGCCGAAGACCCTTTAGGTACCCCGGGTTTTCTGGCCGACCTCAAAATGGAAGACCTGGAAGTCATGAAAGCCCCTCTCGGCACGCTGTCCCTGAATGCCGAATCTCCTGGTGGAGAAAACTACGACTTCGACCTGGCGCTGAAAGGAGGCGATATAGATATGGACATGACCGGAAACTATGAAACCGGAGTAACCGGGAAACTTCAGCTTAGCATGGCCTTAAATTCCCTGAAAACAACCCTCGCCGAAGCTTTTACAGAAGACCAGATATCAGAGTCCGGGGGCTATGTCTCCGGGAAAATGGAAGTGAGCGGCACAACAGCAGATCCGGTTTACAAAGGTAATTTTAAGTTTAACGATGTCCGGTTCAGGGTAGCCATGCTCAATACCTTATTTCGTTTGCCCGGGGAAACAATCGAAATAGATAACAAAGGTCTTTATCTGGACAATTTTGTCATTGCGGATGAAAATGACAACAAATTCACCATAAACGGTGATGTACTGACCGAAAACATGCTCAACCCTTCATTTGATCTACAACTACATGCGGAGAACTTCAGGGCATTACACTCCAAAAGAGAAGATAACGATCTCTTTTTCGGTAAAGCTTTCTTTGATATGGATGCCGCTATAAAAGGAGACCTTCGTATGCCGAAGATAAATATGAAGTTGCGTATCAATTCGGATACGGATGTTACTTATATTGTCCCTGAATCCGAACTGGATATCGTGGAACGCGACGGGGTGGTGATCTTCGTAAACCGCGAGGACCCGGATGATATACTTACCAAAACCAGGGAAGAATCCGTCACTGTGTCCGGTTTTGAACTGAATTCCCTGATCACGGTAGATGACAATGCCGTATTTAATGTAATCATAAACGAACAGACCAACGACAACCTGAGGGTCGCCGGGGGAGCCGAGCTCACCTTTAACCTGTACCCCAACGGAAGGACAACGTTGTCCGGAAAATACACCCTCAAAGAAGGACATTACGAACTGAACCTGTACAACCTGGTAAAAAGAAAATTCAATATTATTGAGGGCAGCAGCGTTACATGGGCCGGGGATCCGCTGGACGCGGACCTGGATGTCAAGGCCATGTACGAGGTAAAGGCTTCTGCTTCTGCCTTGCTGGCGGTAAATAATACAACGGCCTCTTCTTCCGAAAGCGCTAAATTCCGGCAGCAATTGCCCTTTATAGTCTATCTTAACATAGCCGGCGAGCTCATGACCCCGCAGTTGAGTTTTAACCTCGATATGCCCGAAGATAACCAGGGAGCCATAGGAGGCCAGGCATACAGCCGGGTACAGCAATTAAACCAACAGGAAGACGAACTCAATAAACAGGTATTTTCTTTATTGGTATTCAACCGTTTCTTCCCGGAATCCGGTAGTGACGGAAGCGAGGGTGGGGCTGTAGCCGTTGCCCGCGATAACCTGAACCAGGCACTTTCCGGACAATTAAACGCACTGTCCGATAAACTACTGGGGGAATCCGGAGTGGAGCTCGATTTTGGCCTGGACAGCTATACAGACTACCAGGGCAGCAGCCCTCAGGACAGAACGCAACTTGACATTACAGCACGGAAAAAACTCTTTGACGACCGGGTGGTTATCAGTGTGGGAAGTGAAGTGGACATCCAGGGGAGCAACCAGGAACCCGGACAGGAAAACCCGCTTATCGGTAATGTAAGTATTGAATATTTGCTTACGGAAGACGGCAGGTACCGCCTGAAAGGTTTCCGTAAAAACGAATACCAGAATATAATAGACGGCCAATTGATCGTAAACGGAATAGCCCTGATATTTACACGTGAGTTCAACAAGTACAGGGAATTATTTAAAAAGACTGCAAAGGAGAAACGGGAAGAAGCTGAGGCTGATATAAAAAAGAAACAGGAAGAGGAAAACAAGGAAAAAGAAAAGGAAAAGAAGCAAATAAGACAGGAGAAATAATATGAAAACAAAGGTGTTGGAAATACGGAAAAGGACCGGGTGGCTTTTTGTAAAAAAAATCCTTATCGGCCTGTGCCTGCTTGTGTTTTCAACCTGTGGCATAAAAAAGTACATCCCGGAGGGAGAACTGCTCTACACCGGGGCCGAATTGGAAATCAATGTACCCGATTCTTTGAAAGGCAGCATAAAAAGCATAGGGGATATCCAGGCAGAACTGGTGGAAGTACTCCGCCCGGCACCCAACAGCAAAGCCCTGGGGGTATATTGGGGGCTTCGGGCACATTATAAAAGTCAGAAGGAAAACCCCGGATTTATCAATAGGTTTTTAAATAAAAAAATAGGGGAGAAACCGGTCTACGCCTCCGGTGTGGAACTTTCCCGGACAGAAGATATTATCCGCAACCGGCTGGAAAACCGGGGTTTCTTTTACAGTGACATTATTTCAAGGCTGGAAGAGAATGAAAAAAAGAAAAAGGCAGGCGCGTTTTATACCGTACAGCTTTCCGAACCGTATCGTTTGAAAAACTATATTGTTGATGAGGATTCCGTTCCGGTGATAAAGGAAATAGAAAAAAACATCCGGAAATGGATTATAAAACCCGACATGCGGTTTGATCTGAGCGCTATGAAATCGGAAAGAGAACGCCTGGACAAGGCGGTCAAAGCCAAAGGATATTATAATTTCAGTCCCGATTTCCTTGTTTTTGAAGCAGATACGAACCAGTATAAGAACAAAAAATTCGATCTCTTTCTTCGATTGAAAAAAGATGTTCCGGACAAATCTACCATTCCTTATCGTATAAAACAGGTTACCATATACCCTAATTACATAGCGTCAAGCGATACCATAGCGCCGGATACGTTGTATCTGAACCATAAAAACTACATTCAGCCCGGAGAGGATTTCTTCCTGCCAAAGAAACTGGACCCTTTTATCCTCATAGGCAAAGACCAGCTATACAGCCCTGATGTTTCCAGGAACACCAGTAGAAGGCTCACCTCCATAGGCACATACAAGTTTGTGAATATCCGGTATGATGAGATCGATTCCCTGGCGACGGACAGCACAGGCGCGCTTGCTGCAACTATTTTTCTGTCCCCCATGAACAAAAGGTCTTTACGGGCGGAATTACAGGCCGTGGCCAAATCGAATAACTTTATGGGTCCCAACCTGGTTGCTACTCTTACTAACCGGAACCTGTTTAAAGGAGGGGAGATCCTCAACACTACGGCAAGTGTTGGGTATGAAATGCAATTGGCCGGGGGAAGTAATACCGGGCTGAACAGCTTGCAGTTGGGCCTGAAGACAGATCTTATCTTCCCCAGGGTTTTATCGCCCATCCGGATCAAAGAAAACTGGTTTGAATATGCTATCCCCAAAACAAAGATCAGCGTGGGGATCGATTACCTCCGAAGAAGCGATCTGTACAGTCTGATCACCGCATCTTCGACCTTCGGATATATCTGGGATGCCAATCGTTATATTACTCACGAATTTAACCCCATATCACTTAATTATGTAAACCTGGCCAATACTACAAAGGAATTTGAGGATATACTGGAGCAAAATCCTTTTCTCCGGAACAGTTTTGATCAGCAGTTCATAGCAGGACTTACTTATTCCTTTACCTATAATGGTATGGTAGACCAGTATAAGAGGCACCAGTTTTTCCTGAATTCTACCCTGGATATCGCCGGTAATATGCTGGATCTTTTCAGCGCTTCGGATAACGAACGCCCCCGCACTTTCCTCGGTCTGGAATATTCCCAGTACGCCAAGCTGGATGTGGATATACGCTACCACCTGCGGTTGGGGCGTGAAAAAAAACTGGCTACCCGTCTGTTTGCCGGGCTTGGCATACCTTACGGGAATTCGGGGATTATGCCGTACAGCAAATTGTTTTTCTCCGGTGGCCCGTACAGTGTAAGGGCTTTTCGTATACGATCCCTGGGGCCCGGAACATTTAACCCGGAAAATGAAGACGGCAACCAGACGACTTCATTTTTTGACCAGACAGGAAACCTGAGACTGGAATTCAATATGGAATATCGTTTCCCGATCATTTCATACCTGAAAGGGGCTCTTTTTGTCGATGCCGGAAATGTCTGGAATACCACAGAAAACGATGCCCTGCCCGGCGGAAAATTCACAGGAGATTTCATGAAGGAACTCGGTATAGGTGGCGGAGCGGGACTACGTGTAGATATACAGAGTTTTGTGATCCGCCTGGATCTTGCCGCGCCGTGGCACAAACCGTGGCTGTCGGAAGGAGACCGGTGGGACTTTGGTTTTGAAGATCCCATACTCAACTTTGCCATAGGATATCCGTTCTAAACTTCTTTTCAAGAGAGAATATTTTTTTTAACCTTTAGTTGAAACTTAACACTATAATCCCCATGAACACAGAACAAACCCGTCAATTGACACAACAGTTCCTGCAAGCCCTTACGCAGCGTAAACTCCCGGAACTACTGGAACTTTTTGCGGAAAAGATAGATTGGTATATCCCGGGAAATACACAACTGGTTCCCTGGCTCGGCAGGAGGGAATCAAAACAGGAGATCGAAGAATTCTTTATGCTTTTATGGGAAAATACCGAACCGGTGGATGCCCGGCTGGAGCATATCCTTACAGATGGAAATTTCGCGGTTGTTACCGGTGAATTCTCTACCGAAATGCTGAAAACCGGGAAAATTGTAGATTCGATATTTTCTATACATATCACCGTAGAAAACAGGAAGATCGTAAAATACAGGTTACAGGAAGATAGCTATGCGGTAGCGGAAGCGCTGTCGGGAGTGAAATAGTAGATATCAGATATGAGATATGAGATCTTTTGCATAGAGAAAGGTCAATAGGCTTTTAAAGTAGAGGGCTGCTTTCCTATAGAAAACAGCCCTTCTGAATTATCAATTGTCCTGATATATTGTTATTTCAGGTTTTCCAGCCACTTTCTGGCGTTTACAAAAGCTTCGATCCACGGAGAAACCGCGTCTTTTCTGTCTTTCGGATAATGGGCCCAGTTCCACGGGAAGATGGAACGCTCAAAGTGCGGCATGGTCACCAGGTGCCTTCCGTCGTCCGAAACCATCATTGCCGTGTTAAAGTCCGAACCATTGGGACTGGACGGGTAGCCTTCATAAGCGTATTTTGCCACAATGTTATACCTGGATTCTTCATAAGGAAAAGAGAACTTACCTTCTCCGTGAGCAGACCAGATACCGAGTTTTGTTCCTGCCAGGGAACCGAGCATTACCGAATGATTGGGCTGTATTTCCACGGCAGAGAAGGTACACTCGAATTTATGCGTCTCATTGTGCAGCATTTTGGGTTTATCCTCATGCTCCGGGTTTATCAATCCCAGTTCTATAAATAACTGGCAACCGTTGCATACGCCCAGGGAAAGTGTATCCTCCCTGTTGAAGAAGTTTTCCAGTGCCTTTCGGGCTTTATCATTGTACAGGAAAGCCCCTGCCCATCCTTTGGCGGAACCCAGTACATCGGAATTGGAAAAACCTCCCACGGCACCGATAAACTGAATATCTTCCAGGGTTTCACGGCCGGAGATAAGGTCGGTCATATGTACGTCTTTTACATCAAACCCTGCCATAAACATGGCATTGGCCATCTCCCGTTCGGAATTACTTCCTTTTTCACGGAGAATAGCCGCTTTTGGTCGTGCTGTACCTGGTAAGGCCGGCTTTGTTCCTTCGAAAGAAGAAGGGAAGCTGTATTGGAGCGGTTGTTTTTTATAATTGTCGAAACGCTCCTGCGCTTTGATTTCGCCGCTCTGTTTTTTATCCAGCAGGAAAGAAGTCCTGTACCATGTATCCCGGAAGTCGCTGATACCGAACGAAAAGTTGTCATTTCCGTTTTTCAGTAGCAGCCGGTCTCCTTCCACAACCTCACCGATACGGAAAAATTCGATATTATTTTCCGCAAGTATGTTTTCTGCTTCAGGAGAAGCCGCCTGGAATACAACACCGATATTTTCGTTGAATAAAGCTTTTACGGAATCGGGTTCTCCCAGGGCGGAAAGGTCGATATGCGCTCCCAGGTCGGTATCGGCGAAACACATCTCCAGCAGGGTGGTGATCAGTCCGCCGCTTCCTATATCGTGCCCTGCAATGATCTTACCGTTTTTAATGAGTTCCTGTATCGTGTTAAAGACTTTTTTGAAATATGCCGCATCTTGTACGCCAGGTGCTTCGGAGCCTATTTTATTGCATACCTGCGCAAAAGATGATCCGCCAAGCTTAAAGCTATCGGCAGAAAGGTTAATATAGTATATGCTGCCGCCATTTTTTTGCAGTACCGGTTCTACTACCGCTGTTATATCGTTACAGTTCCCGGCCGCTGAGATTATTACGGTTCCGGGGGCGATAACTTCGTCATCCGGGTATTTCTGTTTCATGGAAAGCGAATCCTTCCCGGTAGGGATGTTTATTCCCAGGGCTATGGCAAAATCCGAGCATCCCTGTACCGCTTCGTACAAACGGGCATCTTCGCCTTCGTTTTTACAAGGCCACATCCAGTTGGCCGAGAGGGAAACACTTTGCAGACCGTCTTTAAGCGGTGCCCATACGATATTGGTCAATGCTTCGGCTATACTGTTACGGCTTCCGGCAACCGGGTCAATCAGTGCGGAAACGGGGGAGTGTCCTATGGAAGTGGCAATCCCTTCTTTGCCCTGGTAATCCAGCGCCATCACCCCGCAGTTATTAAGCGGTAGTTGTAATGGCCCGGCACATTGTTGTTTTGCTACCCGGCCGCTAACGCAACGGTCTACTTTATTCGTAAGCCAGTCTTTACAAGCTACGGCTTCCAGTTGGAGAACCTGTTTCAGGTAGTCTTCGATAAGGCTTGTCTTATATTCCGGGTCCGCATACGTTGTGGCTACCGTTTTATCTTTCATAATGGTCTTCGGAGAGCTTCCGAACATATCGGCCAGTTCCAGGTCCATCGGTTTTTGTCCGCCGGAGGAGGATTCAAAAGTAAAGCGATGATCCCCGGTAACGTCTCCTACCTGGTACATGGGCGAGCGTTCCCTTTCCGCGATACGCTGAAGTGTTGCGGCGTCTTTTTCTGCGATAACCAGTCCCATTCGCTCCTGGGATTCATTCCCGATGATCTCTTTGGCCGAAAGGGTAGGGTCGCCTACGGGCAATTTGTCCAGGTCTATTTTGCCCCCGGTTTCCTCCACCAGTTCCGAAAGGCAGTTCAGGTGCCCCCCGGCGCCGTGGTCGTGGATAGAAACAATAGCATTGGTATCGCTTTCCATCATACCGCGTACGGCATTGGCTGCTCTTTTCTGCATCTCCGGGTTGGAACGCTGAATGGCATTGAGTTCTATTCCGCTGCTGAATTCTCCCGTATCCGCAGAAGAAACTGCTGCTCCTCCCATACCGATACGGTAGTTATCACCACCGAGAATAACTATTTTATCTCCTTTTTCAGGAATTAGTTTTTTAGCCTGGTCCGCTTTTCCGTAACCTATCCCCCCGGCAAGCATAATCACTTTGTCGTAACCGAGTTTCCTGGCATCTGTTCCGGCTTCTTCCTGGTGTTCAAAGGTGAGAAGAGAACCTGCGATAAGTGGTTGTCCGAACTTATTACCGAAATCCGAAGCCCCGTTGGATGCTTTAATAAGGATATCCATAGGTGTCTGGTAGAGCCATTTTCGTTCCGGCATTCCTTTTTCCCACGTGCGTCCGTTTTCCAGTCGGGAATAGGAAGTCATGTACACGGCTGTTCCGGCAAGGGGGAGAGATCCTTGTCCGCCTGCCAGGCGGTCCCGTATTTCTCCGCCCGATCCGGTAGCTGCACCGTTGAATGGTTCTACCGTAGTAGGGAAGTTGTGGGTCTCCGCTTTCAGGGAAATAACGGAGTCGAAATCCCTGACCTGGTAGAAATCGGGTTTATCCGCGCTTTTGGGAGCGAACTGTTGTATTCTGGGCCCTTTGACAAAGGCTACATTGTCTTTGTAAGCGGAAACAATATCGTTGGGGTTCTCTTCGGATGTCTTTTTGATGAGTTTGAAGAGGGATGCCGGTTTTTCTTCACCGTCAATAACAAAGGTGCCGTTGAATATCTTGTGGCGACAGTGCTCCGAGTTCACCTGCGAAAAACCGAATACTTCCGAATCCGTAAGCTTTCTGCCCAGTTTTTCGGACAGTTCCCGGAGGTATCCGACCTCTTCCTCGTTTAAAGCCAGTCCTTCCTGCCGGTTATAAGCCGCGATGTCGTCTATCTCCTTAATGGGTTCCGGTTGTATGTGAATAGTAAATATATCCTGGGTAAGCCCGTTGTATTTTTGCGAGAGCATCGGATCGAAATCCGTAAAGTTTTCCGTTACGCCGAGGAATTCCTCTATTCTTATAATACCGGAAATACCCATGTTCTGGGTGATCTCTACGGCGTTGGTGCTCCAGGGGGTAACCATGGTAGCGCGGGGGCCAACAAAAAAGGCGTCGAGAGACGCCGCTTCGATGTTAGGCTCGCCGCCAAACAACCATGTTAATTTTAAATTATCTTCCCTGGTGAGTTCTTTACTGGTCTGAACCGCAAAAACTTTCTGTTCTGGGTTTCCGAAGAAAAGGATCATCATGTTGTTGAATTAGTCCTGTTTTATATTGGTATTTGTAGTGCCCTTATTTGAAGGTGCAAAGTTAATTAATTATTTAAAATGTTCTCTCTTGTAAGAGGATTAAATTTAGGTCGGAAGTCCTTATCTCAACAATCCTTTTTCCAGGTATTTACGGAATATGACAGGGGCGTCTATCCAGCTGTTATGCCCGGCAAGGGGAATAATATGCAGTTTTATTTTCCGGTAGTCTTTCAAAAGTTCTCTGAGTTTTTCGCTGTTAAAATCAAAAAAGTCATAGGCTCCGTTAATAACAGTAGTTTTTGTGTTTTCATCCATAATCTCCCTGTAGTCGTATTTCCAGTTGACGGTTTCGGACATTACCGAAGCTGCGGGATTGTAATAGGCTTTACCGCCTTTTAAAAGATTGTATTTTTTTACATTATATATATTTACCGCCGCAAAATTTATCCTCCAGTATTCCGTAAGGTCTTTATGTGATAATGGAGAATTTACAATGTCATCGACAGATCGTAAAGTATCCACCCCTTTATCTTTATAAGGCTGCTTGAGCTGGAGGACCTCTTTCCGGTTTAAAAGAAATTTCACCTGTTTTTCATACCGTTCGGAAAAAACACTTTTTACACTGTCCGATTTCGGTATTACGATACCGGTCAGAACCAGGTTATCAACGAGATCCGGGTACTGCCTGGCGAGCTCCATCCCAACCAGTGTCCCCATGGAATGACACAGGAGTTTTACCTTTTTCATTTTCAAGGCCTGTATCAGGTCATACAGATCCCTGACATTTTCCTGAAAAGAAAGATTTTCTTTTTTTACGGGGGAGAGTAAAGATCCTCTCTGGTCATACAATATAAAATGGAATTTGTCCTCCAGGCCTTTTACAGCATCCATCATATAATGGTGACTGGCCCCGAAACCACCGTGAACCACAATGACGGTATCTTTGCCGGACAGGATTTCCTTTACAAAGATTTCCACATCGTTCTTTTGTAAATACCACTCTGTATATTTTTCATCCTGAGCCTGTAATAACCCGGCCTGTAAAAGGATAAACCATGCGAAGATGAATAGTTTCTGCATCTTTTTTTATTTCAAAGGATGATCTGGAATGCGGGTTGTTACACTTTCTATTACTGCTTTTCTTCCTTATGCCGTTTAACTGATTTTTTCACTTTGCCCGGTTTAACGGAACGACATGAATGACGAAACCGGGCATAGGCAGGGGTGACCCGGTTCGTTACTGACTTTCTGCTTCACTGATCTTTACCCCGTAGATTTGTCCGAATGTTTCGGAAGCCATCGCCGCATCGCGTTTTCTTACGGAAATGGTAATACGGCAATCCAGTTCCAGTTTTTGGTTTACGATGGTGAGGTTCTTTTCCTTGATCACCCGCATTACTTTATTCATGTTCTTATAATCAAAGGTGAGCAGGTAATACACATCTATGGTCCTTTCTTCGATATCCGAAGCTTCCAGGGCCATTTGCGCCGCCGTACGGTACGCATTGATAAGTCCGCCTACGCCTAGTTTCACTCCCCCGAAATACCGGACCACGACTATAAGTATATTGGTCACTTCAAAAGATTGTACCTGGCCGTAAATAGGCATTCCCGCAGAATTATTGGGTTCCCCGTCATCATTGGCGCGGAACTGTATGTTTTCCGTTCCCAGTTGCCAGGCGTAACACCAGTGCCTGGCCGCATGATGTTTTTTGCGGAGCAAATCAATATATTCTTTTGCCTCATCTTCCGTATGCACGGGATAGGCATAGCCGAAAAACTTGCTGTTTTTATCTTTGAACAATACTTCCGGGGAGGGCCCGGTTATAGTTTTATAGGTATCTTTTTCTGTCAATCTTCCGCTTTTTCCCGTTTCACAATCCGCAACCGGTTTCCTGCGATATCCTGTTCGGCCCATAGGTGCCCCTGTAATTCCGGCGCCGGGGTCCCGTCGTTAAACATGATATTTCCCCGGAAAATCCTGGCTTCGTCCCATAGTTTTGCATCTATAAACGTTTGAAACGTTTGCCTGCCTCCTTCGATAATTACACTTTGAAGCCCGTGTCTGTAGAGTACTTCACATACCTGTGCTGCTATATTCCCGGAAAAGTCTATGGTTTCGGTGGTAATATTTTCTTCGTCCGCAATCGTTTTTCCCCCGGTCAGGAATATGGTTTTTACACGTTTATCCCAGACCAAAAAATCCCCTGGAATACGGAGTTCACGATCCAAAACCACCCGTACCGGCGAGTTGCCGGTCCAGTCCCTGGTGTCCAGTCGGGGGTTATCCTGCATAACGGTATTGGTGCCCACAAAGATAGCCTGTTCTTCACTGCGCCATTTGTGCACAAGTTGCCGGGAATAGGTGTTGCTTATCCATACGGGAGCCGTTTCTTTTCGTTGTACGGGACTGAGATAACCATCCGTGCTTTCCGCCCATTTGAGGATTATATAAGGTCTTTTTTGGTTGTGATACGTAAAAAAGCGTTTGTTGAGCTCCCGGCATTCCGATTCCAGAACCCCTACGGTGACATTACACCCGGATTCCGTTAGTTTTTTCACACCCCTTCCGGCTACAGCATCAAAAGGATCTATAGTTCCGATAACCACATTCTTAATACCGGATGCAATAATGAGATCACTACAGGGCGGGGTTTTGCCGTAATGACTACAGGGTTCCAGGCTTACGTAGATGGTAGAGGCCTTTAGCAGGGACGGGTTTGCTACCGAACGTATGGCATAAACCTCCGCATGAGGTTCCCCGGCCTTGCGGTGCCAGCCTTCTCCTATAATCTTATCATCATGCACCACAACACTTCCCACCAAAGGGTTCGGGTAGGTAGTGCCAAGGCCGTTTTTAGCAAGCTGAATGCAGCGATTTAAGTATTTTTCATGTATATTCACGTTCTCAAAAAATTGCTTGGCACCGGGGAAAAGTACCGGCTCCGGCTAACAAAAATAACACATTAAGCAGGACTTGCCTTAAATAACAGCGGCAATGTTTGTTTGTTACGAATAGAAAAAAAAGAAAACGTATGACCATCAGGGAAATACAGCCGGAAGACAATCCGCAGATGGCACGTATCATCCGGCAGGTACTGGTAGATGATATGGGTGCGCCCAAAAAAGGAACGGCCTACGAAGACAAATCGGTAGACTGTATGTTTGAAACCTACAATACCGAACGCTCTGTTTATTTTGTGATAGACCAGGGAAATAAAATTACTGGAGGTGGAGGTATTGCGCCTTTGGCCAATTATAACGGGAATGTCTGTGAATTACAGAAAATGTATTTTTTGCAGGAAACAAGGGGAATGGGGCTAGGTAGAAAAATGATTGAATTATGCCTGCAAAAAGCAAAAGAATACGGCTATGAACAGTGCTACCTGGAAACCATGCCGTATATGGAAGCCGCACAAAAATTATATTTAAAATCAGGCTTTAAATATATAGATGCCCCGATGGGCAACACCGGACATTGTTCCTGCCCGGTATGGATGTTGAAAGATCTTGATGTAAGCCTGTAGATTTCGCAGCAGCGAAAAACTTTTCGGTCATTGAGCCTCTTATTAACTCATTAGCTTATTCTCTCATTAACTCACCAACCCATTGATACTAAAAGAAATTCGGAAAATATTTCAATCGGAACTTCAGGGTATTTATGACCGTGAAGAAGCGGATATACTTTTTTTCCGGCTGACGGAAGAATACTGTAACATCACTAAGCTCACTCTTGCACTACAACCGGAAATCACGCTTACCAAAGAGGAAGAACAGCCCCTTTTCGAAGCGCTTTCCCGGTTAAAACAGCATCAGCCCATTCAGCAGATCCTGGGGAAAACCGTCTTTTACGGGCTGGAATTTCAGGTGGATGAAAACGTACTGATCCCAAGACCGGAAACCGAGGAACTGGTAGACTGGATAGTAAAAGATTGCCAGGCACAGAAAGCGGAAGACCCGGCCATACTCGATATAGGTACGGGAAGCGGATGTATAGCCGTTTCCCTGGCTAAAAATCTTCCTAAAGCCAGGGTTTCCGCTATAGATATATCAGGGAAGGCATTGAAGGTTGCGGAAGGAAATGCAAAACGGCACAATGTATCCGTGAATTTTATAGAGAAGGATGTATTAAAAGCCCGGGATATAAATGAATATAAACTTGATATAATAGTATCCAATCCGCCATATATAAGGAATTTAGAAAAATCAGAGATCAAGAATAATGTATTGCTCCACGAGCCTCATCTCGCTTTGTTTGTCAAAGATGAAAGCCCCCTGGTTTTTTATGAAAAAATAGTTGATCTGGCGAGGAACGGGCTGCGAAAAGGTGGGGTATTGTATTTTGAGATTAATCAGTATCTTGGTAAAGAAATGATTGAAATGCTGAAAGGTAAAGGTTTTAAAGATATAGAGCTACGGAAAGATATGTCAGGGAATGACCGGATGATAAAGGCTGTAAAAAATTAATTACCAAAACAAAAGCCCCGTAAGGGGCAACCCGTTTATAGAAAACAATAATGGATAAAAATAAAGCTCCGCGGGAGCGACCTGTAAACATGCCCAATACGTATTCACAAATCTATATCCAAATCGTTTTTGCAGTAAAAGGCCGGCAAAACCTCATACAAAAACATCATAGAGAAGAATTACATCGATATATAACAGGGATTGTACAAAAAAGAGGACAAAAAATGTTATCTATATTTGCGATGCCCGATCATGTTCATATATTGATAGGCCTTAAACCGGGTATTGCCCTTTCCGATCTGGTAAGGGATGTTAAAGCCGGTTCATCCAAATTTATAAATGATAACCGATGGATAAAAGGAAAATTTCATTGGCAGGAAGGCTTCGGCGCTTTTTCGTATTCTCTCAGCCAGATAGATCGGGTTATAAAATATATTCAGAACCAGGAAGAACATCATAGAAAAAGGTTGTTTAAGGAAGAATACCTGGATTTTCTGGAAAAATTTAAAATCGAATACAATGCCAAATACCTATTTGACTGGATAGAATAAACAGGGCGCCCCTATGGGGCTAAAATTTTGTTTACATATATATTTCTATAAACAGGTAACCCCTAACAGGGTTGTAATATACATATAAAAAACAGCTTACAAATGATGAATCCGGTTCAAAAGAAGATACAGGACCTTAGGGAAGAACTCACAAAACACAACTATAATTATTACGTACTGGATAATCCTACCATATCGGATTATGAGTTCGATATGAAACTGAAGGAACTCCAGGACCTTGAAGCCAGGCATCCCGAATTTTATGATGTTTCCTCACCTACGGTACGTGTAGGCGGAATGATTACCAAAAATTTCGAGACCATAGTACACGACTACCGGATGTACTCGCTGGATAATTCATACTCTAAAGAAGAACTGGAAGATTGGGAAAAACGGATACAGCGCATTCTCGGGGATGCTTCCGTAGCGTTTGTCTGTGAGTTGAAATACGACGGGGCATCCATAAGCCTTTACTACGAAAAGGGGGAATTGACACGGGCTGTAACCAGGGGAGACGGATTCCAGGGAGATGATGTGACCAACAATGTAAAAACCATACGCTCCGTACCCTTGCGTTTGCACGGAGATTACCCTGAAAAATTTCATATCCGGGGAGAGATCATACTGCCCAGGGAGGGGTTCGCCAAAATGAACCGGGAACGGGTAGAGGCCGGGGAGGATCCTTATATGAACCCGAGGAATACGGCTTCCGGCAGCCTTAAGCTCCAGGATAATTCCGAAGTGGCCAAACGTCCGCTGGATTGTTTGCTGTATAGTATTATCGGGGAAAACCTGAACTTCCGGACACAATTCGAGGGACTGGAAAAGGCCAGGGGATGGGGATTTAAAGTGCCCACCGTGGCCAAACTGTGCCACAGCACCCAGGAGGTCATGGATTTTGTGAATTACTGGGATGTGCATCGTCACGAACTGCCATACGAAACGGACGGAGTGGTTATCAAGGTTAATAATATTGCCCAGCAGGAAGAACTAGGATATACCGCAAAGGCGCCGAGATGGGCCATGGCCTATAAATTTAAGGCAGAGCAGGTGTCTACGGTTTTGAACAGTATTTCTTACCAGGTAGGAAGGACGGGCGCCATAACTCCCGTAGCTAACCTGGAACCGGTTTTACTTGCGGGAACAACGGTAAAACGGGCATCACTGCACAATGCAGACCAGATTGAAAAACTGGATATACGCGAAGGTGACACCGTATTTGTGGAAAAAGGAGGAGAGATCATCCCGAAGATCATCCGGGTGGATTTCACTCAACGGGACCCTGGCTCCGTACCCACAACTTATATCACCCATTGCCCGGAATGCGGAACAGAACTCATTCGCAAAGAAGGAGAAGCACAGCATTACTGTCCTAATTACTACGGATGCCCGCCTCAGATCACCGGAAGAATACAACACTTCATATCCCGCAAAGCCATGGATATCGAGGGGCTGGGGAGCGAAACCGTGGAATTGTTATATAAAGAAGGACTCATAGAAAACTATGCCGATCTTTATTTACTGAAAAAAGAACAGATCGTTCCACTGGAACGTATGGCGGACAAGAGTGCGGAAAACCTGGTTGCAGGAGTGGAGAAGTCGAAGGAAATTCCGTTTGAACGGGTTCTCTATGCACTGGGAATCCGGTTTGTCGGGGAAACGGTAGCTAAAAAACTGGCCAAAGCTTATATTTCTGTTAATGCCCTCAGGGATGCCACACTTGAAGATCTCGTTGGTGTAGACGAAATAGGGATCAAGATCGCGGAAAGTGTCGTGGAATTTTTCCGGAATGAGGAAAACCTGGAAATCGTGGAACGATTGCGTTCCTATGGCGTTCAGATGGAAATTTCCCCGGAAAAATTACAAGGACAGACCGACACGTTAAAAGGACAGACTTTCGTCGTGTCCGGCGTATTTGAAATCCTTTCCAGGAACGACCTGAAAAAACACATCGAGGATAATGGCGGAAAGGTAGCCTCTTCCATCTCCTCTAAAACAACTTATGTTGTTGCCGGGGACAATATGGGACCGAGTAAGCGGGAAAAAGCGGAAAAACTGGGAATTCCCATGATCTCCGAACACGATTTCCTGGACATGATCTCTTAGTAGATGTGAGAAGTCAGATATGAGAGATTAGATATGAGAAGTTAGATTGGAGATATTGGATATAAGACAAAAAGGATATTCGTCGTAAAACATCCGATATCTCCGGTCTGAAATCTATTTCGTAATTCCGTTTTCGCCTCCCATCCTTTTGCGCATTCGCATATTGAGGAACTCCACAAGCAGGGAGAAAGCGATGGCGAAATAAAGGTATCCCTTGGGAATGGCGCCGATTTCCTGGTCGAATACCCTGGTATGTGACAGGTGTGCTGCTTCGGCAATAAGCATAAATCCTATAAGTATCAGGAAAGAAAGGGCAAGGAGCTGTACCGAAGGATGACGATTGATAAATTTACGGATAGGATTGGCAAAAATCATCATAATAAGTATGGATATAACCACGGCGATTATCATCAGGATAAGGGCATCTCCGGGCTTTTCTCCTATGCCGTTGGTCATTCCCACCGCGGTAAGAATGGAATCTATGGAAAAAATAAAATCTATGATAACAATCTGGACTACCGCTTTGGAAAGCGAAGTGATCTTTTTTGCCCTGACCTCTTTCTCCCCGTGTTCCGGGAGGTCCACTTTTTCGTGAATTTCGGAGGTACTCTTATATAACAGGAAAAGTCCGCCGGCAAACAGAATAATACTTTGCCCGCTAAGCCCCACGGAAATCCAGGAGGTTTCCAAATGATAAAAAGGCGCTTTCAATCCCACCAGGAAAGAGATGGCAAACAGTAATAATATCCGTTGGACCATGGCTAGGATCAGCCCGACATTAGTGGCTTTACGCTGCTGATGTTCAGGAAGTTTGTTTGCCGTAATGGATATGAAAACGATATTATCAATACCCAGAACAATCTCCAGGAAGGTGAGTGTTAACAGGGCTATCCAGGCATCCGGGGAAGAAAAAACATCAAACATACGGAATCATTCTATTTTAATGGCGGTTCCCCGCTGCTTGTTTTTATTGTCTCCAACGATAGAATATTCAAAAGTATATGAATTCTCATCGGTGCTAAGTATTTTCACCTGTACCGCCTTTCTTTCCCGCATGGAAGAAGGGTGCAGTTTGCGCATAATGAACTCACAGTCATTCACCCACGACACCGAGGCGGTGTCTATGTGTTCCCCGATATAATCGATGTTAATGGAATCGTTGCGAACAAACCTCGATTTAACCTCTTTTCCCTCAAGCATATAATTAAACTCAAAAGTCCCCGTCCTGAAATCTTCACAATTTCGCTCCGCATTATAGCAGGAAGCAAATAAAACAAGAAGAGACAACAGGCAGGCGGTTTTTCTTAATATATCCACAGTAAAAAGGTAATTTTGTTTGATATTCCAACAAATATACAGATTTATATGTACGGAATATACCCCGAAAACAAATCTTTCAGCCTTACTTTTTATAATTTCTGTATTCCTTAAATGTACCGTCTTTATAGAAAAACACGATACGTTCGACTTCCTTGTCCGGAATGCCCGAAGAGTTCTCCGCGGGTAATGTTTCGACCCCGGAAGGAGAGGAAAACAGGTCGGGAGTGTCCTGGATTTTTGCCTGAGGCACTTCTTTCTTCTTTTCTACCTGTTTATCCGCAGGAAAAACACCCTTACCATTTAAGAGCCAATACAGCTCCACTTCGGAAAAAGCGTGAAGAATCTTGAGAACGAAATCCAGGCTCGGTTTATTCCTGCCCGAAAGAATATGCGAAATGGAAGAACGTTGTACACCGATCTTATCTGCAAAAGAAGATGCACTTAAACCATAAAAATCGAGTACTTCCTGGAGCCTGCTACTAAAATCCTCTGTGTTTACCATTGTAAACAGATGTATTACGTTTTATTTAGTTACAAATGTAAACAAAATAGATGGTTATACCAAAAAAAAGAGAACGTTTCCGTGTTTATGTTTAAATATTAAGTACAAGTAATTGCATATAATGCACTGATATATAATAATCAATATAGTTATCATTTAACTAAACTACTTTAAGGTGCCGGGAGCGGTGTTTAGCGTATCTCGTAACCATCTTATTGTTTATTATTGTAAACAATGTGCGTGTTTTATTGTGTTTACAAATGTAAATATTCTATTGTTTACTTTTGTAATCTTCAAAACTGACCTATGGAATTATTACAATGGCATGATCACTCCCGGGAAAACAAACTGTCCGGAAGATATATAACTCCCGACGATATTACTCCTCTGTTAGAAGAATACGGGGATATGGGAGAACTTTCCGTAATCGGGCATTCGGTAGCGGGGCGTCCTGTGTACTTGCATCGCATTGGCGACGGAAATAAAAAGGTGCTGATGTGGTCGCAGATGCACGGGAACGAATCTACGACAACCAAAGCGGTAATGGATTTCCTGATGTTTCTGAAACGGGGAGACGAAATTGCCCGGGAAATTCTGGAACAATGCACCTTATATATTATACCGATGCTGAATCCGGACGGAGCATTGGCGTATACCCGTGTAAACGCCAACGCGATCGACCTGAACAGGGATGCTGCGGATTTGTCCCAGCCGGAGAGCTTTGCATTGCGCCGTGTATTTGATAAAGCTAAACCTCATTTCTGCTTTAACCTGCACGACCAGCGTACCATATTTAACACAGGAAAGACCGCCAGGCCGGCTACTTTATCCTTTTTATCACCCGCGACTGACGAAGCCCGGAATATTACTCCTCCCAGAAAGAAGAGCATGGAGGTTATAGCGGCCGTAAATAATGTATTACAGGAATATATCCCCGGGCAGGTAGGAAGGTATGATGATACTTTTAATATAAACTGTGTAGGCGATGCTTTCCAGACCCGCGGCGTACCTACTTTGCTATTTGAAGCGGGGCATTACCCGGAAGATTATGACAGGGAGATCACCCGTAAATATGTTTTCTGTGCACTGATTACGGCGCTCCGTTTTATTACCGGGAACGACGTGGAGGGGACCGGTTATAAAGCTTACTTTGATATCCCGGAAAACGATAAACTCTTTTTTGATATACTCATCCGTCGTTTCCCTGTCAAAACAGAAAAAGGGGTGGATCTGAAAGATATCGGTATATTATATAAGGAAGAGCTTAAAGATCATAAAATAGCATTTACGCCATACGTGTCGAAAACCGGTGATTTACAGGGCTTTTACGGGCATAAGGAATTTGTTGCGGATAAACGGGAGATCGACCCAATAGAAGAAAAAAAATTAGAAACAAGTGTTTTACTTGAATTATTTCTTTAAATTAACCCTTTCTTAACAAAATATCCAAAGTTTTACGTGCATATATTGAATATTTTTTATTTTTTTGCATTTTAATATTCTGTTTGGACAAAAGCAAGTGTAAATTTATTTAGTTAAAGACAAGATTACTATGGCAAAGTTTAGATTAGACGAAGTAGATCACCAGATTTTAGATATGCTTATCGATAACACCCGTACACCGTTTACGGATATTGCAAAAAAACTGTTGATTTCAGCAGGAACCGTGCATGTAAGGGTTAAAAAAATGGAAGAGGCCGGTATTATCAGGGGTTCTTCACTCACCCTGGATTACGTTAAACTGGGGTATGCTTTTATAGCTTATGTGGGAATATTTCTCGAGAAAACACATCAGACAAAATTCGTTATAGAGCGTCTTAATGAGATACCGAATATTACCGTAGCCCATGTTACCACAGGTAAATTCAACATATTCTGTAAGGTAAGAGCAAAGGATACCAAGCATGCCAAAGACATTATCTTCAGGATTGACGATATCGACGGGGTGGCCAGGACAGAAACCATGATTTCACTGGAAGAAAGCATTAACGATAAGAAACGCTTGATGCACTCCATTTTTAACGAAATGTAAAATTTTTGTTCATATCACATAAAGAACCCTCTCCGATTCTGTATTGGAGAGGGTTTTTTGTATCTTCGAACTGGAAAAAAAGAAGAATATTTATGTTGAGAAAACCGAAAATTGAACGTTTTAACGAAAGTGTATTGTCTAAATATCAGATATACAACAGTATATTAATGACTTTACCTTTTGATGAAATAACCAATACGGGGGTTTTGCTGCCTTTGTTCAGTGAAATATGTGAAAAAGGATACGAAGAAAACAAGAATCCTTCGGAAATAGTCGAAGCTTTCTTCTCCAAGTTCTATGACAATCCGGATGAAAAGGAGAAAAACGACCTGCTCTTCCGTTTTATTCAATATATAGAACGGCAGGTTGTATTGTTTGATGCTATAGAAGATGCCGCATTTCCCGTAATTAATAATATGGATGGACGCGGTACACTGCGGAGCATTAAAGAAGAAGCCGAGGGGAAAAACAAGACCGCAGCGCTTCGGGAATTTTTGCAAAGATTCAAGGTGAGGCCCGTACTTACGGCCCACCCGACACAGTTCTATCCCGGACCGGTATTAGGTATTATTACCGACCTGACCAAAGCCATAAGGGACAATGACCTGAGCGTTATAGAAAAGCTGCTGGCACAGCTCGGAAAAACCCCGTTCTTTAAAAAAGAAAAGCCGACACCCTATGATGAGGCCGTAAGCCTGATCTGGTTCCTGGAAAATGTGTTCTACCAGTCGGTAAGTAAAATATACAATTACATACAAAATAATATTTTTGAGGAGATCGAACTGAACAGCCAGATCGTCAATCTCGGGTTCTGGCCCGGAGGGGACCGTGACGGAAATCCTTTTGTGACCAGTGAAATCACCCTGAAAGTTGCGGAAAGATTACGCCTTACCATACTGAAAAACTATTACCGGGACATCCGAAAACTGAAGCGAAGGATCACCTTTAAGGTCGTGGACAAACTGATGGGTGATCTCGAACAGAAGATTTACGAAAGTATATATGTTTCCGCTCAGAACCCTACTTTAACTTCGGAAGAAATGCTTTCGTCCTTGCAGCAGATCCGGGATATCCTCACCAATGAGCATCAATCCCTGTTTGTAGAAGAGGTCAGTGACCTGATCAACAAGGTTAAGCTATTCGGTTTTTATTTTGCTTCCCTCGATATCCGACAGGATTCCCGGGTACACCATACGGTGATTTCGGATATCATCAGCGAATCCCGTGTACTCGGACTGGATATCTTTCCGGACAATTACGAAAAACTTTCCGAAGAAGCGCAAATTGCCGTCCTCGGAAAAGTAAACGGAAAGCTGAACCCGGAACTCTTTAAGGAGGAGATCACCAGGTCTACGCTCGAATCGATCTATGCGATAAAAGAAATTCAGAAAAGTAACGGGGAGTTGGGGGCTAACCGTTATATCATAAGTAATAACGGCAGCGCATTGAATGTTATGGAAACTTTTGCCATGATACGTCTCTGTGACTGGAAAAATCCTTCCCTCGATGTTATTCCGTTGTTCGAGACCGTAGATGATCTGCAAATTGCCGATAAGGTAATGGAATCGCTCTATACCGATAAGGTTTATTCGGAGCACCTGGAAAAACGGGGAAATAAACAAACCATAATGCTCGGGTTTTCCGATGGTACCAAAGACGGTGGTTACCTGATGGCAAACTGGAGTATCTACAAAGCCAAAGAAGTACTTACCGAAATATCCAGGAAATACGGTATTAAAGTAGTCTTCTTTGACGGTCGTGGCGGACCGCCTGCAAGAGGAGGGGGAAAAACACACCAGTTCTATGCTTCTCTCGGTCCTACTATAGAAAACGAAGAAGTACAGCTTACCGTACAGGGACAGACCATCAGTTCCAATTTCGGAACCCTGGATTCGTGTCAGTATAACCTGGAGCAGCTTCTTAGTTCGGGTGTGGTAAACGAAGTATTTGCCGACGAAGAGAATATTCTCCACGATATAGATAAAAACGTCATGCAGGAGCTGGCGGACATAAGCTATGCGGCCTATGTAGACTTTAAAAAGCATCCTAAATTCATGCCGTACCTGGAGGAAATGAGCACGCTGAAATTTTATGCGAAAACTAATATCGGGAGTCGTCCGTCCAAAAGAGGAAAATCTGACAAACTCGATTTCTCAGACCTCCGCGCCATACCTTTTGTGGGAAGCTGGAGCCAGCTGAAACAAAATGTGCCCGGTTTTTACGGGGTGGGAACGGCTATTGAGGCACTGGATAAAAGAGGTGAATTCGAAAGGGTACAATCCCTTTATCGCAACTCCGCGTTCTTCCGTACACTTTTGGAAAACAGTATGATGAGCCTTACCAAATCGTTTTTTAAGCTTACGGCATATATGAAGGACGATCCCGTTTATGGCGAATTCTGGACAATTATATACGAAGAATACCTGCGCAGTAAGGAAATGATCCTGAAAGTGACCGGGGACAAAAGCCTGATGGAAAACACCAAATCGGGTAAAGCATCTATAGAAATACGCGAAAAGATCGTATTGCCTTTGCTTACCATACAACAGTTTGCACTCCGCAGGATACAGGAGCTTCGAAAGGAAGGAAAAGCAGATCCGAAACAACTGGATATCTATGAAAAAATGGTAACCCGTTCCTTGTTCGGTAATATCAACGCCAGCAGGAATTCGGCATAAACAAGACCATATTTTATTATTGCCGGCCACCGTTTGTTTTATGACAGACGGTGGTTTTTTGCGAGGTGTTTGTGGGTTAAAGTGGTGCACGGGTTAAATGAGGGGCGTCTGGATAACTCAATAACTCATCCCCGGAATTCCTTATTCCCCGATTTTATATTTTGTCCGAAATTTTGTAACTTATTAAAAAATTTTTCCGAATGCTAATGAAGCAGGGGAGTAACCCCGACCGGCATTACCGGAACTTAAAAAAGGAATGAAAATGAAACGTATACTGATTATCGGAGCTAACGGGCAAGTGGGTAAAATACTTTCCGAAAAACTAAAGGATTCCCCGGATTTTAATCCTGTAGCCCTTATTCGCAATCCCGAACAAAAACCATTTTTTGACAAAATAGGTGTAACCATCCATATAGGGAGTATTGAAGGTAGTGTAGACGATATAGCCAAAGCCATGCATGAGACGGATGCCGTGGTATTTACTGCCGGATCCGGGGGCAATACGGGAGATGATAAAACACTTACCATTGACCTGGATGGAGCTGTAAAATCGATGGAGGCCGCGATAAAAGCCCATGTAAAACGTTTTGTTCTGGTAAGCGCTTTAAATGCGGATAAACGCGAATACTGGAAAACTTCCGGTATTGAGCCGTACTACGTAGCAAAACACTATGCCGATTTTGTTTTAAAGACCACCGATCTGGATTATACCATAGTCCGGCCAGGAATGTTGCTGAACAGTCCCGGAAACGGAAAGATCAATGTCTCTTTCCCGGAAAAAGAGGAGGGAGTGTCGCGTGAAGATGTGGCAGAAGTGATTGTAGAGGTATTAAAACAAGATCATACCATTGGCAAGATTATAGAATTCAATCAGGGAGAAACACCTGTGGAAAAGGCTTTGGCACAGGTGGAGATCATCTAAAGACATCTTTGTACCACAATAGCTTTCGGGGCCACGGCCTTATTGAATATAGTGAAGGAGATACGAACCGGGGTAATTTTACTATTATCCGCTAAAAATGAATATGTGTTCTTTGAAATCTTTGTACCTCATAGCTTTCGTAACGATTTGAGTCGTATGAACGGCACTTCCCTTGCTCCTTCACTCTGCCTATCTTCAGAAGACCGGGATGCTATCATAAGCACATTTCTTTTCTATACCTTCCTGTGTGTGTCAGCATCCACAGAAAAACGCTCCGTTTCTTTCGGCTTTTAAGCCCGGAAAACGGTCATTTAAGGGATTGCGTATATGCCGAACCGGATCCGGTATGCGGTTTTCCTGTTCCCTTTTGCCGTTTACCGGCTTGCTTGTGAAATCACATACAACGGCTTAAGCGGCTTACCGGGTTATATTTACGGCTTAAGGGAACGGGTGTGAAATCCTAAGAGATCCGGTTTGCGGCATACACAGTTCCGTTGACTGTTTACCGGGTTGCCTGTGAAATCATACGCAATTGCTCAGGCGGCTAACCGGGTTTTGTTTGCGGCGTAAGGGAATGGGTACGCGGCCTAAGGGATTTCGTTTGCGGCATACACAGTTCCGTTGACCGTTTACCCCCTAGCTTGTGAAATCACACGCAACTGCTTAAGCAACTAACCGGGTTGTGTTTACGGCTTAGGGTAATGGATATGAAATCGTGGGGGATCCTGTTT
>NZ_JBRKIT010000026.1:0-4579 GCF_052983395.1 Sinomicrobium halophytocola
TTTCCCGTAACGGGGGGACATTGAGGGGAAATACGTTGAGCCTGTAATACAGGTCGATTCTAAAACGGTTTTCACCGATTTCCCGTTCCAGGTTTTTGTTGGTGGCCGCAATTACGCGGACATCGACGTTGATCTCCTTGTTGCCCCCGAGCCGTTCCATATGTTTTTCCTGGAGCACTCTCAATAATTTGGGCTGCATTTCCAAAGGCAGTTCCCCGATCTCATCAAGAAATATGGTCCCGCCATGGGCCTGCTCAAACTTTCCGATCCTTTGTGCCAGGGCACCGGTAAAGGTGCCCTTCTCATGGCCGAACAACTCGGATTCGATCAGGGTGGAGGGCAGTGTCGCACAGTTTACAATGACAAAGGGTCCGTTCCTTCGGGGGGAGAGCTCGTGTATGGCATGGGCCAATCTTTCCTTTCCCGTGCCGCTTTCCCCCAAAATCAGGACGGAGGTGTCCATGGGGGCCACCCTCCGGATCTGTTCAAAGACCTTCAATAGTGGCGGACTCTGTCCGATAATGTTCTCAAAGGCGGAGCGGTCCCCGGGACTATCCGGTCTTTGTCCCCCGGAAGCAGTGTCATCGGTCTTGGACAGTTCCTGTTTTTGGTTTTGGTGGTACTGTGCTATCTCAATGGCTATGAGCAGTTCTTTCTTGCGGTAGGGCTTGACAAGGAACCCATAGGGTTCCGTTATCTTGGCGGCATCCAGGATGGTCTTGTTGGAATTGGCGGAGAGATAAATGAACCCGATCCCTGCGGTTTTCAGTTCCCTGGCCAGATCGATCCCGGAAAGGCTGCCTTCCAGGTGGATGTCCAGGATGGCCAGGGTGGGATTCTCCTTTTGGATGATTTGCCTGGCCCTTGGAACCGAACTGGCAATTTCGCACACCTCGAACCCGGCCTCCCTCAGCATGAGCCTCAGGCCATTGGCAAGGATGAACTCATCTTCGACTATCAATATCTTATCATTGATCCCCATACGTTCGTTAAATTACTTGTTCCAACAAGAACTTGTCGGATTCCTTGAAATACAGTGTAATCGTTGTGCCGTTTTTATTCATTATGGAGAAATCAGCACCGATCTGGTTGCTGAGCCCTTGCATAAGGTTAATACCCAGTGAATCTGACTGGTGTGGGTCAAAACCAGTAGGTAAGCCCTTGCCATTGTCCCTGATGACCAGTTGAATGTTTTGGTCCTCTTGTCGCTGTAAAAGGACTGAGATTATTTTTTTATTGTTTTCGCTAAAAGCATATTTCAATGAATTAGTTATAGCTTCATTGAGTATGAGCCCGAGGGGGATAGCCTTAACGATCTCCATTTCAAATGAATCGACCTCAAGGTAAAATTCGATTTCCCTTGCGGTGTCGAAACTCTCTTTTAGATAGTCGACCAGTTCGTGGACGTAATTTTTCATGTTCACCAGTTGCAGGTTGTCCGATTGGTAAAGTTTTTGGTGGAGGAGGGAAATGGCATAGATCCTTTGTTGGCTATCCCTGACCACTGCGATGGCGACACTGTCCTTAAGGTAAGCGGCTTGGGAGTACAATAGGGTAGAGATCATTTGGAGGTTGTTCTTGACCCTGTGGTGCACTTCTTTTATCAACCACTCCTTTTCATAGATCAACTTGTCCTTGCTCCGCAACAACCCCTCTTTTTCCTTAAGCAGACAATTGAGGGCCCGGACGTTGTTGTTGATGGTCTCCTGTTGTTCCCGCAACTTCTTGTTGGCCCTCTGTTTGATTTGGTAACGGTTGCCGCTAAGCAGTAGGAGGAGCAACAACATAATGGCACCCGCCGTAAAGACATTGCGCTCAAAAACACGCTTTTCCAGGACAATTTTCTGCTCCTTGTTTTTAGCGGTAAGGGTCTCTATTTCCTGAAGCTTCTTTTCGGTTTCATACTGTATATTCATACTGGCGATCTGGTGGTTTGACCGCTCATTGAACATGGAATCGTTCAATGCTTTGTAGGTTTGGTAATGTCTGATGGCAGAGGGGAAATTTGAGTATGCCGAATCTACCTTGAATTGTTGCAGGTTCAGATTTGCTATATCTGTTTTAGATTTTAGGGATTTGTGTACCAAAGCCTTGTTGATATACTCCTTGGCTTGTGCAAACTTGCTCTGGGCAATATAAAAATCCCCGAGCTTCAGGAAAGATATTAAATTGAATGAATCTCCAAAAGAATTTTTTTCGTTGGTCTCCAACATCTTAAGGTAATGTTCCTCCGCCTTGCTATAATTTTTTAACGAAAAGTAGATATCGCCCAACGTACGGTGATTTGAACAATATTGGAGACTTCCCTTCTTTACCGGATTTGAGGCAATGGCATTCATAAAGAATTCTAGTGCTTCCTCCGGTCTACCGGTCTCCATAAGTATCTTGGAAATCCTCGAAGCGGATGCTTGTTGAAAGTAAAAATTCCCTCCTTCATTTTCGGCTTTCTTAAGGACCTTTGAAAAGTATTGGATGGCCTCAAAAGGTTGGTTCAATTCGTCAAAAACGGTTCCCACCCTTAAATAGAACAAGTCGATATCTACGGTGTCAGAAGTCTTCTCGGCGGATTTAATGGCGAGCAAACTATACTTTAGAGCTTCCTGATAATTTCCCATTGATCGGTATACCACACCGATCAAATCATAGGTATAATGGAGTTTCGGATAACCTGCACCCTTGTATATTTCCAATGCCTCCAACAATTCCTTCAGGGATTGACTGAGCCTATTTTGATAAAGGTGTGTATTGGCCATACACTTGACAACAAATGCCTCTTTGATCTTGTTACCGGAGCTGCGGTATAAATTCCTTGCTATAGTATAATATTCTATGGCAAGTTCAAGGTCCCCAATACTGTCCCACTCTCCTTTGGTATAGAAGGCATAGGCTTCCATCTCAGGTAATTCATAAATTCTGCCCAGGGAAATGGCTCTGTCTATAACCCTGTTGGCCGAGGAGATATCATTAAGAATGTTTCGAAGAAGAGTTGCTTTCAGGCATAGGCCTTTAATCAATCCGCTATGGTATGATAGCTTTTCACTCAGGCTGAGTGCCCTTTCGATATATATTTCACTATCCCTACTATTTTGGGATAAATGGTATTGGGCAATGTCCAATAGATCATCGACCAGATCGGCGTTGTGTTTGCTCGTTTTAACCCGGGCCAATAATTCCATGGCAGCTTCTTTGGTCAAATAAGGTTCTATTGGTTCTGCACTGACTTTGACACATAAAAGGAAAATCAGCAAAAAAGTGCTGACAAAACGGACCGTAGGTTTGGCGATCACTGTCATCTCATCAATGTGTTTAAGTTTTTGCCGGAATTTCTGGGATAAACTCGTTTGACAAAGATACTGTTTTCTGAACTTAGCCCATGGGGATTCTACAGGTGTCCCCGTAATTTCATATATGGTGCATGGGTGGTTCCGACCTGAATCTGGGATTGGGAACCCACAACTGCTATTGTTCCTTTTCATTTTCCAAGTATTACTTACCTCGATCATTGGACAAAAGTTAGGGTATTTAAACATCCTTCCCGGATTTTTGTGTAAATATGGCCATAAAGTGGTCTAACAACAAGGACATGTCTTCTATTTTTTCCCGTAACGGGGGGACATTGAGGGGAAATACGTTGAGCCTGTAATACAGGTCGATTCTAAAACGGTTTTCACCGATTTCCCGTTCCAGGTTTTTGTTGGTGGCCGCAATTACGCGGACATCGACGTTGATCTCCTTGTTGCCCCCGAGCCGTTCCATATGTTTTTCCTGGAGCACTCTCAATAATTTGGGCTGCATTTCCAAAGGCAGTTCCCCGATCTCATCAAGAAATATGGTCCCGCCATGGGCCTGCTCAAACTTTCCGATCCTTTGTGCCAGGGCACCGGTAAAGGTGCCCTTCTCATGGCCGAACAACTCGGATTCGATCAGGGTGGAGGGCAGTGTCGCACAGTTTACAATGACAAAGGGTCCGTTCCTTCGGGGGGAGAGCTCGTGTATGGCATGGGCCAATCTTTCCTTTCCCGTGCCGCTTTCCCCCAAAATCAGGACGGAGGTGTCCATGGGGGCCACCCTCCGGATCTGTTCAAAGACCTTCAATAGTGGCGGACTCTGTCCGATAATGTTCTCAAAGGCGGAGCGGTCCCCGGGACTATCCGGTCTTTGTCCCCCGGAAGCAGTGTCATCGGTCTTGGACAGTTCCTGTTTTTGGTTTTGGTGGTACTGTGCTATCTCAATGGCTATGAGCAGTTCTTTCTTGCGGTAGGGCTTGACAAGGAACCCATAGGGTTCCGTTATCTTGGCGGCATCCAGGATGGTCTTGTTGGAATTGGCGGAGAGATAAATGAACCCGATCCCTGCGGTTTTCAGTTCCCTGGCCAGATCGATCCCGGAAAGGCTGCCTTCCAGGTGGATGTCCAGGATGGCCAGGGTGGGATTCTCCTTTTGGATGATTTGCCTGGCCCTTGGAACCGAACTGGCAATTTCGCACACCTCGAACCCGGCCTCCCTCAGCATGAGCCTCAGGCCATTGGCAAGGATGAACTCATCTTCGACTATCAATATCTTATCATTGATCCCCATA
>NZ_JBRKIT010000027.1:0-155988 GCF_052983395.1 Sinomicrobium halophytocola
TCCCTTTAGCGGTCCACATAACCCGGTTAGCCGCTTAAGCAATTGTGTATGAATTCACAAGCAACCCGGTTAGCGGTCAACGTAACTGTGTATGCCGCTAACTGAACCCCTTCCGGTGTCAAAGGGATTGCTTTAATGGCCGTTTTCCAGGCTCTAAAGCGGAAAGAAACAGAGAGTTTTTCTATGGGTCCCGGTACAGGAGTGTATGAAAAAAAATACGCTTATCATGAGTACCCTGGTCTTCTGAAGATAAGCAGGGCTTTCAGAACCTATCTGTATTCGGAGAGGCCGGCAAGCGAAGTTCCATTCATACAATTCAAATCGTCACGTCCTAAAACAGCGTGTAAAGCTATGGGGTATAAGGAGTTCAAAGAGCGTAGATTCATTTTTAGCGGACATTAGTGAAATTAAAAAAGATATCAGAAGATATTTTGCGGTTTATCGTAATTGTGCCGGGAACACCCCCCTGGAGGTTATTAGTTACGACTTTTATCTTTGGAGTTACAATTTTCCTTTTCAAATTTCTCATCTTTATATTTTGGGAAAATCACAAACAGGGAATGTTATATACGAATTAAATGCGCTATAACTAAACATACTTAACTTCCTGCTTTGCATGCCCGGTAATTTAAAGGGTTCCAGGCTATTTAAAAATTGGTTTTGACAACAATAGATCTCCCTTTCTCAAATTTTTTTCAAATTTTTTTGGGACATACAACCTATTCCGGTGTATTACTTATAAAGCACATGGGAAAACCCTGAACAACACTAATTAGAATCTAAAACTTTGTTCTCATAAATTTGAATTAGCGGGATATTTTTCATGTGTCTGGCACGGGATGACCAAAGTCCCGTGCTTTTTTTAAAGAATTAAAAGGGCTTTTACTTGAGGTGTATCACCTTATCAATAGGGGAGTGTATCCGGAACGTTTTTTTAGATAAATCGTTGACAAAAAAACGTATGTTATTATTTATTGTGATTTATTATGCCTTACCGGATGCACTCCCTCTTTATTCCCTTATTTAACTACCGTATAAAGGTTTAAAGTGGAAGATGATAGTGTAGAAAAAATTATAGATATCGTAGCGCTTATACTTATCCTGTTAATTATTTATGTCCTGGCGACAAAACTCTCGGGGCAGTAAGGGAGCAGGGGGTGATTAAAGCGTGTAATAATAAAAAAAGCCGTGAGCCGAAAAAGGGATTATGATTATAGCTTACCTTACCTACTTAATCACGATATTTATTAAGTTAGTTTAGAATGGCTCACGGCTTTAGACACAACCAAAAAGAGTAAAATTTGTAATAAGAGACGAATATGCGTTCTAAATGGTTATGTTTTTTATAATAGCTATTTCTTTATAAAAGAAAAATCTTCCTGATTTAGGGGGGATTTCCTTGTCCTATAGGGTAACACACCTTTATCCTATAGGGTGAGACTCCTTTATGCTATAGGGTGCAACACTTTTACCCTATAGGGTATGGTTTTCCCGGATTTCTGACAGGTCTGTCAGACAATTAAGGTCATATTCAGGCTCCCGGAACGGATTTCCGAGATGTTTCCCGGTTTGTTCCTTACTTCTATGATGTATTCCCCGCTTTCCAAAGTGTCCGGGATCATAAAGATGAGGTTTGCGGGCTTGTTACGTACCAGGGTTTCAGCTTTGGTGGCCGTACCATCGGCAGCAATAAGAAAGATACCTTGTTCCGCATCTTCCGGGTCAATTTTCAGAAGACTGCCAAAGAGCTCTCCTACCGCTCCCGGGGTTAGAGTTTCGTTTATGGTATCGGAGGCCACGTCCTTGAATCGCTGTAATATAGGCTGCCGTTCGGTAGCCGGTACTTTTTCTACGGGGAGTTCTTCGGCGATCTGTCCGATACGGGGACCGGGATGGATGTTGAGGCGTACATGATGCCGCGAACGGTCAAAACGATCGTCTATACTGGTAAACACCCCGGGAACAGAAGCGCTGATACGGAATATGGGAGTACTTACATTATCGCCGTTTGCAAGAATTTGGGCAATAGCAGCCTCGTATTCTTCAATGACAGACAAAGCTTCGGCCTTGGTAACGGTACTTCCCCTGCCTATCATAATATTGATAATATCTTCTATAGTACGGGAGACCTGGTTCTGTACTACAGCCATATAGTCGTTGGGGTCTTCGGTGAGTTGATTGGGAAATAATGCATATCTCACAGGCATGATGATTAGGTTTTTTAGGGCTCCTTACTTGGTGAGAAACGGACCCCTCGGTTAACAAAACCTAAAATTATAGCATTAAACCCGCTATGGCTTATCCCTCGGGGAGAAATACTTATCTATCAGGAAGTATTTTTACTACAAGCTTTCTATTACAGCCCGTTCCTTATAGCTTTGAAGTAAGAAAAGCCGGGAAATCAGGCTCTCTTTAGGGTTGGGGTCAACCTGATTTCCCTTGATTTGCCCCTAAAGGGGAATGTCATTTAATTAATGTTATAGTGGCCCCGAAAAAGACAGGTGTTCTATGTTTTATAAACCTCTAAAGGCTCCTCCCTTGTGATGAAGGGAGGTACCCGAGCGTAGCGAAGGGGGGAGGGTTTTGAAAGCCCAAACCATCGGGATAACCCCAAACGTTAAGGTAAACACGCCAAAGTTTGGGCTTGTCAAAACTCCCCCTCCCGCAGGCAGGTTCATCTGAAGAGGGAGTCGAAAAAAGGTTATGATAATGGAATTTTTGTCATATACTAAAAAAAGAATATAAAAGTTCTTTGAATTCTTAATAAGAGTATAAAAGTTAAGACTCCGGGCAGGCTGAACTACATAGAATCAACCATATTAAAACCAACGGGTGAAAACCTTGTGAACCTCGCGTAATCCCTGGTGCCCGTTGCGGTTAATCCCTCAATTACGCATTCCCTATTTGGGACATTCATCCTCCTGCGGTGTACTATTTATAAACGGGGTAACTCCAGGCTCCTGAAAATAATACACGGAAGCCATCGATCACTCCCCGAATCCCGATAATTATCGGGACTAAAGGGCAATATTAACGTAAATTTTGTTAGTTGTTAGGGATCAATATCCCTTAAGAGAAGTGTACCCGGATGGATTTTTAAAAGTTTTGGTTTACAAAAGTCCGTTTATTGTGGCTAATATGATCCTGATTATGGGTTAGTTGCCGGGTGCACTCTTTTTAATATAGAAATAAGCTACAAATCATAATACCTCATATTTTGATACATTCTGTCACCCGTTTTTTTATTTTATGCTGTATGTCTATGGCATTTTTTACTCCCTCAGATCTTTATGCACAAAGGACGGGAACCCTTATCGGGAGTGTGTTGGATTCCCTGCACAAAGAACCGGTGCCCGGGGCTACGGTTATTGTAAGCCGCGTAGCTAACCAGGCCAGGGTAGGGGCGGTGGTTACGGACATGGAAGGGCAATTTACCGTAGAAAACCTTCCGCAACAGGATACGCTGTTGGTAGACATCCGCTATCTTGGCTATAAACCCTACCAGGGACTACTTTATTTAAAGGAACCTCGTTTTGTAATGGGCCCGGTACGGTTACAAGAAGGAGCTATAGCATTGGAAGACGTGGAAGTAAAGGGCGTACAATTGCCTATGATTATCCGTGGAGATACCCTGGAATATAATGTAAGTGCCTTTACCACCCGTCCCTATAGTGAAATCAAGGAACTGTTTAAAAAGCTGCCGGGCCTGGAAGTGAGTTCGGATGGGACGATGACCTATAACGGGCAACGGGTATCCAAAATATTGGTAGACGGGCGGGAATACTTTGGTACGGATGGCAAAATGGCATTAAGCACCCTGCCAGCAGATATTGTGGAAAAGATACAGTTGACGGATACTGAAGAAGCGGAAGATGTAAGAACAGGAAATACTACAGAAAGGAGCAAAACGCTGAATATACAGCTAAAAGAAGGGTTGAAAGACTTTGGGAATTTTACCGTAGGCGGGGGAACGGACGACCGTTATGAACTTATGGGGAAGTTTAACCGTTTCCGGGGCGAAAGCCGCCTTACCGTACTCGGCATGCTGAATAATGTCAATGCTGTGGATTATGCCGAAGAAGAGGTAATTACCGTACTCAATGCCGGTAATGGTATCACAAAAACCCTGAGAGGGGGCATCAATTACAGCGATCGCTGGAAAAGTGGGGTGGAACTTTCTGCGGGTTATAATTACACCCATCCGAATACATTCCAGGAATCCCTGAAAGAACGGGTACAGTTTATCGTCCCGGATTCTTCTTTCGCTACTACCTCCAATTCCACAGCGACCCGGAGTAGCGATGAACACCAGGTAAATGTCAATACATCCATACCGCTGGATTCCACATCTACGTTACAAATACAAATACCGCAACTTTCGTATAGCAAGATTGATAATCAAACCATAACCCATACCACGACTGCGGATGGAGCGGAAAACCCGGTTAACGAACAGCAAAATACCTATTATAGCAATGGGAAAAACACTTCGATCCCTTTAATGTTGGGGTGGCAAAAACACTATTCCAAAGAAGCATATCTTAATATTACACTTTCCGGTATGTTTTCCCACCAGAACAACGAAGACCTGAACCTGGGGGAAACCACTTTTTACAGGGAAGGGACGGATTCTATTGCCCGGTTCAGGCAACAGATCCTTACAGACAATCGCTCGGATAATTATACGGCTAGTATAAGCCACAGGTTTCCCATATCCGGGAACTTTAGTGGTTCATGGTATAGTACCGCCTCTTATACCAGGGCTACCAACGACCGGGAAACCTGGCTGCTGGACGAAAACAACCAAAGAGAAACCCTGGATAGCCTGTCTACCAATGCCTTTCGTTCGGAGACACTAAACAATAACACTAATGTTTCCTTGCGTTATAAATTAAAAAAGGTGGAGTTTTCTGCCGGGCTTACCTTAAATTACAACTGGCTGAGTCCCTATAACAAAACCTTGCAAACCGGGATTACACGTGATTTTGTGAATGTTACGCCTTCACTACATGTTGACTATAGGGTAACAGATAAAAAACGATTGACTTTTTCCTATAATGCCTATACTTCCCCGCCATCGGCAGAGCAGTTGCAACCTGTGGCAGACAATACCAACCCCTTGTTTATCCGGGAAGGTAACCCGGACCTGGAGCCTATGCTTTACCAAATGTATAATCTAAGTTATAACACTTTAAACAATAAGGGAAATTCCTTTTTTGCCAATATCACCTATTCGCCGATAAGTGATCAGATCATCAACACGATTATGTACGACAACCTTGGTAGGCAGGTATCTTCCTATATCAATATAGACGGGGTACGTCGTTTATATGGGTATTTCGGTTTTTCTGCCCGCAAACCTTTAAAGACCGGGACACTGGATATAAAGTTGTCAGGGAATACGGGCTATAACCGGGACAGGAATTTTATTAACCAGGAACTGGTAAGCAGTGATCGTTGGACCCTGGCTCCCGGTATCCAATTAGGATATACCATAGAAAAAATACTGGATGTAGATATTTTCTATACCCCACAATATAACAAAATACAATACGACAAAGCCTCCGGGCAGGACCAGGATTTTACCATACACAATCTCAGCGGCTCCCTGGACCTCTACCCAGTTAAAAACCTGATATGGGGCAATAAAGTGGGCTTTATCCGCAACAACAGCTTCCCCGATGGTTTTGAAAAGACTTCGCTGTTATGGAACATGGACATCTCCTGGTTGTTCCTGGAAGACAGACGCGCGGAACTAAAATTCCGCGTATTCGATCTCCTCAAACAAAACCGCAACATCAACCGCATTGCCACCCAGAACTACATAGAAGACACTCAAAGCAACAACCTGCAGCAATACTTTATGCTGAGTTTCGGGTATCATATCCGGTAGAGAAGGGTTGCCACGGATACACGGATATTTTTTGGCTGCCCTTTCGCAGTTCATTGGCAATAACCCCTTCACGTCCCTTTCAAGGGACACCCAAACAATTGTCCCCTTGAGGCGGTGTACTGAGCTAAGTCGAAGTGGGACTTTAGGGGTGATGAGCCTTACCCTTTAATTCTATCACCAGTCCACACCCTTAAAAAACAATCCCTTTGCGGTTAATCCCCTTTTCCTAAATATTCCTCTCCCGTTCCCTCAAATAATACCTATATACACTTTTCCTCACCTCTATGCCCGATACAGGATATAATATATAATCCAGGAATCCATATTTAATAGCCTGATACGCCAAATCCTTAGTCCCGGACAATGCAATAAAACCCGGCAGGGTATCAAGATGCCGGTATAATTCCAAAACCACCCCAAAAGGATCTTCTATAACATCGTCCATACCTATAAGAACCAAGTCCGGTTGTTCCATGAGTAGCATATCCAAAGCAGCCTCCCTATCAGTTGTACACCCCAAAAACTGAAATCCTCCCACCTCCTGTAAAGTGTCTTTTATGGTCCGGATAGATCGGTTATCCTTTTCTATGATAAAATAATTTCTCAACATGAGTTCTGTTTATTACAATAAAAATAGCGTTGGTTTTTAAAAGACCAGTATACCTTTTGCATAAAAAAAGTATGGTTTTCCTTTACCCGAAATTCAATATTTCTATTAAAGTCAAAACAGGGGTGGCTTCGATACAACAACCTTCGGCTGTCACTCAGCCACCTCGTTTTGGCTGAGCGGCAACTGTAACTTGAAACTTGTAACCTGTAACCAAAAAAATCCGTGTATCCGTGGCTGGTTAATAATTATATATAACCAACCCCTTGCAGTTAAAAATTTTCAACATCATAAAAGTCACAATGACAGTACATTAAATGTCAAACTCTCAAAAACCCCAAAATATTTAAAATTCCTTTTGGGACATACGCCGTCTTATGGTGTATTACTTATAAAGGATTATGAATAATAAGGAGGAAAAAAGCCCCTGCTTAAAAATGAACAATAATGGAAAAGGATTTATATCTGAAAGCGTTGCTTGAAAAATTCCGAGAAGGGAGTATGACCAGGCATGAATATGATCTACTGACCAGGTATATGGGAAAACCGGGAACGGAAGAAAAGGTAAAGCAATTTATGGAAACACACTGGGAAGAATTGGACGAAACCGGCATATGCCAAAACCCCGGTGAATATCAAGACGATGAATTCGATAAAATATGGGAAGCCATAAAAAGAACACCAGGTAAAACGGTACACCAAGGCAGGGTACGCGGAATAGAGGGAACCCGCGTCAAGGCCGGTCCGGGCTGGTATAAAATAGCGGCGGTTATTGTAGTGCTCCTGGCTTCGGCCGCAATACTGTACTACAGCAATCCAAACATGGAACAAGCCCCCGTTATTGCCCAGCAGGTAGCTTCCGGACAAAAAGCCACTATTACCCTGCCTGATGGTACCGTGGTAAAACTGAATTCTGATAGTAAACTATCGTTTCCCGAAGAATTCCGGGGCGATACCAGGGAGGTCACCCTGGAAGGGGAAGCTTTTTTTGAAGTACAACGGAACGAAAAAATGCCTTTCCTGGTAAAGACAGGAGCGTTGACCACCAGGGTTCTGGGAACGTCCTTTAATATCAAAGCTTATAAAGACGAAGGAGAAATAGCGGTTTCTGTGGCTACCGGGAAAGTGGAAGTAAGCCGTAAAGAAGCCGGGAAAAAAGAAAAGGATCTATTGGTATTAACGCCTAATGAACAGGCATTATACAAAGCAAAAGAAAAAAGCCTGGTAAAACAGGAAGTGAATACCGCGGATATTGCCGGCTGGAAAGACGGGGTACTGTTCTTTGAAAGACCCCTCGGTGAAGTAGTGAAGATACTGGAACGCTGGTACGGCGTAGAGATACAGATCAATAACCCGGAACTGGCAAACTGTATCATACGCGGCAAGCATAAAAAGGAAACCTTGCTCAATGTATTGAAAACATACCATTACTCTCTGGGGATCACCTATAAAATAAATCCTAGTGGTGACGTAGAGATAGATGGTAAAGGATGTAAGGATTAGTAATAGAAAGTTCTTTTAAAAATGAGTAAAACTTTGCGCCCCTTGCGCCTTCTTAGCGCCCTTTGCGGTTAAAATTTTTACCACAAGGGATGCAAAGCATGTAAAACTGAAACACTATGCTAAAACCGGTATGCGTGTATATGCTCAGATGTTCGGACGACACCTATTATACCAGTGTCTCCGCTGAAATAGAAAACAGGCTCCAGGAACACCAGGAAGGATTATACAGAGACTGTTACACATACCCCCGGAGACCGGTGGAACTGGTATTCTGTTGTGAGTTTACCGACCCGATAGAGGCCGATAAGCGGATGAAGCAACTCAAAAAATGGCCCGGCCCCCAAAAAGAAGCCGCCATAGAAAACGAGGTTGATGGTTTAAAAAACATGTTAAAATAAGTGCCCACACTTATACAAGCCACGGATTCACGAATAATTTTTTAGCTGCCTGCTTCTACGGCGAAAATAGAGCAGGCAGGTCCGTGGCAAATCTTAGACACCTGGAACTTGTAACCCGGTGGCTTCGGTACATTCCGGCGGAGCCGGAACACTCAGCCACCTCGTTTTAGCTGAGTAATAAACCAAACCTAGAACCTGTAACCAAAGAAATCCGTGTATCCGTGGCACCTTTAAAAACACATATCCATCGGAACAAAAAAAGAAACTAACACAATACTCAATTATACAATAATCATTAATACACACATGCCTATGACAAAATCACCGCACTTACCTTAAAAATACGATCCCAAAGTAGCTATGAGCTTTTTCTTCTGGTAAGTCTCTGCCTGCTCCCCGGAACATGCAGGCTACCCGGTACGCCCTGTCTATGCGCAAACCGCAGGGAGAGCGATTTATTGTCCCAAATAAACCCTGCATAACATAAACAGGGCTCCGGGTATTATCTCCCCAGGACAATAAAATCCCCTCTTGAGGGGGGCGTAGGGGGGTGACCCTAACCAACTAAAATCTCAAGACTAAAACAATAACTACATGAAAACATAGCTACTATAAAAAAAAGAAATAAAAAAGCCTCCTAAGTATAATGTTTGACCGCATCACTCAGAAGGCCTGGAGTCTAAATAAAAAATTTAAACATTGCAAAATTATGAAAAATAATTGGGTTAAAGCATGTATTATCATGACAGCGCGTAGCCTTATCCTCGCCATCTGGATGTTTTCTGTAGCCGCTTTTGCTTCCAAAAGTTCCGGCCAGAGTATCCACGAGGTCTATATCTCCGTAGACCTTAAAGAGGTTACCGTGGCTGCATCCCTGGAAGAGATAGAAAACAAAACTGATTTCACCTTCTTTTATAAAAAAGAACAAATTAACGATATAGCACAGAAGATCACCGTTACCGCCAATAACCAAAGTGTGGCGGACATCCTGGAACAGATCACCAAAACTACCGGCCTTATCTTCCGGCAGATCAATGGGACTATAGCGGTTAAAAAGGAAGATCCTCCCAAACCTAAGGAGCAACCAAAGAAAGAAACTCCCAAAGAAGTACAACAATACGAAGTAAGCGGTACGGTAACCGGTAAAGACGGGAACCCGCTTGCCGGAGTAAATATTGTGATAAAAGGGAGGAGTAACGGTACGATTTCAGACCCGGATGGGCGGTATACGATTACAGTAGAAGATACGGATATCCTGGTCTTTTCGCATATCGGTTATAAAACTGCGGAAGAAACTGTAAGTAGACGTTCTTTTATAAATATTCAATTGCTGGAAGGGTTTATGGAACTATTGGAGGTGGAGGTGCAGGCCGGGTATTGGACGGTAAAAGAAAGAGAGCGTACAGGAAATATCAGCAGGATTACTGCGGAGGAAATAGAAAAACAACCTGTAGTCAATCCTTTACAAGCTATGCAAGGGAGAATGGCAGGAGTAGAAATTGTACAAGAAAGTGGAGTTCCTGGAGCAGGAATGCAGATTCAAATAAGAGGACAAAATAGTTTAAGGCCAGACGGGAACTATCCTTTGTATATTATAGATGGTGTACCCGTTTCTTCAACACCATTAAGCTCGCAAGGAGGTCTTTTCGTAGATATAGGAGTTGATCCACTTAATAATTTTAATCTGGCCAATATAGAGAGCATAGAAGTCTTAAAAGATGCGGATGCTACGGCAATCTATGGTTCTCGTGGTGCTAATGGGGTTGTATTGATTACCACCAAAAGAGGAAAGGAAGGAAAGGTTAGTTATGAAATTAATATACAATCAGGGATAGGAAAGGTGTCTAATACCATGAAATTGCTGAATACAGAACAGTATCTGGAAATGCGTAATGAAGCCTTTATTAATGATGGAGTGATTCCGACTATGGCCAATGCAACTGATCTTTTATTCTGGGACCAAAATCGTTATACGGATTGGCAAAAGGAACTGATAGGGAAGTCGGCCTATATTACAGATTTACAAACTGCGGTATCTGGGGGGAATGCTCAAACCTCTTTTCGTATTGGAGGGGGCTTTAGGGACGAAACTACAGTTTTCCCGGGAGATTTCGGATATAAGAAGATCATGGGAAATTTTAATTTAAACCATACTTCTTTAGACAAGAGATTTCAAATGCAGCTTTCGGTAAATTATGGTGTGGATAAAAATCATTCGTTCGATGCCTCCAATATTGTATCAAATGCTTTACGATTATCTCCTAACGCCCCCGCTCTTTATGACGGAGAAGGAAATTTGAATTGGGAATTAGATATCAATGGAAATCCTACATTTGATAACCCTGTAGCTTCATTGAAAAACACACAGGACATCAAAAGTCATAACCTGGTAAGTAATGCGGTTATAAGCTATGAATTAGTCCAGGGATTAAACCTAAAAACGAGTTTTGGATATACAGATTTTCGGCAAGAAGAAACCGTAATTACTCCTAAGAGTGCTGCTAATCCTAGTAGGAGGCCTTTTACCCGTTCAAGTAATAGGTTTTTAGAGCACAAAAATAATTCCTGGATTATAGAACCGCAATTAATGTATGCTCAAAGCTTTGGAAACTCCAAATTAAATGCTTTAATAGGGATGACCTGGCAAAGTAATACTAGTACTATATTGGGAATTAATGGCGTAGGGTATCTTAGTGAAGAGTTATTAGGGAACCTTAATGCAGCAGCACAGACTTCAATTTTTCAAGACACTAAAAATGAGTATAAATACAATGCTATTTTTGGCCGTATAGGATATAGTTGGAAAGAGAAATATTTTTTAAACTTGACCGGTCGAAGAGATGGATCCTCACGATTTGGGCTGGGTAATCAGTTTGCCAATTTTGGTGCCATTGGAGGAGCCTGGATATTTTCGGAAGAGCCTTTTATAAGGAATGAAATCTCCTTTTTAAGTTTTGGCAAATTACGTGCCAGTTATGGTACCACAGGAAATGACCAGATTGGAGACTATGGTTATCTGGCGACCTATGGCCCTATTACTGATCCTATTGATTATCGGGGTGAAGGAGGATTATTTCCTACTGGATTGGCAAACCCGGACTATAAGTGGGAAGTCAATAAAAAATTGGAAGCTGCTATAGATCTAGGTTTTCTTAGAGACCGTTTGCTGTTTTCTGCAAGTTGGTATCATAACCGGTCTTCCAACCAGTTAGTAGGATTTCCTTTGCCATTTATAACAGGGTTTAATTCAGTACAGGCCAATCTACCGGCCACCGTACAAAATACAGGTTGGGAACTGGAAATGACGACAAGGAATATACAGTCTAATAATTTTAACTGGACTACTTCAATGAATTTGACCATTCCCAAGAATAAATTAGTGGAATATCCTAATATTGAAGGCTCTCCTTATGCCAATTTATATATAGTAGGGGAGCCGCTTTCAATCAGGAGATTCTATCAATTTGAGGGAGTGAACCCTGATACAGGGCTCTATCAGGTACTGGATGTTAATGAGGATGGTTTTTTTAACCAGGAGGATAGGATTGCAATCGAAAACTTAGGACGGCAATATTACGGAGGACTTCAAAATTCCTTTAAGTACAAGGGCTGGGATTTAGATTTTTTGCTGGAATTTGTTAAACAAAAAGGGAGAGACTACAATAATATAGGTGCATTTGGGATACCTGGCTTTAATCCGAACGGTGGATTTGGAGGGAATCAGCCTGTGGAAGTAATGGATCGTTGGCAAGAGACTGGAGATATTACAAATATTCAGAAATTTACACAATCCTTTTCCGGTTTAACACCATATTTTTTGATGGGGGATAGCGATTTAAATATCACAGATGCATCGTTTATCCGGTTAAAAAATATCTCCCTATCCTACCAATTCCCCCATGAATGGTTGGAAAAAACAAAACTTAAGGGGTGTAGATTATATCTCCAGGCGCAAAACCTGTTTACATGGACCAATTATATAGGCTTAGATCCTCAATCTCCAGGAACAGTAGGAAACTTGCCGGCTTTAAGAATGGTTACAGGTGGTGTACAACTTAACTTCTAAATAAAGAATTATGAAAAAAGCGGATATAGACATATTTAATCAATCAACAGAAAAAAACTCTTTTTATAAAGTATCAATACTGTTTTTGACTATAACTACTAGTTTAATGATATCCTGTAAGGATTTTGTAGAAATAGATCCCCCGGATTCAGAACTCGTTCAGGAAACGGTCTTTAAGAATGATGAAACAGCCATTGCAGCAATAACGGCTATTTATCACCAAATGCAATTAGGGGGATTTGCAAGCGGTAGTAACTCAAGTATCACAGTGTTAGGCGAAATATCAGCAGATATATTAACAGAATATTCTACAAATAATACAAGAATTGAGTTTTATCAAAACACTTTAATGGCTATAAATAATATAAACCAAGGTGTATGGAGTTCGTGCTATAATACCATTTATATGGCCAATGCAGTATTGGAAGGGATAGCCAATTCACCAGATATCTCTGTTGAAATTATAAGGCAATTGGAAGGAGAAGCAAAGTTTATCCGGGCTTTCTGTTATTTTTATTTGGTTAACTTCTATGGAGAAATACCGTTACTTACTACTACCGACTATAGACTAAATGCAGTAGCCCCCCGGGATCCAGCAGCAGACGTCTATCAACAGATACTGGTTGATTTGGAAGATGCTATAGAGTTATTAAAAGAGGATTACACCATCTCTGATGGAGAGAGAATCCGGCCGAACAAGGGGGCAGCCACAGCCGTATTATCCCGGGTATATTTATATATGGAAAACTGGGAAAATGCAGAAGCTAATGCAGCTACAGTAATTAATAATAGTTTATATAATCTTAAGGATATTGATCAAGTATTCCTTGCAAATAGTGAGGAAGCCATCTGGCAATTATTACCTGTACAACCTGACCGAAATACTTGGGAGGGGTTCTTTTTTATCCTTGAAAGTGACCCAACTGCTCCTTTTACGCAATCTTCCATGGCATTTACTAATGAATTAATAAATGCCTTTGAAACAGGAGATCAACGAAAGGATAAATGGGTAGAAAGTTTTGACAGTGGAAACGAAATATATTATTATCCTTTTAAGTATAAAATAAAAGCAGATACTGCTTTAACAGAATATTCAATGGTATTGCGCCTGGCAGAGCAATATTTGATTAGGGCAGAAGCCAGGACACATCAGGGTAATATTACCGGGGCCCAAGAAGATATAAATATTATTCGTAACCGTGCAGGTTTGGGAAATACTACAGCTACAACACAATCTGAACTATTGGACGTCATATTACAGGAAAGACAAGTGGAACTATTTACAGAATGGGGAAATCGTTGGCTGGATTTAAAACGAATGGAACGGATAAATATGGTCTTGGGAAATATCAAACCGAATTGGCAGCCTACAAGTGCTTTATTTCCCATTCCGGAACAGGAAATCCTGAATAATCCTAATTTGACGCAGAATGCGGGATATTAGAGCATTTTTTCTAGATCAAAATCCAAAGAAATAATATGGCAAGAACAAAGATAATTTTGTTGTTAAGTATCACCTGTATATTGATTTGTTGTCAATCGGGTAAGGAAATGATAAAAACATTTGACAAGAAGGATTCTACCCAAATTATAAGTTTCGAAACTTCTGAAATGACAGATCCTCATATAGATATTTCCCCAGATGGAAGTACTATTCTCTTTGATGTTTTAGGAGATTTATATACTGTGCCCATTCATGGAGGTAAAGCCGAACTATTAATCGGAGGAAAATCCTGGGATGTCCGGGGCAGATATTCTCCTGACGGAAAAAGAATCGCCTTTTTAAGTGATCGTGATGGAATGATCAATCTCTGGACTATTGATGCAGATGGAACTAACCCTATAAAATATGATGTGGGCCGGCATGACTGGGATTTTATCGTTCCGGCCTGGACTCCCAATGAAGGGCTGATAAATCTGTATAAAGATGATCTTGTAGCCATGGAATCGCCTGAACGGCAAATATCATTTGCAAGAAAGATAAACTCAAAAATGTACTCCAGTATTTATTACAACGGTTCATTCTCTGTAGATGATCGTTATGCTTATATTGGGGGTGCTGGGCTTAACCGTATAGACATGAGCACGGGAGAAACTATGGAACTGCCCACAAATATGGAGTTTGGATCCATAAAACTTCCACGAGTAGCTCCTGATGGTAAGGGGATTGCCTATATTGTTCAAAAGTATGTACAGGGAAAAGGTGAATATTGTACTTTGCATATTAAGGATATAGAAACAGGAAAGAGTAAGGAATTAGCCGATTCATTGTCCTGTGATATGACCCCGGATTATGCTTTCACTCCGGATGGTAATAACATTATCCTTGCCCGACTGGGTAAAATGGTACACGTGAATGTTGTCACCGGGGAGACTCATATCATTCCGGTAAAGGTCCCGATAAGGAAGGAAATAACTCCTCCTTTACATCATAAACAGAGAAAAATACCGGATAGTGGAGAAGTAAGAACAAAGATTATTCGATGGCCAACTTTTAATTCACAAAACAACCAATTGGTGTATAGCGCTTTTGGAAAACTTTATACAACAAATACCAGAAATAAAGATACACGCCGTCTAACTACGGATACTATTTTTGAATATGCCCCAGCCATATCTCCTGATGGTAAATGGATAGCCTATACTACATGGGGAGATGTTGCAATGGGACATATAATGATTGTTTCTGCCAAAGGAGGCATACCAAGGCAACTGACAAAGGTTGCTGGAAGATACACCAATCCTGTCTGGTCTTCTGATGGCACTAAGTTGGCATTTATTTCTGATGAAACAGAAGCCCGGATGGGCTTGCAAAGCCAGCACAGCGGGCCTAATTATACCGGTTGGAAGCTTTCCCTAAATTGGATCCCTGTCTTTGAAGGAGGTAAGTTATACGAAATGATAAATCATAACTTTGTGATGGAAATAACTCCCATAGATGTGCGTCCAGAGAGGTTTTATGCTATACCTACTTTTTCCCAAAATGGTAAACGGATTTTCATAAGTACTTATAAAGCTTCACAGGATGATCAGGAATTCGGTCCGGTACTGCTTTCGGTAAATTTGGATGGTAGTGGCATAAAATATCATGTACAATTGCCTCATGCAGATGAAGTGGTGATTTCTCCTGATAACCATCATGTAGCTATTGTAAAAGAAGACCAATTATGGGTTGCCGATATCTCTACCCGTTTTGATAAAGATAGCATATCACCGATAGATTTGACTTCGGACAATTTAGTTACTAAAGAGGCTCCTGTATATGTTTCCTGGCAAGATAAAGAAACTTTGATTTGGGCAAATACCAACAAAATATATCAGCAGAATATTATTGAAAAGGAAACCAAGTATCTCACAGATATTGATATCCGTAAACCAAGGAATATTCCTAAAGGAAGTTATGCTTTGGTAAATGCACGAATTATTACCATGAATAGCAATGAAATTATCGAATGTGGTATAATAATAATACGCGACAATCGTATTTCCAAGGTTGGGGAGGTAAAAGATATAGTAATTCCGAAAGATATTGATAGCATAATAAATCTTGATGGGAAAACGATAATTCCAGGACTAATAGATGTACATGCACATTTTCATCTCGCTAATTATGAACTATGGCCAAAACAGAACCGAAATTATGTAGGTAATCTTACATATGGAGTAACAACAATATATGACCCTTCAACTCCTACTTTAGATGTGTTCGGACAAGCCGAAATGACAACAATAGGAGAGATATTGGCCCCTCGGATTTATTCTTCAGGTACGCCTATTGAGGCACAGATCGGGTCTACAACATTCAGGGATATTAAATCTCAAGAAGATGCCCATAGAGTTATCCAACATAGTGCAAAATATGGTGCGACTCCTTTAAAGGAATATATTCAACCACATAGAAAACAACGACAATGGTTAAGGAATGCAGCTCAAAAATCAGGAGTATTATTAACTTCGCATTATACCGGTTCAGGTATTATTTATAATGGGCTGACTAGGGTAGCGGATGGTTTTACGGCTATCGAACACGAATTAAGGAAAGGATCTATATATGGAGATGTAATACAGTTTATAGCGACTAGCAGGATAAATTACACCCCGACTTTAATGGTTAGTCCGGGAATTGGGGGACGATATAGCAATCAGATAAATGTAAATGATAGTAAATTAAATCGTTTCACCCCCCCTTTTTTGATAGAGAAGGAGAAATCACGTTTTATGATGCCTGGACAAAAGCAAATGAAAGATTATTATAATAATGAATTAATACGGGCGAGTAAAACCCTTGCAAATATAGTTAAGTATGATGGTTTAATCAGTGTCGGAGGACATGGTAACGGCTTTCCTGGCCTAGGAACCCACTGGGAGATGTGGGCATTTACATTGGGAGGAATGCCTATACATGAAGCATTACGTGCAGCCACTCTCAATGGAGCAAAAAAAATGGATTTGGATACAGAATTAGGTTCTATAGAACCAGGTAAATTGGCAGATATAGTAGTATTAAATAGCAATCCTATAGAGGATATTTATAATTCAAAAGACGTTCTTTATGTGATAAAAAATGGGTTCATTTATGATAGTTCTACTATGACACAAATATGGCCTATGAGAAAAAGGAAAATAAATCCCTGGCCTTGGGAAGAGGCCAATTAGATCATGTCTGGTATAAAGTAATTATGAGAAATAGTTCAAAATTTATCACAATGTTAAAAGGGCGTCTTGAAATTAATTTCAAGACGCCCTTTATTATATACCTTCCTATTGAGGCAATAAAATATCAGATGTAGAATGCTGTTGTACTTGGACACAACCAGCATTCTTCCAAACAAATCTTACTCCCACAGGAGAAGCAACCCTACACTGTTGTATAGGAATATTATCACAAGCAACATTGATGGTTGTACAGCTGTTTGGATCGGCTTCAACTGTACGATAGTGTTTGCTATTTTGTAATGAAAAAGCATATACTCCAACAATTGCAAGGACAAAAGCGGATAGACTTAAAATTAAACGTTTTGTTTTCATGATTATCAAGATTTATATTAAACTAATTGTTATAGAAATTCTTTTTATTAGATATTAGCTCTTTATTGAGGTAATAAGATATCGTCAGTAGAATGTCTTGTTATTGAGCTACATTGAGAATTTTTATAAACAAGTCTCACCCCTTCGGGAGAAGCAACTCGACACTGAAAATTAGGCATATCATTACAACCGACTGAAATAGTTGTACAACTTTGCGGATCATTTTCGACTGTTCGATACCTAAAATTGTTTTGCAACGAAAAAGCATATACTCCAACAACGGCAAGAGCAAAAGCAGAAAGACTTAAAATTAAGCGTTTTGTTTTCATGGTGTTAAAATTTAAATTAATAATTATGCCTACTTTTTATACAGGTGTTCGGCTTTCTTTCCTGATTCATCCGGATAAATATTTTTATACAATGTTGTACTTTTACAATTCAAATTGGGATTAAAATGGAAGCAAAGCTTCTCCCGATGAATGAAAGGCAAAACGAGTTGTAGCTGTATCATTCCAAACTTTTCTTACGCCTATTTCGGTTATAACTCTGCATTGATAAGTCGGTATTTGATCACAGTCAACAGCAATTGGTTTGTTCATGGATGGGTTACTTTCAATAACCCGGTACCAATAACTATTATTTGATGAGTATGCAAAGGCCCCGCCAATTGCTATTGAAAAGACTAAGAGATTTAATATTTGATATTTAATTATCATAGCTTAAACAATTTTTTTGAACAGTTCGCTATTACCTTGGTAATAAAATCTCAGCTGTAGAATGCCATTTAATTATGGTACAAGTGGTATTGCTATAGACAAATCTTACTCCAAGAGGAGATGCTACTCGACAATGAAAGTTAGGAACACGATCGCAATTAACCGAAATTGCTGTACAACTACTTGGGTTTGTTTCATTTGTTCGATAGTAGCAAGTCTGTTGCAATGAATATGCATATATTCCAATGGAGGCTACCGCGAAAAGAAAAAGGGTTAGGATTAAACGTTTTGTTTTCATGATGACTAGAGTTTAGATTAGGCAGGTTTGTGTTTTTTTGTTCAATGCACTTCTAAAAGATGAAGTTGTAATTAATTGCTTTACTTCGGTAGTAAAATTTCAGCACCAGAATGGCCAACGAATTGGCTGCAAGTTGCATTATTCCAAACGAATCTTATTCCATATGATGTGGCAACTCTACATTGAAAAGCGGGAATCTGGTCACATTTAACATTTATAGGTGTGCAGCTAAATGGATTACTTTCCACTACGCGAAACCAATAATTAAAAGGTGACGACGAATACGCATATACTCCTGCAATTGTAATTGCAAATACCGCGAGACTTAAAATTAGACGTTTTGTTTTCATAATTGTTATTTATATAGTTTTTTGTTAAGGGGGGGGTGACGGCTTATTCAGGTAACAAAATATCCCTGGCGGTTTACTGAGGTAATAAAATATCCCATGATGAATGTCCTACTATTTGAGTACATCCAGCATTTCGCCAAACCAACCTTACTCCAACAGGGGAAGCCACTCGACATTGAGCTAGAGGAACAAAATCACAGGCGACCGAAATTTTTGTACAGCTAGCAGGATTGGCTTCAACCGTTCTATAGAAAAGACTTGTTTGTAACGAGAGAGCAAACGCACTTAATGTTGCTATAATAAAAAAAGTGGTACTAATAATTATTTGTTTCGTTTTCATGGTTGTTAGTTTAACTTAGATGGTATTTTATTTTGTTCTTCTGAATTTAATCCTTACATTTTTCTTTTAATTGCAATGAAAAAGCTGAAAGCCATAAAATTATACGTTTAGTTTTCATGATTGGTATGCTTTGTTTTGGATTGGATTTTTATTTTGATACGGTTTTTTATGTCCCCTTTTATTGTGGTTATAAAATCTCGTCAGTAGAATGCCAAACGGGAATAGAACAACTTGTGTTTAACCATACAAATCTTACTCCTTCCGGGGCCGCTACTCTGCATTGAAAATTCATTACATTGTCACAGTTAACTGAAATGGAAGTACATGTGTTCGGGTTTGTTTCAACTGTTCGATAATAAAGATTAGTTTGCACTGAAAATGCAAACGCTCCTAATGTTGCTATAGTAAAAATAGAGACACTAAGAATTATTCGTTTTGTTTTCATAGTTTTTGGATTTAGTTTTATTAGTGATTGTGTAAACCAGTTTTATATCTTCACCTTCTATATCCTGTACTGGAAAATATTCAGGATTTAGTTTATAACTTATGATATGCTGGTCATATAAAACAAGAAGGTAATTATCTATAATACACAATTCTCTTACCGCTTTCCTGTTATGTCCAGGGAGATAAAAACTAAATTGGTAACTTCGACCTTTTAAATTGTATACATCAATTACAGATGACCTTAGGTATAAATATTCATCATCATTTTTTCCCATAATATTGGAGTGTACCAATAAAAGATTACCTTTAGTACAACTAGCTTTGTTGACCAGTTTTGGTGGGGAAGCAAGTATTTTTGTATTTCCCTTACCGGTAGTAATACTAGCTGGTTTTATACGTACATGGCTAAAAGTGTCGATGGTATTACTCCGGTAGTGCAGATTTAGATCCGTATCCGCTACGAGATATTGATTACGATAATAATAGACATATATTAATTTATCTAGTTCTTTATTGTAATGTAACTTACCATCGACACAAAAGACGCCATCCAGTTGTTTTTCCAATAAAGGGGTAAGGGTAAGATATGGAGGTTCGGGTTCAATTTTCCCAAGCACATACTCTCCATTATCTGCTTGCATGGCTCTTATCACAAATTTAGAAGGAGAAACAGCTTCTGCATTTATAAAGAAGGCACTGTCTTTCATAAAACGATCGGCATGCCATTCTCCTATTTTCCCCCGGAAAAGGCCAGGCATCACCCCATCTGTCATATAAAAGTATGGGGCATTTATTTTAACATAAGGCGATTTAAATTCCAGTTGATCAAAGTCTTTTATCTTTAGTAATATATTGGAAGTATCGGTCAGCGTTGGATTTACTTTTAATAAACGAAGATAACCTCTTACATTACCCAAGTATAGTTGATCTTTAGTGGTTCCTGCCATATAATAAGAATTATATTCTATGTCCAGGGTATTACCCTTTTCAATAGGATCCTGTGGAAATATTCTGGAAAAGCTATTATTTCGTTCAGGAAGTCCGTCATCCGAAAAGCCATGTAAAGTAGCTATCAGGGCAATACTGAATAATAATATACCGGTTAATATGATGGTGGTTCTTTTCATTTTATTTCTTATTCTTTTGGTTAAGTCGCGGGTATTAGCTCATTGGATGTTTCCTGTTTGGGAGTTTCTTTTCTGGTCAATAGTATAATTCCTATTACAGCTAATATTATGAAGGCCATATTAAAGAAAATGTGTTCCGTCCATCCCATCTTTTCCAGTACACCGCCACATGAGCAAGGCACATGATAACTGAAATTCAATACAGTAATAATATAGGTGGTGAACAGCACCATGAGGGTATAGGAAGCATACAAAGCTATGAGTCGGAAACGTGGAATGGTCAGTAGAATTGAAATCAATAGTTCCGAAATAGGGACTATCCACGCAATCCATGCTGCAAAAGCTGTAAGCATAGGAGATTGGCCGAGTTGAGCTTTAAATGTTTCATGATCTACAAACTTACTCACGGATGCATACACAAAGAGAATGACAAAGAGGTAACAGATGATTTCTATAATAGTGTGTCTGTTTTTTTGTACTATATAGTTTAATGTGGAGACTATACGTTTCATGGTTATTTATAGTTCTTAGTTGTTTAGTTTTGTGGTTCTGAGTCCTGGAGTTTTTAGTTTTGGAGTTGATTAGTTGTTAGTTTTTTTGGTTATTTAATGATGTAAAATTAAGAAGCTAAAATTATAAGTACTTATCTATGAGGGAGAAAGAATTATCTTTTAGGAAGTTTTTTGGATAGTTCTTAGTTTTTTAGTTGGGGAGTTGTTAGTTGTAGAGGTTGCAGGTTTGCCACGGATACACGGATTTTTTTGTTATGGGTGTTGCAGTATACGGGTTGTGGGTATTTTGTTGTGGTTATTGGAATGGTGGGGTATAAAGTTTAAATGTTTGGGGTTTCTAACCTTCCGTTACACCGGAGGTGTGACACCTTCCTCCTCCTTTGATGGACAAGACTCATTGCATGGGAGAGCCTTTTATGTTTTATGTAGAAGGTTATATCTTTTATTGGAGTGTATCTCTAAAATGGTATGTTTTGTTTTTCTAGAGGTCTCTTAAAATAGCACACGAACATCAAAATTATTACAACATTGCGAGCCTAGCGCCCACTTTTGCGTCCCGATAATATCGGGATTGTGGTTAAACCATAAAAAATGCCCCGTGGCAAGAGGCAAGAAGTTGTTCACGGGGCACACACGGGCAATAGAGGTATTATAGATATTTTTGTTAGCACTGCCATGTTTCTGTATAAAGGATTTCCTTCTGTGGTAAATTCCAAATAGCAAAAGGTTCCTGGGTATTAAAGAAAGCCGCGAGCGCTATTGGAAAGCCTGGCTGCAAATCTACCCAGATACAGCGGGCTGCTCACGGCTTTGTATAAAATGGCTGAGAGAAAGGAAATATTTCTGTATTCCGGGGATGCTTCTAAAGAAAGCAAAAGGGATATGTAAATGGTATCGTTCATGGGGGTGGTTTTATAACGATAATTTATGGTCGTTTGTTCTGTTTAATACCCTGTAAAAGTAGCTATTACATTTTAAGATGGCTTATCTCTCGGGGAGAAATGCTTATCCGTTAGGAATTTTCCGAGGGGCGAAAGATGCCTAAAAAGAGATAACCGCAAAGTACGCAAAGGAGTGCGCTAGGGGCGCAAGGTATTTGCTTTTATGTTGCCTGGCGTTATTATTGTTCTTCTTCACGGGCACTTTGTTCTCTTAGCTCCGAGGGGGTATAGCCTAGTTTTTTCTTAAAGACCTTGGTAAAATGCGGGGCGGTTTTAAAGCCGGTCATTTCCGCAATTACCTTAATGGGTATTTGGGTATGCCGGAGCAGGGTTTGTGCGGTACGGAGGCGTTCGCGGATGAGGTAGCTAAACATGGTGGTGCCGTAGAGTTGTTTAAAACCTATTTTGAGTTTTTGCTGGTTGGTCCCCAGGGTGTGGCCCAGGTTCTTAAGAGAAAACGAGGGCTGGTCGATTTGGCGGGTAATATAGTCACGGGCCTCCTGGATGATCTCTATATCTGCACCGGAGAGTGTGGCATGCCCTTTTTTACCGGACTTCTTCTTTTTGTTGCTGTTCTTTATGGCATGCAGTAGTTTTCTTTCGGTTTCTTCGCTTTGCAGTACGGTTTCTATGGCGGTGACCAGTACAATGCCCCGGTTGTCGGCATTGAGGAGGGTGGAGACGGAACAGGTAACGGGGACAATGAAGAACTGCTGAGCTTTAAAGGAAAGGTCTACCGTATGGTGATATTCTTTATCCCCGAACATTTGAGGTTTTAATTTGTTCCATTCGGCCCTGGACTCTTCGGTGAGGAAACGGGCGAAAGGGCGGCCCACTATATCGTGATGTTTAAACAGCAGGATGTCGTAAACCTGGGGTGTAACGCCGCATATGTTGAGGTTTTCATCCAGGGTAAAGGTAAGTTGGGCAATGTGCTTGTAGGAGTCGGTGGGGTTTACATAGCCATAATGATGGAAAAACTCGCGGAGTTCTTCGGCCATCATGTTCAACAGCATGCCTGCCGTTTCCAGGTCGTCATTGCAGCTTATTCTCGGGATCTTATAGGCAAAATTCCCGTTGGCTATTTCTATAAGCATCTGGTTGATGCTCTTTATTCGTTCTTTGTTGGATTCGTTACTAAACATAATAGGTTGGTTTGAAAGTTAACAGCGTTATACAAAAACCTCTTGTGCCCTTTGCGGATTATTTGCGAACCTGGTGGATTTTACCACAAGGCTCGCAACGATTTCGCCGGTGAGTGCAGGGCATTGATACCTTTTGCCTGGTATGGCTGAAAATATTATGTATAACTCAAAAAATTAAATGTTCTCTGGCAATGATGGAGGGAACATATTGCCTTTGCTAATAAAACTTTTGTTTTATTTCAGATCTGTATGCCGGAATTACACGGCAGCGTCTAAAAGGTAAGTAGCTATGTTGCTAAGTTACATAATAATTGTTATTTAGACAATAAGGAGCTTTTGTTTTGGTATATGATAAGATCCAATTTAGATGGATTTTCCTTGATTTGCTCCCTTTAGAGAGCAATGTCATTTAGTTAAGTATTTGTCTATTTCCTTTTCAGTATTTCAAGGCTCCTCCTTTCATCCCGATAACCATCGGGATGAAAGGAGGAGCCCTTTGGACTTTAAATAAGATACAGAACATATGTTTTTTGAGGCTACTATAGCACTAAAAACCTATATCAAAGAAATCCCTGTAGAAATTCGAGTACTTTATCTTTCTCCGTAAACACACCGGTGGGAACGCGAGGTTTGCTTTTCCGGACGTAAAAGTCCACCATGGCTTTGGTAAGTGGTGGTTCGGTAAGTACGCCTACGGCTTTGGCCAGGGCAGAACCTTCCCAGGCGAGAAAGTCCCTGGCCTGTTTATCCACATCACCCACATACCGGATATCGCAAAACACCGGGTATGCTTTTTCCTGTTGAAATGTAATGCGGTCTCTTACAATCTTTTTTGCCGCTTCCAGGTGTATCACGGCATCACTCTTATAAATAAAAAATAGGATGTTGTCCTGTATCCACAGCCGGGCAAATTCGTTTTCCACAAAACGTGGATCATGTTCGTAATCTTGGTATGTTATCATAATTTTATTGGGGCATTTTTCACAGCAATTTAACAAACTTCTATATATAAAACCACAGGTTGAAATAACATTAACATGTATAGTAAGCGCAATCTTACATTCTCTTATCCATGGGGAAGTATTGCTTATCTATTAGGGAGAATTTTACATATGTAAGTAAAACCTGTAGCATTTACCGTGTGAATTTTTTTAGCTTGCCTTAGCTAAGCAGCACCAGAGAAGAAAACCGGGACGGTCGTTTGACCTTAGAAGTCCCGGTTTTTAGAGCTTTAATTATGCGCTTTTAGTGCAGGACTTTGAATTATTAACCATTCGGTTATAGAATTGTGGCCAAATAACTCAATCAACTTAATAACCCGGCAATTTCATTGCCTTTCTAAACCTCTGGTTGCTTATTTCGTTCTTTAAAATTTCCCGGTTTGTGGCGATGTTACTTATCTTGCGCTCCTCCGTGTTTGCGAAATTCACTTGGCGATTGGCCGTATTTTTCTTTGAACGCCCTGGAAAAGTGAGGAGCAGTTTTAAACCCTGTCATCTCCATAATGTTTTTTAGTGGTAGTTTGGAATGCTCAACAAGGAGACGTGCCTTACGCAGTCGCTCATTCTGTAAATAACGGAATATAGTAGTGTCATAGAGCTGTTTAAAACCATATTTCAGCTTAAATTCATTGGTGCCTAGTGTACGGGCCAGTTCCTTAATGGAAAAATCAGCGTTTTTCAGGTTATTGGCAATATATTCACGGACCTTCCCTATTTTTTGGAAGTCCGATTCGCTGAGAGAAATACGAAGCGTATTCCCGGAAACCTGGTCGTTGGCGTTTTTGTCTTGTTCAGCTTTGCGGCGAAGTTCATTTTCGGTCTCCTCACTCCTCAATATAGTTTCTATGGCCGTAACAAGTATACAACCCTTGTTGTTTGGATTGAGCAGTGTGGATATGGAACAGATAGCCGGAACAATAAAGAATTCTTTTGCTTTGAAAGAAAGTTCAAGGATATGGCTGCACTTTTCGTCTTGGGTTAAAGAAGACCGGAAATCTGCCCAGACAGGCTTGGATTCTTCCGTAAGAAAGCTGTCGAGGGGCCTGCCTTGCATTTCGCCCTGGTCAAACAGGAGAATATCTGATGCCAGGGGATTAAGACTGAAGATATGAAAATCACTGTCCAGCACAAAAGCCATTTGCGCGATGTGGTTATAGGACTCATTGTAGTTCATAAAGGATTGGTGGCGTACAGATTCGCGGAGTTCTTCGGTCATCATATTAGCCTGTACAACCAGTGCCTCCAGTTCGTCGTTGTGGTTAGACCTTTCAATGTGGTAGGAAAAATTACCACCGGCTACTTCAAGAAGCATCCGGTTAATGCGTTGTATTCTCTCTTTATGGTGATCCTCATGTATCATTAGGGGTGGGTTTAAAAAGTTATGAGAACGATAAGTCCGATAACTATGTCGGAAGCGTTACATAGTATCCCGGTATTTTCTATAGGTGATAATGGGCTATATCGTGTGATAGCCGGGTGATGAAGAAAGGGGTGAATTATAAATTGTATACTATAGGTTGTTTATGCAATTTTATCTCTCCTCTGTCCGCCGGGATCATGGCGATATAAAAGATTCCAGGAACTGCAGCGCCTTATCCTTATCGGTAAATGTTTTTGTTGGGACAAGGGGCCTGCTTACCTTGATATAGAATACAGATATGACACGGCTGACATACCAAGGCGCTAATATGGAAACCGCGTTGGCGAGTGCAGATCCTTCCTGGGCGAGGAAATCCCTGGCAGCTTTTCGGACCTCTTTGAGGCCGCTGGTGTCACAAAATACGGGGAAACTCTTCTCTTTTTGGAGTTTCAGCCTGTCTGCGACAATGGTTATAGCCGCATCCAGGTCGATTACAGTGTTGGGCTTATACACAAAATAAAGAATGTTCCGGTCTATCCAGTACCAGGCATACTTGTTTTCGAACCAGGGCACGCCCGGGTTATAATCTTTAAAATACATCATAATTGGTAGGGTATATTATTTGGCAATTTAACAAATTTTATCTATAGGGTGCAATTTACAAGTACCCGGGTTATTATAAACGGTGAATTATGAAACGATACTTATCTGAGAGGGATTTTTTATTATCTGAGAGGGATTATTTTAAGATATAGGCAAACAGGGTATGCTAAATAGGGGTAATTTTTATGGTTTGGAAATATGTGAGAAACGGACAGCCGGGATATCATTTTATGATGTTCCGGCAGAAAGGGAAAAGGGATGGCAAAAATAAAACATAATAACTTTTTGGATACGGTGGACGAGATATTCTCGGATGGCATCAAAGCAGGTGTGCTGCACCTTTATGCCCAGGGCGAGAGCTTTAACGGCAGGAACATTAAGGTAAACAACAGGGATTTGCTGCATTTTGGTACTACCGGGTATCTTGGCCTGGAACAGGATTCCCGTCTTAAGAATGCTGCTGCCCGGGCCATTTTTAAATTCGGCACACAGTTTCCCCTTTCCAAGACCTATATTTCCCACCCGCTGTACAGGGAGCTGGAAGACAAAGTCCGGGCCATGTACGGGTATCTGGCGATCATCACCAAAAACAGTACCCTGGGGCATATTGGGGTAATACCAACGGCAGTGAGAGATGAAGATGGCGTGATCCTGGACCACCAGGTGCACTGGAGTGTGCAGAATGCTACCCAACTTCTCAAAGTGCGCGGCGTGCCCGTAGAAATGATACGGCACAACAACCTGGATATGCTGGAAGATAAGATAAAGGAATTGTCCTCAAAATGCCGGAGAATATGGTATATGGCAGATGGGGTTTACTCTATGTACGGGGATTATGCACCGGTTACCGAACTCATGGTCCTTTGTAATAAATACCCGCAGTTGCACCTCTATTTTGACGATGTCCACGGAATGAGTTGGACAGGAAGGAATGGTACGGGCTATGTTTTGCATACGCTGGGTGAACTTCCGGAGAATGTCCTGTTATTTGGTACCCTCAGTAAAACTTTTGGAGCGAGTGGCGCCGTACTGGTCTGTCCGGATAAGAAAATGTATGAGAAAATAAGGAATTTTGGTGGACCTCTTACTTTTTCGGCACAGCTTGAACCGGCCTCTGTGGCTGCTGCTTCTGCGTCTGCAGATATTCATCTCTCCCCGGAAATTTACAGGTTACAGGATGAATTGTATCACAAGATCAGCTATTTTAATCAGCTCCTGGAAAAAACGGAACTTCCGTTAATAAAACATAATGATTCCCCGGTATTCTATATAGGTACCGGGATGCCTGTAACCGGTTATACAATGGTAAGGCGATTGATGGAGGAGGGGCTTTTTGTAAACCTGGGAATATTTCCGGCGGTGCCGGTAAAAAATACCGGGTTGCGGATCACCATATCCAGGCATAATAAAAAAGAAGATATGGAACGGCTTGTGGAAGCGATGGTATACCATTATCCCAAAGCCCTGGAGGAAACCCATACTACGATCGACAGGGTGAGAAGAGCATTTCGGATGCCGGTAACAAAGGCCATACCGGAAGAGGTGGAAACCGGACCCCTGACCTTACAAATGGAAAGTACCGTCCACCGGATAGATAGAGAAGAATGGAATACATGGTTTGGCGGTCACGGGGTCTTTGACTGGTATGGTCTTAAATTCCTGGAAAAAGCCTTTTGCGGTAATACGAGGCCAGAGCACAACTGGTCCTTCTATTATTTTGTAATCAGGGATAAAGACGGAATCCCTGTACTGGCCACCTTTTTTACCTTGGCGTTGTGGAAAGACGATATGCTGGCCCCCGCTTCGGTTTCCGTAAAGCTGGAAGAAAAGAGACAACAGGATCCGTATTACCTCACTTCCCTTGTGCTGGGTATGGGATCCCCGTTTACGGAGGGGCGGCATTGCTACCTGGACAGCACACATCTGCAATGGCGGGAAGCCGTAAGGATTCTTTTGGAAAAACTGGAAACCCTAGATGAAAAGAAGGACACCTCTATGACAGTATTACGGGATTTTGCGGATGAGGAGCATCTGACCCGTGTATTCCACAACCAGGGTTTTATAAAAATGGCAATGCCCGATTCCTGCGTGGTCGAAAACCTGTCCTGGCAGGGAGCTGAAAAGTATGTGGCATCGTTGTCTTCCCGCTCCAGGAAGCATTTCCGAAAAGAAGTTAAGCCTTACGAAAAGTTTTTTAACGTGGCTTTCAAAGAGACCGTTACTACCGAAGAAGCGGGAGTCTATATGCGGCTCTTCGAAAATGTGCGACATAATAATTATGCTCTGAATATGTTCTCCTTCCCGGAAAAATTGTTAAAGATCATGTCTGAGCATCCTTTTTGGGAATTCATGGAACTTTCCCTGAAGGAGGAATATAATGGGCCAGAAAATAACATACCCGTAGGGGTTATGTTTTGTTATAAGAACGGAAACCAAACCTATGTTCCCGCCTTTATTGGAATGGATTATAGGTATGCCCGGGAATACCAGCTATACCGCCAAATGTTGTACCAGACGGTAATAAGAGCGGGTAGCCTGGGGTTCCGGAGGGTAGATTTCGGACTGTCGGCCTCTTTTGAAAAAAAGAAAATAGGGGCGAAGGTCATCTCCAAAGTGGCTTATGTCCAGGCCATGGATAATTTTTCCATGGAACTGATGGGAGCCATAAGGGAAGGGTAAAAAGAGGAGTGTATTATTTGATTTTTAGAGAGGCACACATTTAAAATCCATTACTTACTACTTTGCAAAGGCTGCAGATTCTTAGCGTCTTTGCGGAAAAACTTAACCAAATCTAACTGCTGAGTCTGCGGGGCTGCCTGGTATACTAGGTTTTCGTAATGGGCTCTAGGTACAAGAAGTTGGTAGTTTTTTGGTGTACCCGGGAAAAATCAAATGGTAATCACTAAAGGTGAAGAAAGTAAATATAATAACATAATTGGTATAACCCATTGGGTTAAAAATTTCACGGGGAAATGAGAGAAGATGCAAGTAAACATTGGAGGCTGGAAAAATTGCTGAAAAAATTTCGAGAAAATACTATAACCCGCAATGAGTTTGAGCAACTGGCGAAAATGATAAACGATCCCAACCTGGAAGGAGAAGTAAAATACTGGATGGAAGAGCACTGGGAAGATATGGATCTGTCGTGTGATCGATCCCCGTCAGAAAATATGAAAAGTAAGGAACAGTTTGACGAACTTCGGAAAAAACTGGAAGACAGAGAGCGGAATTCGTAGAGAGAAACAGATAGTTTTAAACGGGCTTTATGACTTAGGGGTTCCTTTTTTACTGTTACCTCTACCTATGAGATCTAATGAAAAAACCGATGTTACTATCCATATTTCAACAATTTCACCTGAGGCCATCTCCAACTCAGTAAAGGTGTTTTTAGGCTCATTGTCTCTGCTGAGATGAATGATCTCCGGGGTTGATGCATCTTTTTGAACCCGGGATATATAGATTCCTTTTACTGAACTTACCAATACATAAATGCTACCGTTTTTAAGTGCGGAAGTATCTGCGTCCACAAATTCTCCGACTACGTAGTCACCTTCTTTTAAGACAGGGTGCATTGAGGAACCCACAACCTGGAAGGCCCTGATGTTTTGCCCGGAGATAAAAGGGAAGGAGAATTTGGGCAGGGAGTCTATATAGTCTTTTTTGCCCGACTCCGCAACATATTGGAAATGGTCGTCTGCAGTAACTATGCTGAAGGCATTTTTATCGCCAGTCATTCCGGCAGATGCCTCACTCTTTTGCTTATTAAAGAATATTTTATCTATGTCAATACTATATGTCTGGCATACGGACAATATACGAGGATAATCCAGGGTATTTCTTTTTTTCCAGGTAGAGATCGTATTAGGCTTTACCTCTAATATATCCGATAATTCCGTATTGGTCCGGATGTCCAGGTATTCTTTAAGCCTGTCCAGGACTTCCGGTACTTCAAAGGGGATACCTTCTCCTTCCGGAACTTTGGTCCGCGGTGTTCTTTTCATAGGGTAGTTTTATGTTAATATATTTAATTCAGCAGGCAAGAGATGTTACCTCTTTTATACTGCTGTGTAAGTTTCGGACTTTATAGCTTACCAGAGAAGATCCAAACAGTCTCAAATTTAATTATTTTTTAGCAAAGCAAGGATAATATAATGAATTTTGTGGCTGATTTAAGAAAATCATAAGTATTTTTTACTAAAGGAGCGGGTTAATGGAATATTGTACATCGATCTGGTCTCATGGACTCATGCCCCAGAAACATATTTACCCCATGGGCAGTAGAACAAGTTCTAGACGTGTTTCGAACTTGTTCTACTTCGGTTTTATTTCTAAAATCAGAATATGATCTAACTTCGCTTCATCTTTTGAAAGGTACCGGAAATAGTTTGCAAATTATAAGAATACTATGAAAACAGAGATTCTTCCCGGCGGAATAGAAAAGGATAATTCCGGAAAAACAAGAGAAAAACTGGTCATGCGCAAACGCAGAAATAAAAGATTACTTGCCGGTATACTGGCAATTCTTTTAGGAGCTTTTGGAGTACATAAATTTGTTTTAGGTTATATAAAGGAAGGAATCGTTCAATTGGTATTTACTATGATCACCTTCGGGTTCGGAGGTTTGATAAGTCTTGTAGAAGGGATACTTTACCTGGCTATGTCCGACGAAGAATTTTACAGGACTTACCAGGAGGATAAAAGGAGTTGGTTTTGAGTTTTTTGGCATCTCTATTCCCTTGAATTGTAGTACAAGGAATCGGATTTTTCCCGATTTAAAAAAATATGACGATTCTTTAGCCTTTCAGTCGGCCCCGGTTGGTTGTCGGAACAGGGTTGTAGCGGTATTTCCCTTGTTCCGCGCCTGTGGGGTTGATACGAAAAAAGAGATACTGCCTTGCAAAGATTGTTTTCTGTTCTTCCTGTCGAAAGAAGGGCGGGTGAAGGCAAGGCAGGAGATGTGAGTTTTGGATTAGCTTGCCAGTTTTCCGGAACATATAAACATGTCAAATTTGCCCAACCCCTTCTTTAACGTGTTCAGTGAACGTTTTTTTTAAGTATTTTATGATCTTCCGGAGGCGGGTATCTGTGGTGTTGTGTGACCCGCCCTGGAGATCTTTATAATGGCTTTCCCGGCTCCTTACTATCATATAATTTTAGTACATGACAAAATTAGATTTTGGCACTATTTGTCGGAAAATCAGTTTTACCCTGGCCCTAAAGGGAACCCGATTTTCCTCGATTTCTCCCTTTAGGGACGGGGTCAAAAATTGAGGTAAATCTTGCGGAATTGAATTTTGTCATGTACTAATGGCATTTTCAAACCCGATTTTTGAGGTCTGATCTCTAAGTTATGGACCAATATGAGGGTTACTAAAAGAATTTTATCTGCACAATTCCGAAGTTAAATATCCTTAACCTCCAATCTCGATATATTTTGAGAGTAATGATAGTATACTTGTATGTCTATGTAAATAAGTGTTTTATGTGAGTAATTAGAATAAGTTCTACAAACAACCTAGAATAAGTTCTACACTCTGTTAGAAGTAATTCTATATGAATTCCAGTGTAAACCTCAGGGGCTACCAATACTTTTACATCTGCCAAAAGACAACATGTTTCATCAGTTGTATTTTGTAGTAATAAGGGTTAATCAAGTTGTTGGTAACTTGCCCCGGTAGGTTCTTGTGTTGCTTTGGTTTACAGGTATGAATTTTCCAGACATAATAGGCCTACCGGGTTTTTTTCTCTTATTACATATGCGGACGGAGTGTGGTTTTGTTTACAGGGATGTGACAAAACATGCTGTCCGGAACAACCCAAATGATGCCTATGGATAAAAAATTACCACACCTTGTCAAAAAATACATGCTGTTTTTGTTGCTCTTCGTAGCCGGGGGGTGGTGTTTTTCATATGCACAGACCCTTTATAAGCCCGAGCCACAATTTGAAACTCCTTGCGCTTCTGCTGGTTTTAATACATACAGCGTGTCATTTTCCTGGGATCCGCCATTAGTGGATTCTTCGAACGAATTTATCCTGGAATTATCCGATGCCAACGGAGATTTTGCAAGTAGTACGGAATTAGCCAGGGTAAGTGATATGAATACTACATTTGATTTTGATTTTGAATTCGGTTTTCCGGACACCACTGCAGGAGATGAGTACCGTGTAAGGGTGCGAAGTACAAGTCCGCAAAAATTCAGTTCTTCAAGTGATAAGTTCCCTGCTTACTATAGGGAAGTAAATCAGTCTCTTACCATCAACGTCATAAACGGGTCCGTAGTCGGTGATGTGGAATTGTGTGACGGGGGAGCCTATGAACTTTCCGCCTATAATTACCCGGATGAAAGTTCTTATATATGGTACCGTAGTGGAATGGAGATTCCCGGAGAAAAAGGATCTTCTTTAATGGTATCTCAGGAAGGAACATATTATGCGATGGTAGATTATGGTGAGTACTGCTCTTCCGATACGGCCTCTAACATAGTTAACGTATCGGTTGGCGGCGCACTGGAAGTATCCATTAATAACGGAGAACCTACACTGGATATATGCCCGGAAGACGATGCTGTACTCGTTACGGATATCGATAACCCAAGCTATACTTACACCTGGTTTAAAGACGGGCAACAAGTTGGAAGCCCCGGATACTTACCGGAACTTTCCCTGGGCGGGCCTGACCCGTCAGGAGAATATCGGTTACGTCTGGAAAACCAGAGTGGGTGTGTGACAGAATCCAATACGGTACAGGTAACAGTTCCGTCCGTATCCGTAAGTACCGATGCTGCGAGTAATGTATTGTTATTCCCCGGAGAAAACATTATGATAACGGCATCTACTACGGCAATTAGTCCGGAGTATACCTGGTATAAGGATAACGTTCCGATATCCGGGAGTACTGCTGCTTCTATAACTATAGACGAAACGGGGATTTATAAAGTAAGAGTGAAACAAACTTCCGGGTGTGCCATAGAAGCGTTTTCACAAGAGATTAAAGTTGCTCATCCGCAGGGTTTTACAATTATTATAGCGCCGGATGGCAATTATGACCCCTGTATGGATGCTGAAGCTACACTCAGGTTGAGTGGCATTTTTGCAGAGACAGAAGACGGTGCCTCCCTTGATGTGTATGATACGTATAAAGATGTATTCAACTATCAATGGTACCGAAACGGCAGTTACCTCGACGGCAGGACCGGAACGGCGTTAACTGTAAATCAACCTTCGGATAACGGAGTCTATACGTTAAAAGCCACATTCGAAGATGACGATATTATATCCAATGCCGTAGACCTGAAACTGAGACTGGAGGAAACTGTGTCCATCGAAGCTTCTGACGATATCCTTTGTGGAGGATCAATAACCATTAATATTACTACAGGTACCGGAAATACCGATTATACCTACGCCTGGTATAAAGACGGGGAAAAAATATCCGAAAATACTACGGCACTCGATATAGAGGAAGAAGGGACCTACAGGCTCGGTATATCCGCTTACGGATGTACGGTATTCTCCAACGAATTGGTGATACATCCTTTTGACGAGTCGGTTATAGAAGTTGATGCTCCCGAAAGGATCATTATCCCCGAAGGTACTTCAAAGACCATTACCGCATCCGGGGGAGACGCTTATGCCTGGTACAATGGAGATGACGAGCTTCTGTCCGATACCGATTCCTTAACAATAGACCAGGAAGATGAAGTATTACTTTTCGCCTACCTGGGCAATTGCGAGGTGGTCCGTGAATTTACCGTAGAATACCAGGACAGTTATATCATACCCAATATAGTGAGCCCTAATAATGACGGAATAAATGACCATTGGGTATTACCTAATATATATGCATTTAACCCGGATGTAGAAGTCACCATTTATAGTCCCGAAGGAACGCTATTGCTTCAGACCACGGAATACCAGAATAACTGGCCGGAATCTACCATGACCTACCCCAGTAATAAACCGGTTTTCTACTACAGGATATTGAAAGAGGAAAAAGAAGTGGTTCGACAGGGGACCATAACTTTAATACACTGAAAATATGCTTAAAAAACTACCCCTTATATTTTTAGTGTTATTAAGTGTTCCCTGTTGTTTCAGCCAGGAGAACGAGCAGACCGGTCCCGTACTTTCTTTTGAGATCCCGTCTCAAAACCTGTTAAGGTATAATCGCTACCTGGTACATCCGGCCTTCTCCGCTCTTGGTCCCGTAAATACGTATATAGGTTTTCATCATCGAAACCAATGGGCGGAATACGATAATTCCCCCGAAGTATACCTGGCAAATTTCTCCGGAAAAATAAACGAGCGTACAGGCTTCGGGCTTGGCTTGTTTCAGCAGGGGCTGGGAGTTATAGATAATTTCGGTCTTCTGGCCAATTATGCTTATGGCATTCAGGTTGCGGACTACAGTACGCTTACTTTTGGTGTCAATGTCGCATATTACCGGAGCGGAATTAATTGGGGAAGTGTTTTTGCTTCCGACAACCAGGATCCGGCATTGCAAAATATGGAGAATAGTTCTCTTATAGCATTTCATCCCGGATTAAACCTCTCTTTCCACAGTTTTGATGTGGGGGTATATGCAGAAAATATAGTAAACTTCAATCTCACCAATTATGAGTCCTATATAAGTGGTAATTCCGGTAAAATATTTTCTGCACATGTGATGCATACCCTCAAAATGGAGACGCTTAGCGGTGTATTTGAGGATGGAGAAATGACTACGATGCTCAGGGGAAGAAAGACGGGAGAAGACTTTTTCCCCGGAGCAAGCCTTATTGTAAACTTCCCCCGGTTGGGATGGCTTCAGGCAGGATATGATGACCTCTACGGAGCTGCGGCAGGTGTAGGGTTTAATCTTACAAGCCATTTATCGCTGGGATATACGGTCGAAAAAGGGCTGAGCGAAAATATTGCGAATTTCGGCACCACCCACGAATTCAGTTTGTCCTATGCATTTAAGCCTTCCGAGACTCCACCCCGTCACATATATACAAAAAGGAAACGTCCCGCGGTCAGGCCCAGACTACAAAAGCCTGTGGTTTCCACAACGGCCGGAACTCCGGAAGAAAAGCGTGAAGAAAAAACTAAAAATCCATCCGGGGAAACTATAAGCCAAACAAAGGAGATCTCTGAAAAAGCTGTGGCCTCAACAGCACAACCGCCGGCGGTTCCGCAGGTTGTACAAACACAGGAAAAAGACAGTGTAAAACTACAGGAGCAGAAGAAAAGTGGTCTCGGACATCAGCAACTGGGAGACACCCGTCTTACGGCGGAACGCAGAAGGCAGATAAAGGACTCCATAGACCAGGCAGAAAAAGCGGAAGAGATACGTCTGGCCCTGGCCAAAGAAGAAGAGCCTGTAAAAGACACGTTGACAGAATCCAAGACTGTTGTGACCATGTCTGCCATACAAAATCAGGGACCGGATATCGAAGACCTTCTTTTCGAAGCAGCCGCAAAACAGGAGAATATCCGTACGCAAACCGCAACACTTATGGATGTGGAAGACGGGTATTACATCATAGCCAATGTATTTAAAAGTGAATCCAATCTTAATAAATATATCAATACCCTGAGAAATAAGGGATGGAAAGCCGGTTCCTTCAAAAATCCGGAAAACGATCTCAATTATGTATATGTGAAGCAATATGATACCTGGGAAGAGGCGATAAACCAGCGTAAAAAACATGCCCGGGAATTGAATAACAGCGGGGTGTGGGTCTTTCGCGTAAAAAATGCGAAGACCGTACTGGCTAAAATGGAAAGTCAGAAAATATTCGGTGAAATGTTGATGGACAGTATTAAAGTAGCGCAGATAACCCCGCAAATAAAAGGCAATACGAAAGATAGTGATGAAAAATCAGTCTTGAATTTACCTCTGGCTGGCGGAGAGATCAGGTCTGCCGTAAAGAATACTTATATACCGGTAGATATCATAGAATCTGTACCTGTTTTCCCCGGATGTGAAGACCTTAGAAATAACGAGGAGCGAAAAGCCTGTCTGGCAAATGGTATAGACAAAGTGATCCAGAGAAGGTTCAGGGCGTCTGTGGCTACAGGGCTTGGCTTGTCCGGAATACAAGGTGTCTACGTGGAATTTAAGGTGGGAACTGACGGTGAAGTTTCCGTGTTACGTATCCGTGCGCCCCACAAACGGTTAGAAGAAGAAGCGAGAAGAGTCATAAGCCACATCCCGAAAATGAGACCCGGCAGACAAGGCAATACACCTGTTGACGTGATGTATTCAAAAGCAATAATTATAAAAATAGAATAATACATGAAGCCCCGTACATCCATTGGAACAACTAACAGATGCTATATTTCAGATCTCTGTAAAAACAGTCCTGTCAGAAACAGAAAAAACCTGCTTATAATCCGGATAAATGAAAGCTAATGATTTCCGCACGTAGGTTTTCCATCAGAAAAAGAAACAGATTAAACTCAAATAATAAAAGTTATATGATGAAAAATAGTACAGCTTTCAGGTCATTAGTCCTTGTTGTGTATGTGCTGTTTGCCCCGATCATTGCAGTACATGCCCAGGTTTTTGAACCCTTTGGTGTGCGCTATGAACAAAGGGTAAGGGGAAACATGACCATGATCTCCAACAATATACTGAACAGGGATGATGGCCCGGGTGAGCGGCCTAATAATCCATACAATTATGATGGAGGAAATTGTGGTCGGAGGTGTAGTTGGGATGATGATGAGTATAATGACCGTTATGACATGCAATATATAAACATAGACGGAGATCCTTCTACGTTTAGTTCCAGTAGTGCTTCCCTGTCTATCACAGATAGTAACGGTTGTTATAAAATTATCTATGCTGCCCTGTACTGGTCGGGTACTTACCCTTATAATGGTAAAACCGATAATGGCAGAGAAGATATACGTGAGGTGAAATTAAAATTGCCGGGAGAAAGTGCTTATACGGATATCACCGGAGAAGTGGTATATGACGGGCTCGGCAATAGCGACAATGCTCCCTATGCCTGTTATGCCGATATCACCGAATATATAACGACTCTGAATAATGCCGAAGGGGAGTATACAGTTGCTAACGTCCGGGCGGCTGAAGGAACTTATGGAGGTACCGGCACCAATAATTTTACCGGGGGAAGTTCGGCAGGCTGGACGATTTTTTTGGTTTATGAGGATCTGGCACTTTCGGCTAAGTTTATCACGTCTTTTGACGGTTTTGCTGATGTCAGGGGAAATCAGAGTGTAGATGTACCTGTTTCCGGGTTCAGAACCCCTCCCACAATCCCTGTACGTGCTAACCTGATGACCCTGGCCCTGGAAGGAGACCGGGGATTGGATGGTGATCGCTTCCGGATGAGAGCCGGAAGTAATGGTAATTTTAATGCGATAGGAGATGCGTTGAATGGGAATGATAATTTCTTTAACAGCAGGATATCAATAAACAATACGGAATTTACGGATAGAGTGCCCAATAGTCGGAACACCCTGGGATATGATGCCACTATCATCAATATTACCGGTGAGCTTCCACCCGATGAAACACAGGCCACCATGCGTTTTGAAACATCGGGAGATGCATATTATCCGTTTTTCTGTGCTTTTAGTACTGAAGTCGTTGCACCAGATATACGGTTGGTAAAATATATTAGGGACGTCGAGGGAAATGATATATCCGATCAGGAGGTTGAGCTTGGCGAAACCATAATATACCGGATAGAATTTGAAAATATAGGTAATGATAATGCCCGTGATTTTACGATACGGGACCTGTTGCCTTTAAATGCAAGGGCTAACGTGAATATCGATGCCAGCACGGGGGTAGGATGGACCCATGATGTAGATGAAGGCGAAATACTTTTTACTATTCCCGATAATATGGTGGAAGCCGGCGATCCGAAGGGCTGGATAGATATACAGGTAAGTGTGGCCACGGATTGTGAGAGCTTCACAGCAGCCTGTTCTAATGTTATACGGAACCAGGCCTATGCCACTTATACAGGAGAAGAAAGTGGTGAAGTGATCACCGAAGACCCCAGTCTTGCCGGGGTGGACGATTGTTATGTCGGTGAGCAGGTGCCAGTGAATATCCTGGCCAATACGGCGACCTGTACTTTTGAAAGAAATGAAGTTCTTTGCTCCGGAGAGCTAACCCTTACTGCGGGTGGAGGTTTTGATACCTATACCTGGACAAATAGCGATGGAATCGAGGTAGGAAATACACAAAGTATTACCGTAAATTCTCCGGGAACATACACTGTTTTCAAGGAAACGGCAGACGGATCTACCTGCCCGGACCTCAATGAAGTGATCCATGTGGTACTTCACGGAGACATACAGAACAATCCGCTCCTCTCCGAAGCCGATGTGGTAGAAACCTGTACGGACGATGGAAGTAGTTTGCCTAAATTCTTTCTTTGCGGCGTTGGGGACAGAAGGCTTATAAACACGGGAATTGTGGACGTGGATGAGGTGCGTTGGGAAAAGCTGGATGAAAATGGCACTTGCGGCCCGGCCGACCGTGATGCGGTATGTGCCAACAAGAGTTCTGCCTGCACATGGAATACGATAGCCACAGGGTCTCAGTATGAAATAGGCTCCGACGGTAGCGGGCAATATCGTATGGTAATTTCCTATCAGGGAGGATGTTTTTCCCGCTTTTACTTTAATGTATACACTAACGATCTCGATCCGCAGGCCGTTCTGGAAAATATTATCTGTGGAAACCCGGGTAGTATTACTGTTGATAATGTACCTGCGGGATATGAATACAGATGGTTACGTGACGGAACAGAAATAGAGGCGTGGCAAAACGGGAATAATAGTATAGATGCCGATGTAGCCGGGATCTACGAAGTGGAGATCCGCCAGGCCGATGTAGTGGGAGGATGTGTGTTTAATCTTGACAATCTGGTAATTCAGCAACGGGACCTTACCGTTAACGTAGAAACAAAACCTGTTTCCGCCTGTGGCCCTGGAACGATAGATATTACGGTAGAAGAAGTAGGGCCCCAGTATTATTACCGGATTACCAACCAGGCAGGAAGTACGGTTTTTGCAACATACGGGCCTACAAACGATACCCGGTTTACCTATGACGAAATTAATGATCCTAATACCTATCATATAGAAGTGACTGCCGAAGACGGGAGTTGTTCTCTGGATTGGGACGACGGTTTTGTTACCATAGATAAGGTTGACGCGCTCGAGCTGACGGCTTCTGTTCAGCAACACATATTTTGTGATGATACCGGGATAATAGAAATGAATTCTGCTGGGGGCAGCACGCCGCACAGGTATGCTATACACAGGATAAACGGTACAGCGCAAAATCCTGTTTATCCTGACGATTATCAGACAGATCAGGAATTTCAAATTGATGCCGGGGGAAATTACATTTTTGTGATGATGGATGCGGACGGATGCCAGGCGTATTCCGGGACAGTGATTCTCGAAGACTACCCACCGCTGGATTATGAAGTTTCCGGAGAAAACATATCCTGTTTCGGAGAAAATGACGGAAGGATTATTGTGGATTATATTCCTGTCAACGGTTTCACTTTTACATATCTGCTGGAGGACGCCAATGGTAACGATATTACGGCAACGTACCAGGCAGGAGATAATTTTGAAAACCTGCCTCCCGGAAATTATACATTAACAGTTACGCAATCCCGCGGAAATAATACTTGTGAGGGAGAAACTCATGAAATAACCATTACACAACCAGATAGTCCGCTGACCGCAACATCCGGGGTAAGCGAAACTGTAGAATGTGATGTGAATGCCGGAGGACAAACCAGGGTAGTGAATGCCGAAGGAGGAACACCTCCCTATGAATACAGTTTTGACGGAGGAATAACCTATGGCAGTAATAATACCGGTTATCTTCCTTCGGGAGATCACAATGTTTATATAAGAGATGCCAACGGATGTACATTTACCATGACGGTAGAAGTGCCCGAACCACTCACCCCGCCAACTGCAACAGTAGATATAGGAGATTATGATTGCGAAGGTAACGCGGAGGCGACGATAAACCTGGACAATCAGAATCCGGGATACAATTATTGGTATGAGATAGACGGCATAGTAAACGCACCCGACAGTACTTCCGGTATATTCACCGGGATCCCCCCGGGTAATCATACGATCACGGTAAACTATGTAACACAAGATCCGCCCCCTCCAAGTACACTGATGGTAGAAACTTTTGGTTCGGGGTTAACCGTGTCAACACCTTATATAAGCAGTGCCTATTGTTTTGAACCCCAAACGGGGGCAGGCATCCATTGTCCGACCAATTCAAATCCGGAGATAAATGACGGGGAATATTCTGTCACCAATCATATAGAACATCCTTTCGGAACATGGCTTTCACCGACAGACCATACCGGAGATCCGGATGGGCGGATGCTGGTCATCAATGTGGGAGATGCCGTTGGTGTAGGTGGAATAGTGTACAGGAGAACGGCAAGGGATATCATCCCGAATAGGGATGTAACGGTCTCTCTGTGGGGGCTCAATCTTTTACGTGCCGGAACGGATACGAGCCTCGGGGACCCCAATGTTGTCATACAACTCGTAGATGACAGTGATAATGTTGTGGCAGAACATGTTACCGCAGATATCCCGAGGGACGATGACTGGCATAATTTTGAAATTCCTCTGAACCCGGGAAATAATATGGAACTGGATATTGTGGTCCGCACCAATTCTGCCATAATTAATGGTAATGATCTTGCCATAGATGATATTATAGTATACCAGGTGCCCCGACAATGTCCCGGTACTGTGGATATACCGGTTAATATTGAAAATGGCAGGGCTTTTGACGCCCGTGTCACTAATGTGGCCGATCTTTTCTGTAGTGATGAGAATCAAACAACCATTGCTTTTGCCGCGGAAAATTACAATACGGCTTACGGTTTTGATTATAGCCTTGACGGGGGGACAAGCTGGATAAATAGCACAACCTCTCCTGTATCGGTAACAGCACCGGTAGATCCGGTTACGCATGAAGTTACTTTAATGGTGCGTTATGCCGAAGACGAATGTGAAATGACTTTTGTGAGAAATGTGAATGTTCCGTCCCCTGTGACTGTTTCGGCTGTCCTTGGAGAAGAAGCTACATGTAGTACCGGAGCAGAGATCATTGTAGAAGGCGATGGGGGAGTACCCCCTTACCAGTTCAGTATAGACGGGGGGACAACCTGGAGCGATGAGGGAACAACTGCGGAATTTCACGATCTCGGTTCGGGGACCCATAATATAGAGGTACGCGATAGTAATCATTGTACTTCGGATACAAGTATAGATATAGAAGCCCCTACCCCCCTGGAATTTACAGCGGAATCTTCCAATTGTTATAACGGGGATAATAACGGTCAGATCATCGTTGACGTCAATAGCGGAAACGGAGAGTATCAATTCCGTATAAACGGTGGGGTGTGGCAGACTCCCAACCCACCAACAGCCGAGGGCTATTATTTTACACAACTGACTTCCGGTACTTATATTATTGAAGTAAAAGACTCCGCAGGTTGCACCGGAGACCCTCTGACCATAGTGATCCGCGAAGAACTGACAGCAGTTGTAACTCCTACGGATATCAGTTGCGAGTCAGGCACCATTGAAGTTGAGTCTTCAGGAGGCGCAGGAGATTATATTTATGCGTTTGTTCCGGCAGGATCAACCGTAACGCCTGTAGATTTTTCAGCTACGTCGACTTTTGAAGTAACCCCCGGGAATGAGGGTGATTACGATGTCCATGTCAGGGATAATGACGGAGATACGGGATATTGCGAATATCTCGAGACAGTGACCATTGACCAGGCCCCCGATCTGAATGTGGCAGTTACTCCCGAATCTCCACAATGTCATGGCGAAACCGGATCGGTTTCCGTAAATATAACTTCGGGAGAAGGGTTGTTTACAATTGAGATTGCTGATAACAACGGAGATGTTATTGATTCCGTTACAAATTTTGCAGGAACTGCAAAAGTGTTCACCAATCTGCAGGGAGGCTCGTATACTGTGACAGTCACCGATAGGTACGGATGCGAAGAAGAACATCCCCTGGATATAGAAGAACCGGCTGAACTTACGGCCGACCTCGAAGCCATACTCCCCGTGGATTGTGATGTTGTAGATCCTGCCGAATACGGAGTGTTGTTTACCAATTATCCCGCCTATCCGGGATTGACGGTAGAATTCAGTGTGGATAATGGTGTAACCTGGACGACAGACCCTGAGTTCAGGGGCTATCCGTCGGGAACACGCTTGTACCCGTCCATGCGTACCGTGGATACCAATGGTGACAGGGTATGTCGTATGGATTTCGAAAATCCCTTTGATGTGCCTTATCCCCCGGTCAGTCTTGTTGTTGATGCGGTGGCGGAAGCCGTAGGATGTGATTTTCAGGTAACAGTAGAAGGAACAGACGGCATACCACCATATAGTTTTGCCGTAGTAGAAGGTACCGGGAGTCCTGCACCCGGAGATTGGCTAAGCCCGAACACTCCTCCTGATACGCATGTGTTCACCGGGCTTTTGCCAGGAAGGACCTATTCCTTTTATGTAAGGGACGATACGGGGTGTGTGCGTGTGAATGATGTGGATATTTATGACGAATTCGATATTGTAGACACGGAAGTTGCCTATCAAAGTATACCCGCGTGTTTCGGGGAAGCTAACGGGGAAATCACGTTTACCGTAAGTGACAAGGACGGTATTTATGAAAACCAGGTCCGATGGGAGCTGATGGACAGTGACGATAACCCGGTGCAGGATAGTGGTGGAACAGTGGCCTATAATCCTCCGATGGATATACAGGTGGGCAATCTCGCTCCGGGAGAATATTATCTTGTAGTTACACAGGTAGATGCGGGAGGAACAGATGCATGTTATGGCGCCAGTCAGGATGTACTCATACAGGAAGCACGTCCTATTACCATTACAGGTACTGATGTTCAGGATATAACCTGTAATTCTCCCGGGTTTGTGCAGGTAATAGGCACCAGCGGCGGATGGGGAGGTTATACCTATACCCTTTCAGGGACTAATCTTACCGAAGATATAGTCAGTACGGAGAATCCGGTCCGGGTACCTTACGACAAGGTGGTCGATCCTGCTATACCCGTAGGGGTAAATATATCCGTAACAGACCAATATGGCTGCTCTGCGGATGTAGGATCGGAAGTACTGAATGTTTCACAGGCTCCCGAAATAACAGCAATAAATATAGACAACTGTTCTTCTCCTTTCTCCTTGGAAGTGATTGCCTCCGGAGGTTCCGGAACATATAGTTATTCCCTCAATGGCGGAGCTAATTATACCGATAACGGCGGATCATTCAATAATATCGTACCTGGAACCTATGAGATTATGGTCATGGACGATAACGGATGTACTGCCGGCCCGGAAACCGTAGAAGTATATCCGCTGTTTGAAGCTGGTGTACAGGTTACCAAATTGCTGGATTGTTCCCCCGTGTCTTCCGATGCCGAAATTACAATAATGGCCAGCGGAGGTTCCGGAAACTATGAATACGAAGTATCCGGAGATGTTACCGTACCGAGAGATACCATGAATGCCAATCCGTTTACATTTTCGGTTGCTGACGCGGGAGATTATACGGTTACCGTATATGATGTGGTGACCGGTAATGCCATATGGACCGGTTCGGAATGCGAAGTAGAAGCAACAGTGATAATTGAAGATCCCGTTGCACCTTCCTTTACGGTAAATACTGCAGATGTCAGTTGTAATGGCGCCAGTGACGGTATTATCAGGATGACCGGGGTAGATAACGGGATTCATCCGCTTACGTATACTTTGACCCCCATGCCGGCAGGAGTAACTTTAATGCCTGACGGCAACGGTTTTGAGAACCTCCCTCCCGGAAGCTATACCGTTACCGCTACCGGAACAAATTACTGTACTGCCGAAATTGAAGATATCATCATACAACAACCTAATGCTATTGCGGTACCTGTAGCTGCCATAACCGTTACGCAATTCGGTTGTACTACGGGGAATAGTCCGGATGAAGCTTCTGTAGTCATTGATCCTTCATTAATAACCGGAGGTTCCGGTACTTATGTTACTTATGAGTTTATAGAAAATACGTCCGGAACTGTTGTTCAGACCGGTTCATCTCCCGAATTGGTATGGGCAGATCCCAACGGGGGTGATTTTACCATAAATGTATATGATAATGAAGGATGCGAAGGAACTGCTTCGGCCCGGATCGACCCGTTTGACGCACTTCTGGAAGCGGAAGTAACGGCAACTGATGCAACCTGTGTAACCGGGGCAACTGCATCTGTCAGGGTAACCACAACTACGGGAAATACCAACAGAATACGATGGAGCCTGGATAATGGCGACGGAGATCCCGATACCAACAACTGGCAGCCTTATGGCACTACCATAGATGATCTGTCTCCCGGCTCATATGTGTTCCTGGTAAGGCATTTGGATACCGGATGTATGATTCCGGTAACATATACTGTTCCGGAACCTGAAAGTTTCAACATAACTGTAAATGTTCTGAATGACGTGATCTGTCCCGGTACGGAATCGGGAGCGGTAACGTTTGAAATGATAGCTACTTCATACGCCGGAATATTCGAATGGGAAATATTTAATGCGGCCGACAGTACTTCAACAGGAAGGACAGGGACACACAATGCTGTCAATGGTCCGACACCTGCAGTCAATCTCGGTGGAGGAAGTTACTATGTACAGATCCGCCAGATAGATATACCTGGTTGTACCCGTACGAGGGCCTTTGGTATAGCAGAACCGATAGGGGGAGATATAGAAGATGAAACGGAAGTCACAGTTACTCCCATTACATGCGAACAGGATACCGGAAGTATATATATCCTTGCATCCGGCGGATGGGGAGGTCATAAGTACTGTGTAGCTCCCATAACAGCACCTGCGCCTGCAGAAGATGACTTTATAGATACACGGAATTTTACCGGGCTTGCTCCGAATCTGTACCAGGTCTGGGTAAGCGATGCCCGAGGTTGTATGGTGCAACTGGATAATGTAAACCTGCAGGAACCGGACCCTATAAACGCGGCCATAGCTGCTGATCCCGGAACAGACCTGCAATGTATTGGGGATAACGATGTAGAGATATCCGCACAAAATGTTACCGGAGGTTCCGGCGATTACCAATACAGGCTTAACCGCTATGCGGCAGACGGTACAACAATAGAAAACACTACGGATACCTATAGTACACCGGCTTTCGGTGGTTTGGGAAAAGGAATTTATTCCATCACAATAGAGGATGACTGGGGTTGTACATTCACTACGGCTACAATAACCATTACGGAACCCGATCCTATAGTGCCCACACTGGAAATAGCAGATAACATAAGCTGTGAAGAAGATGCGGTTATCCGGATCTCGGCAATCGGCGGCACCGGCGGACCTTATACTTACAGTGCGGATATAAACGGACCTTACACGGGTACGGATACCTTCGATGTAGGGCCTGGTACATATTCTTTCTATGTAAAGGATGCCAATGACTGTGAACCGGTACTAAGCAATGAAGTAACGGTAAATGAAATAGAAGATATTGCCATAACCCTGGACCTTTCCGCTGCAAGTGTTAATTGTAGCGGTGACGCCACGGCCACCATAAGGGCTACGGCTACAGGCGGATTGGGAGATTATATCTATATCCTCCTTGATGAGAACCAGGACCCCATAGCCGGACGACAAAATGCTTCCGGCACATTTACGGGGCTTCTTGTAGGAACCTATTATGTCAGGGTGGAAAGTGAAGATTGCGAACAGGTATCTGCAGCCATACCTGTAACAGAACCCGACCCCCTGGTCATAGATGTGGAAACTATAGATGTTTTATGTCATGGAGACAGCAACGGAAGGATAACCCTTTCCGCAAGCGGGGGTACGGGGACAGTGAAGTATGCTATTTCACCCAATCTGAACCAGTTTCACGAAGAAGCGGAGTTTGATAATTTGACCGCAGGCATTTATACGATCGTTGCCCAGGATAGTGCCGGATGTTTTGAGCAATTTGAAGTTACGATCACCGAACCCGATGCCATTACTATTGATCTAAGCTATACGGAAGAGTTATGTAAAGAGGATGGCAACGCTACCGTTACCGCGGTCATTACCGGGGGGACAGCCCCGTATTCTACCAGTCTGGGCAACAGGAATGATTACCAGGAAGACAGGTTGGAGTTTACAGGCCTTACAGGAGGGGAAACCTATGTGGTTTTTGTAAAGGACAGTAATGATTGTGAAACCTACCAGACCATAACCGTTCCGGAAGGGGTTGACATTGTCCCGGAGGTAGAAATTATATATGGTTTTTGCCGTGATAGTTCTTTCGAAAACGAAGTTACCGTACAGATTGCAGATCCGGGAGAAGTTACCAGGGTCACCTATTCTCTTGACGGAGGTACCCCCCGTACCAGCAGGACCTTTGCAAATCTCACGCCGGGAACTCATACCATAGAAGCAATTCATACCAACGGATGTACAAAGAGCATATCTTTTGCTATCGAAGAGAAAGATCCGCTGGATCGGGTAGAGGCAACGAGTGTGGCCGATGTGGATTGTTATGGCGAAGAAACGGGCAGTATTACTGTTCAGGCTACAGGAGGAGAAGGTGCTATAACATATGCTATTCTCGGTATAGATGTTTACCAGTCTTCAGGAGTGTTTGATGATCTGGTTGCAGGGAACTATACAATTATAGCAAGGGATGAAGCAGGATGTACGGTAACCACATCGGTGGACATCGAAGAACCTTCACAACCCTTAAACGCACAGGTGGTAAACTTACAGGAAGAAGTATGTGAAGGTGACCGGGATGCTTATGTGGAAATAAGTGTGTCCGGGGGTACAGCGCCTTATGCTACCAGCCTGAACAACATGAACAATTTTGTGAATGACCGGTTCCTGTTTACAGATCTTCCCGGAGGAAGAACACATACGATCTATGTGAGGGATGCCAGGGGATGTGAATATATAGCTACCGTAGACTTCGATGATCCGGTGACCATTCAGCCGGAAGCGGAGATCGATTACGGATGTGAGGGAGCATTCTCTACAAATACAGCAACCATTAATGTCAATGAAAATGTAGCTGGGAATGTCATCTACAGATTGGATAGTGCAGCCGGACAAATAAGCAATATCTTCAGTGACCTTAGTCCGGGATTACATACAGTAGAAGTGATACATGCCAACGGTTGCTCCCGAAGTGTGTCCTTCACCGTGGATGATGTAGACCCGCTGGAATTGCGATTGGAAGTAAACAATCTGAACGAGATTACAGCCATAGCATCCGGAGGCGCCGGAGGATACCAATACTACATTGACGATATAAGTCTTAATGATAAAAATACCTTTTACATAAATCATACTGCGGTTTATACGGTGCGTGTAGTAGATGCCAATGGCTGTGTTGCAACAGCTTCCATAAGTATGGAATTCATAGATATAGAGATTCCCAATGTATTTACCCCCAACGGAGACGGACATGAAGACACCTGGAATATACGCAATTCCGAAGGATATCCGGACATGATAGTGATTATCTATGACCGTTACGGAAGGGAACTGGCCAAATTACCCCAGGGAATGGGCTGGGACGGAATTTATAAGGGAAGATTGTTGCCTACCGGAGATTACTGGTATACACTGAAACTCAACGGAGAAAATGATACCCGGGAGTTTGTAGGACATTTTACCCTTTACAGGTAAAACGGATATAGGAAAAAGTTGCCCGCTTACCGGAGATGACACCTCCTTTTCGCGCAGTTTTGGGAAGTCGGTTCCGGAAGCGGAGCAGCTTAAAAAGAAACGGAAAAGCGGCTTCGGGCCTAAAAATATGAGCAAATGAGAAAAAAACTATGTATACTGGCTGTTCTTTTTGTTGTGAAAATCTATGCCCAGGAACTTACCCTGCCCGTATATACGCAATATCTTGCAGACAGTGAATTTGTTATTTCCCCGACCTATGCAGGTATTGGCGAATACATAAGGATACGGGCCAATGGGGTCACCCAGTGGGTAGGCATCAAAGATTCACCGAATACACAATCCATTGCAGGCGATGTACGCCTGGGAATGCGGTCCGGCGTAGGGATTACCTTTTTTAACGATAAGAATGGTTATACCGGGCAATACGGGGGAAGACTGTCTTATGCCCATCACCTCACCATAGACGCCTATGAGAATAATTTTCTGTCTTTCGGAATTTCCTATAACTTCAACCAGTTCAAAATAGATGTTTCCGAGTTTCCCGCCGGGGACCCGGGAATAACGGATAACCGCCTGGTGAACAACCATAATTTCGACGTGGGGGTATTGTATCGCTACAGGAGGTTTTATATCAGCCTTAATGCAGCCAATCTCCTGAATAAACGCACGGACGATTTTACGGTGACGGAACCCAATATACTACGGAATTATTATGTCTATGCCGGGTACAGGTTCCGGAAACACAAAAGGAGTGAATTTGAGATCGAACCCTCCGTGTATTTCCAGATATTCGAAAGTGACGGACGTTCGAGTACCGACTTTAACATTAAATTCAGAAAGTACGATTTCGAAGATTATTACTGGGCCGGAATATCCTATCGTTTTCTCAATGACCAGATACTGGACCCGCTCAATATAGGACCTATGGCCGGTATCAAGATCAGTAATTTTTACGCCGCGTATTCCTATCAGGTGTCCCTCAATTCCATTTTCGGGTATAATAGCGGAACACATATGCTTACCCTGGGACTGGATATCTTCCAGGGAATAGGTGAATGTAAGTGTACGCTCAATACGGGAGGGTGGTAATGTTCTGAAAAATTATCCTGTAATCATCCGGGTTTGTTTTAATCGGTCAAACCTTACACTGTTTACAATACATTTTAAGCTCTAAACCCTAAAACTTATAATTTCCATGAAAAATATACTGTGTTTTGTTTTTATGATGTTTTCTGTCTTCGCTTTCGCGGACTGTTCCTCCCTGTATTCTGCGGTAACCTATGCCTTTTCACATAGCGGAAAATCGCTCAAGGCGAACAATTTCGATCATCAGCGGTATTATGCGAAAAGGTCTATGGAAGCGATCGAAAAAGCAGAAGAACAGCTGGGGAGTTGCGGGTGCACCAAAGCAGGCAACATCATCTATGATATCAAGGAAAACCTGGAAAAGGCTATGGACCCGGAAGACTGGGATATGGGAAGGTTCTATGTAAAAAAAGCCCGCACTTTTATCGACGAACTGATCACCACTCTGGATTTATGTACGGCCGATACGGACCCTGTTCCTGCCACAGTGCCGGATACGGCAAAAGAAGACGATTATAAAGATAAGAAAGTAAGGGGAGAGGACACAGCAACTCTGGCGGAAAAGCAAATGGCTTTAAAAAAAGAACAGGAAGCCCTTATTACCAGGCAAAAAGAACTGGAAAGACAGCTTAAAGAGCAGCGTTTACTCGAACAGCGACTGAAGGAAGAGAGAGAACTGGAGCTGGATACACAGAAAGAACTTATGGTAAAAGCGGAAATAGAGTTGTATAAAATGGAAAGTGCCGCAGTAGAACTCATCCGGACTTTTTCCTGTGAAAAGGAATTTTCTGCAGCCGGCGCATACAAAAGAAATGAAGAAGTACTGGAAAATGAAAGCCTGAAGGAAACAAGGGATTTTTATAAAGAAAAGTTCAGGGAAATAGCGGGAAAAATGTTGAAGGAACTCAATGCATGTACCAATAAATGATAACGTTCTTTAGAGGAGAATAACCAATAGGAGAGAACACTGAAGACCGCCTTGGAGAAAATCCGCGGCGGTTTTGTTTTTGGCATTCTACCAGCCCATATCTTTCTTTATATTGAATATTCTTTCCTGGACCATATCTTTGGTCAGAAAATCAATTTCCTTCATCAGGAAGGCTTTTTCGTAGGTCCTGAGGGCTTTCTTGGGATTACCGCTCTTTTCATAAAAATCGGCTTCGAAAAAATAACCCAGCATGGAATCTGAAAATTCTTTTTTTCCAAGCTTTCCGAGACTTTCGAGGGAGGCTAGGTCTTCTTTGGCAATACTGGCCGCGTAGATGGCCATAATGTCATTCAACCGGATCTTTTTTTGTATATGATAGGTTTCCCGGATACCATTGTACTTGTTCTCTAGGTATTCATACATGGGCCCTTTATCATAGGTAAGCACTTGCTGCTTGTATTGTTCGGGATCAATGGGACGGTAGAGATCAAAAATACGGTAGAGCGAGCGGGGAATGGCATAAGCGGCAACGGTATAACTATCCGAATCTTTAACAGTGTAGAAATGATATCGAAGCTTTTCATTTTCTACTGTTTCCAGTAGATGATGAAGTTCTGTGATACGTGAAGCAGTTTCTTCGTCGCGGTTTTTATCTGCAGCGATAAGATGATAGAATTTTTGTGAGGTAAGGGTAGATAACCTGCTGGAGAGGTAATTCTCCACATTGGGGGCAAAAGCAGGCTCTATATTGATATATGCGTCAAACAGGGGGTCGTCTTTAAACAAGTAATAATTTGTAAAATTGGCCGTAAGCCCATGACCTATAATGATGCTGAAATCGGCCAGATTGTATTTTTCTGCAAGGGAAGGGATAAGTTCCATACCTATAAATTCAAAGAAATCATTGCCCTTGTCTTTAGGGAATCCCGTATCGTCATTGTAATTACAGTCGCTGTTGCGATGCCCTTCCTGGCGTATGCCTACAATAATGCTTTCCGGCATTTCATCATTATAACGAAAAAAACGGGAAGCGGCCATAACAACATCAAAGAGGTAATCGGCGTCGAGTACTACAATAAGGGGGTATTTTTTCTTAGTATCATAGTTTTCGGGGATGTGAAATATCACATCTCTCGTCTCTCTTAGTTTTTTTGACGGATAAGACGTTTCCTTATATTGTGCTGACAAACTATAAGCGGCGAGGAGCAGGCCTGCACAGGTTAATATCAAACTTTTCATTCGGGTAAAAATTAAAATTAGGTGGTTTGTGTTTTATTGTTTGCCTACGGGGAGCTTGTTGATACATGGTTTTAGGAAGCTATAACCCGGAACCGGGATATCTTCTTCGCACTCTCTTCACCCCTTTAATACATAAAACAAGCACTACAAAAAGAGTAAATGCTTGTTTTATATTGTTACGGAAATCCCGGCCAGGGGTGAAAATAATCCCTTTGTGTTAATCAGTCTTCTATAATCCTATCGCGTTTCCCGTCTTTGTAAAGCGCGACGAAGACATCGTTGAATCCCATGTTAATAAGTTCCTTTTTCAGGATGCGAGCCTCATCGGGAGTGTCAAATATACCGATACAGAAAGCATAGAAAAGGTTTGGGTTTTGAGTGTAAATGAAATTGGTATTGGACTGAAGCGGGATCTGATCTGTCTCAAAAGCCTTTATCTGTACGGTATAGATAGAGTCTTTTGAAACAGGAAGCGGTGCGGTGTTCGCGTTGTCCAGATCCTTCCTTAGATTGCTGTTTTCACTTTCCAAACCGGATATTCTTTCCTTTAATACAGAAGTGCTGTCAATGCTCTGGAGCAATAGCGAATTCTTTTCATAGCAAGAAGCATAAGACGCTTCCATGACCGTGAGTTCCGAATTGAAATAATATGCAAAGCCGATTACGGCAAGGCAGAGTAAGGAAGTAATAACCCAGGCTGTGTTTCGCATTTTTATACTTTTGTCATAACTCTGGTTTTTTTCGCTGATCTGGTCCATCAGTTTTTTGTTACTTTCCTGTTCTCTTTCAATTTTACTGTGTAGTGCTACTAGGTCTTCTTCTTCTATATAAGGCATATTCAGTATGGTTTGGTTATATGGAAATATTATTTCTTTTGGCAATCTTTCGGAGATTTGTCAGGGCATAGCGCATTCTTCCCAGGGAAGTGTTGATGTTTACACCCATCTCTTCTGATATTTCCTTAAAGGTCATATCTCTGTATATACGCATGATAATGACATCTTGCTGATCCGGCGGAAGTTCCTGGATAAGCTTTTTTACCCTGGTCTCGGTTTGTTGTTTGATGAGATATTTTTCCGCATCAAGCGATCCGTCCTCTATGCCGGACAGAAAACTGAAGTCCTCGAAATTCCTGAAAATACGCTTTCTCTGGTTTTGCCTGAAATGATCTATAATGAGGTTATGCGCAATACGCATTACCCAGGACAAGAATTTCCCTTCCTCACTGTAATCTCCTTTTTTTAAAGTTTTGACAACTTTTATAAAGGTATCCTGGAAAATATCTTCGGTAATGTTCTTATCCAGGACTTTGGAGAAAATAAAATTGTATATTTTCTGAGAATGCCGGGTTATAAATGTTTCAATGATCTTATCGTTTTCAGATAGTACACTTTTTACTTCCATGCTGGGGCAATTTTCTGTCATTGGGGATCACAATAATTATTAATGGTCTCTTTTTACGATGTCAAGGGACAAGGTGCTGGTTACGCGCCATGCCTCGGTAATCTCTTCTACGGGCATAACAATATTGTTGGAAAAATTTTCATTGTCATTCAGGAGGTTCAGTATATATGGGTTATTAGCGTCTTTCATTACCCGGTTAATGTGAATCCCGCGAAGTTTGCTCACCAGTATGCATACACTATTATCCTCTATCTGGTTGCGGTCTTCGATTTTTTCTCCGATAACAAAAGCGCCTTCCCGTAGTGTGGGAGACATGGATATGCCGGCCATTTGAAAAGCCCTGGTATTAGCGTTCGTAAAAGAGAAAGGAAGGTTGCATTTGGGCATTTTGTCCAGGAATTCCTCTTTTTGATAATTAGATACATACTGGTAATGCGCCTCAATCGGAATGGTCAGAATGCTGTTGGATGATCTGTTTCTGGTGTATTCGTTAGAAAATAGGGTATTGAGATCTATGTCCAGCATGTTGCATATGGAAATGATCAGTTCGTAGTCCAGGCTGTTTCTCCTCTTCCATGTAGATATGGTATTGGGCTTTACATCCAGTACCCGGGACAGCTCGATGTTGGTCTGTATTCCAAGGTGGTTCTTTAATTTTTTCAGTAGAAGTGTTACATCTACATTGTAATCTCTCTTCAGGGTGATTGCGGGATTACACTCATTGGTTGTTTCGATAGTATTAAATTTCATAATAAAGAATTTTTCAGTATGTTATAGGTGTTATGGTTTTACTCTTGCAAGTTCTGAAACCACACCGTTGGCAAAGTGAGAGTTACCCTGCTGGCGACATCCGGAATGCCATTACCAGGTCCGACAACTATAAACGGGCAGCGCACGAATTCAATGGAGTGGTTTTTTATGGTCCAGAACTTTTTATTGGGGGAGGCATATAAGCTGTAATCCCTTATGCTCAAAAATATAATGTAGGGGTGGTTTTCCGGCCCGGAAGCGTATAGTATTTGTTCGTTCCGAATGTAGAACTTGTTCTAATGAAGGATAGGAAATACCGTGCGGCGAGATTATTTTTTTGAAGGGCAAAATGCGCCGATCCATAAAAATATGGCGCATAAAGAGCAAAGGATGCTTCAAAATGCGCCATAGGTATTATGGCAATAACAATATGCCGGAACCAGGTTTCGGGATTTACCCGGTGTTTTTGTCAGATGGCAAAAACAGGGGCATCATAGTGGTTGAAGATCTCGATAAGTTCCGTGACATTGCTGATGTTCAATTTTTTGAATATCCGCATTTTGTGTGTGCTTACGGTAGATTTTTTCAGGTCCAGTATGTTTACGATCTCAAGGTTACCATTTCCCTTAGCAATAAGTCTGGCAATTTCCAGTTCACGGTTAGAGAGGCTGTTTAACGGATTCTTCAATGGTTTTCCGTGTTGCAGGGAGGACTCCTGCAAAAAGTGCTTGGTTACCGACCGGCTTACATATGTGTCGCCATTAATTACCTCCGTTATTGCTTCTTCGATCTCTTCTTTGGAACTGTGTTTGTGCAGATATCCGTTAGCACCGGCATGAATAAACCTCATGGCGTACCTTTTTTCGCTAAGGGCGGAAAACATCAGGATTTTTACGTCCGGGGATATCGAACGAATGACACTTATCATTTCCGTTCCTATACCATTGGGTATATCAATGTCCAGGATAATCAACTCAAAATATTCCTTTTTCAGAATATCAATGGTCTGCGAGAAATCTTCAATAGAGGTAATTTTTGCGCCAGGAAGGAAATCTTCAATTATCCGGGCGATAGCAAACTGTATGACAATGTGGTCGTCAACTAGTAGAATGGGGTATTTTTCACTCATGGATACATCGTTTTGGTTTAACATTATGGGGTTATCTGTCTATACGTTACGAAAGGCGATCCACTATTTTCAATGCCAATATAGTAATTTTTTAATTATAGCATACTGTCAGGTAAAGAATTAGAAAAATATGTAGAATATAGCTTTTAAATCTCTTTTTGAGATTATTTTTGCATGTCGTATGTTTCGAAGTGAAAATATTTTCCGGATTAAAGAACATTGTGCACAATAATATTTATTTTGCGGAGTTAATGTTCGTAAATAGTGTATAGTTCTACATTCTGTAAAAGGAGTAATTGTGATTTTTTTACGGTGTAAAATACTGTTTACTAAGTGTTTGGTGTCTTGATGTTAAAATTTCGAATAATCTGGTTACAGATACGGTAATAAACTAAAAAAAGATAAGCTTATGTTTTGGAAGGGTGTTTTATCTACTGTTGTGATGGTGCTGATTGCCTGGAATACAAGTGGACAGGCCAACGTACTCAACGCTAAAAGGCCCGAGGATATAGGGAAAAAAACCGAAGCGCAAGAAAACGCAGGGCCGGATGTACCATTGGAATACGGTTATGTGGAAGACCGGGATATTCTGTGGTCTAAGGTGGTTTGGGAGGTGATAGACCTTAATGAAAGGGTTAATTTTCCGCTTTATTATCCTATTAACGGTGTTGGAGGAAATGCTGGCAGAGAGTCGCTTTATGATGTCTTGGTAACCAATATCAAGAATGGAAATATAAAAGATATATATTCGGATTCATATTTTTCAGAAAACAGAAATTTCGGTGAGCTGGAAACGACCTTGTCCAAAGTTGACACCACTGATCTTGGATACGAACAGATTAATGCCGGAGAGCAGGTCTCGGAAATGTATATTGACAGACGCGACCTTTCCTCTGCCGATATTGTAGAGTACCATATTAAAGGTATGTGGTATTTTGACAAGCGTCAGGGAGAACTGAAATATCGTTTGTTGGGTATAGCTCCGGTAGCTCCGGATGTCAATTTTATGGATGAAGGAATAGACGATGGTTCTAATCTTGTGGAACTGTTTTGGGTATGGTATCCGGGAGCAAGACAGGTGCTGCACGATGCAAAAGTGTTTAATGTAACTAATTCGGGAGTTCCCATATCTTTTGATCACTTGCTTAATGCCCGAAGATTTAACGGAGTAGTATATAAAGAAGAAAACGTATATGGAGATCGGGAGATCCGGGACTATATCCCGGATAATGCGATGTTCCAGCTCATGGAAGCCCAGCGGATCGAAGAAGAGATAAGGAATTTTGAACAGGATGTCTGGAAAAATGAGTAAACTTAACCCTCATTCATAATTCGGATATAAAAAATCCGAAAATCCCTGTAAAACGCCTGCATAGTCCGGGCGTTTTCTATTTTTGTGCTATGATAACAGATTACATTATAGTAGGACTTGGCCTGGCCGGGATATCCTTTTGTGAACAACTCCGGGAGAAAGGTAGGGACTTCGTGGTTTTTGACGGGGGCTCTCAACAGTCTTCCACGGTTGCCGGAGGTGTTTATAACCCTGTGGTGTTGAAGCGTTTTACAGCAGCGTGGAGATCAGAAGAGCAGCTCGGCATAGCTGTGCCCCTCTATCGTAAGCTGGAAGAAAGACTCTCCCGGAAATTGGTCTACCCGATGCCGGTATACCGTAAATTTGCCTCCGTTGAAGAGCAGAACCTGTGGTTTGAGGCTGCCGATAAACCGGCATTATCTCCTTTTCTCTCGCCACGGATAATACATAACGATAATCCTTGTGTACACGCGCCTCATGGTTTCGGCGAAGTATGGCATACGGGAAGAATAGGAGTAAGGGAACTCCAGGAAGAATATACTGCCGACCTGTTGATGCAGCACAAGTTGCGGAAGGAAGATCTGGACTACGCAGCGCTGGAATTTATCAAAGATGGTGTCCGGTATAAAGAGATCGTGGCAAAGCATATCGTATTTGCAGAAGGTTTCGGCATGATGTCGAATCCTTTTTTTAACTATTTGCCGTTGCGTGGGGCAAAAGGGGAGTTGCTGACCATAAAAGCACCCCGGCTGCGTATGAATACCATACTGAAATCATCTGTTTTTCTCATTCCCTTGGGAGATGATCTCTATAAAGTAGGAGCAACCTATAATTGGCAGGATAAAACGAATACCATAACTTCCAGGGCAAAGGAAGAATTGTCAGGCAAACTCAAACCTATTCTGGACTGTGAATACGAAGTTATAGGACAGGAAGCAGGGATACGGCCTACAGTTACGGATCGGAGGCCCATGGCAGGCAGGCATCCTCGTTATAAAAATATGTATATACTGAATGGTCTGGGTACTCGTGGTACACTAACCGGTCCTTATGTTGCCGGGCAGTTATATCGATTCATAGAAGAAAAGATTTCATTGAACGAAGAGATCGATATTGAGCGGTTCCGGGCAAAATATCCCTGGTAATGAATCATACAATAGCGTATTATAGATTATTCCTTGTGTTTTGAGAAGCCTTTAGGTCTTTCTGTTGTTTGCCGGCGGCAGGATCGTATTTGATGAAGAAATTAATCCAGATGTTTCTGGATAATCGCATGATCACGGGCATAAATACAATGAGTGTCCCCATGATGGCAAAGAAAGCAGTCTTTAGTCCCGTGCCAATAAATAAAAAGGAGATGACAAAAGCCGCAACGGCAAAAGCTGTTCCTACGGCATAACTCACATACATAGCGCCGTAAAAAAAGGAAGGCTCTATCTTGTAACGGATGCCGCAATGCGAACACTTTTCGTTCATTTTTAGTGTTTTGTACGGGTTGTACAGGTTTTTATCGGTGTACATGCTCTCCTGTTGGCATTTGGGACAGCTTCCCGTTAAAATACTGTACTGGCGGGTTCCTTTTTTAAACATTAGGAAATTGAATTTATAGAAATTGCATCAAAATTACTAAATAATAGGTTAATATTGGAAGCTGTCTGATGCCTGAACTTCGCGAGCCCGAAAAAAATACGTTTATTTGCACCGGTTTTTGGAAAATACGGAGTAAAATACCGGGTTTCCGCAATGGGTAAACCCGTAGTATTCCAGAATCGAAAAACAAAAAAACAGGAACCGGAAATAACAGATCATGCTTAATATTCACAATTTATCAATTTCCTTTGGAGGAGAGTTTCTTTTTGAAGAAGTGTCTTTTCGCCTGAACCCCGGAGACAGGGTAGGGCTTATAGGAAAGAATGGCGCGGGAAAGTCTACAATGTTAAAGTTGCTGTCGGCGGAAATGAAGCCGGATACGGGGGTTATAGCTTTCGATAAAGATGTATGTGTCGGTTTTCTGAAACAGGATATCGATTTTGTACAAGGGCGAACCGTGTTGGAAGAAGCCTATCAGGCCTTTGAAGAGATCAAGGCCCTGGAAATGCAACTGGACGATATAAACCGTAAACTGGCGGAAAGGACGGATTATGAGAGTGAGGCCTATCATCAACTCATGGTGGACCTTAGCGATATTACGCACCGCTACGAGATCCTGGGCGGATACAATTACCAGGGGGAAACAGAAAAAGTGTTGCAGGGACTTGGCTTTAAGAGAGAAGATTTCGACAAGCTTACCGACACTTTTTCCGGCGGATGGCGAATGCGTATAGAGCTGGCCAAGTTGTTGCTTCAGAACAACGATGTGCTTCTGCTCGATGAGCCTACGAACCACCTCGATATAGAGTCTATAATCTGGCTTGAACAGTTTTTACAACGCTATCCGGGCGCTGTGGTTATTGTATCACACGATAAAATGTTCCTGGACAACGTTACCAACAGAACCATAGAGATCTCTCTCGGTAAAATATACGATTATAGTAAACCCTATTCCGAATACCTGGTACTTCGGGATGAAATTAGAGGGCAGCAACTCAATGCCAAGAAAAACCAGGATAAGCAAATACAGCAGGCAGAACGGCTGATCGAAAAGTTCCGGGCCAAGGCTACAAAGGCATCAATGGCGCAATCTCTTATGAAAAAGCTCGATAAGATTGAGCGTGTAGAGGTGGATGAGGAAGATAACAGTGTTATGCATGTTAAATTTCCCGTTTCCATGCAGCCCGGAAAGGTAGTCATAGAAGCGGAGAAGGTTGGTAAAAATTATGGAGAAAAAGAAGTGCTCAAGAGTATTGATCTTCTTGTGGAGCGCGGGAGTAAAATAGCTTTTGTGGGGCAGAATGGCCAGGGGAAAACTACTTTGGCAAAGATAATCGTGAAGGAATTAACACATAAGGGTAATGTGAAACTGGGGCATAACGTGCAGCTCGGATATTTTGCCCAGAACCAGGCGGAGTACCTGGACGGGGAAAAAACAGTGCTCAGGCTTATGGAAGATTCCGCAAACGATACCAACCGCAGTAAGGTGAGGGATATGCTGGGGGGCTTTTTGTTCCGGGGAGATGATGTGGATAAAAAGATAAAAGTGCTTTCCGGGGGAGAACGAAACCGTCTGGCGCTTTGTAAAATGTTGCTGGACCCCTTTAATGTATTGGTCATGGACGAACCTACAAACCACCTTGATATAAAGTCCAAAAACGTACTTAAACAGGCTTTGCAGAATTTTGAGGGGACCCTTTTACTGGTGTCGCACGACAGGGATTTTCTCCAGGGACTTACAGATAAGGTATTTGAGTTTAAGGAAGGAAAGATAAAAGAATACCTGGGAGATATCAACTTTTTCCTGGAGCAGCGGAATGTTGCCGATTTTCGGGCTGTAGAAAAGGCTACTGTTGAAAGACAGGAAAAAAAAGAAGGTAAACAAAAAGATACCGGGCTCTCCTATGAAGAACAGAAGAGGTTGAAATCTTTGAAGAACCGGCTGGGGAAAGTAGAATCGCGAATCACCCGGCTGGAGAAGGAGATAAAAGAAACTAATGCAAAGCTTACGGCGGATTACGATGCCATGGTTAGTGACAAAGCGTTTTTTAAACAATACGAAGACAAGAAACGTGAGTTGAAAGAGCTTACGGCGGAATGGGAAGAGCTGATGGTTACTCTGAACGAATAGCATCAATACCGAAATATTGCTTTTATACGGGATAAGGTTTTAGACAATTTCCAGGGAGAAACTTTAACTTTTGCGGGGTGCAGGTTGTTTAAAATACCTGTATTCAAAATTCCGAATTTATAATATAAACGGTATCTTTGCACCCGATTATTTAGATGGGAGATAGTAGAATAAACCTTGTTGGAAGTATTCATACCGTATCTCAAGTCTCGCATCTTAAATCTCATATCTGAAAACCGATGAAGACGGCTTTACGAACTACTACAAAGACAGGAGCGTTTGCACAGGCTTTGGAAGATTTTAAGCAGATTACCAAAGTAGGCCTGGCCGTTAGTGTGGTATTCTCTTCTGTTGCCGGTTATTTTCTCGGCGCCGAAACCATAGATTACAGGGTGTTATTATTGCTCATGATTGGCGGGTATTTTATGGTAGGTGCGTCCAATGCCTATAACCAGATCATAGAGCGCGATCTGGATGCCTTGATGAAGCGCACCATGAACAGACCGATTCCGGCAGGAAGGATGTCCGTTAATACGGCGTTTATAATAGCTACGGTCTGTGCCGTGCTGGGGATAGTTATATTGTATATGGTAAACCCTAAGACAGCTATGTTCGGGGCCATATCCATTTTTTTATATACCAGTGTGTATACCCCTTTAAAGACTAAAACACCTTTATCCGTGTTTGTGGGGGCGTTTCCAGGGGCTATTCCGTTTATGCTGGGATGGGTAGCAGCTACAGATACCTTTGGTATAGAACCGGGAACCCTGTTTATGATACAGTTTTTTTGGCAGTTTCCCCATTTCTGGGCTATAGGCTGGCTTTTATATGATGATTACAAGAAAGCCGGGTACTATATGTTGCCTACAGGTAAAAAAGATAGTGCTACGGCATTGCAGGTAATTATGTATACTATATGGATGATTATAGTTTCGGTTTTTCCGGTGACAGGGTTGACAGGCAGGCTACACTTGTCTGTTGCAGGAGCGGTAATTGTTGGTCTGTTGGGTATGGGGATGCTGTATTTTGCTATCCGCCTATATCATGAGAAAGACAATGTGGCCGCAAGAAAACTTATGCTGGCAAGTGTTGCATATATCACTTTTGTACAGATAGTGTATGTAGCAGATAAATTTATTGGCGGATAATAGGATAAAATTGAAGGAAAACGGGAATATCCCGATGAGATAATTGCGAAGCGATACGTATGGATTTGACACAGGGAACTTTTGAGGAAAAGAATATCAGGGCTAAGAAAATGATGCTCTGGTTCGGTATGGTGAGCATAGTGATGACCTTCGCGGGCCTTACCAGTGCCTACGTGGTGAGCAAGTCCAGGCCGGACTGGTTGCAGGATTTTGAGTTGCCATCTGCATTTTATGTCAGTACGATATTTATTGTAGCCAGCAGTATTACGTTTTACCTGGCAAAAAAGGCGATTATAGGATCGCGCCGGGGCGCGGGGACAGTTTTGTTGCTTATGACCCTGGTTTTGGGAATAGCATTTATAGTATCCCAGTTTTCGGGTTTTTCACAGATAATAGAAGAAGGGTATTACTTTACAGGGAGCGAGAGTAGTATAACCACCTCGTTTCTTTATGCCATCACCATAGCACATATAGCTCACGTTGTGGCTGGTATCATAGTGCTTTTGGTTGTAATTTATAATCATTTTAAAGAAAAGTACGGGCCGGGTCAAACCCTTGGTTTAGAATTGGGTGTGACCTTTTGGCATTTCCTGGATTTTCTGTGGGTGTACCTCATTTTATTTTTCTATTTCTTTAGATAAGAAAAAAACGTAAATTTGGGCAGTTTTTAAAAAGATATATGTATTAGTGTATGGAAGCTACTGTTACAACAGCTACAGAAGGCAAGGTCTGGGGAGGAGGCAATGAGCCGCTTAACGCCAGTTATGGCAAGATGATGATGTGGTTCTTTATCGTATCCGATGCCTTGACATTCTCCGGATTTCTGGCCGCATATGGTTTTTCGAGGTTTAAGTTTATAGAATCCTGGCCTATTGCGGATGAGGTGTTTACGCACTTTCCATTCCTTCACGGTGTAGACGCTCCAATGTACTATGTGGCGTTGATGACCTTTATCCTTATTTTTTCTTCCGTAACCATGGTGCTTGCGGTGGATGCCGGACATCAACTGAAAAAGACTAAGGTGACCTGGTATATGTTGCTTACCATTGTGGGAGGTATTATCTTCCTGGGGTCACAGGCCTGGGAGTGGAAAAACTTTATCGCCGGCGAATATGGTGCTTTGGAAACCAGGGGAGGAAGGATATTGCAGTTTGTGGATGCCAATACCGGTGAGCGCGTAGCGCTTCACGATTTTGCTGTCCCTACGGGAGAGGCCAAACAAGGAATGAATGGCAGCGGGCTTTCAGTCGGAGTGGAAGATAGCGAAGCTGTATATACCGTAAAAGATATTATAGACGGGTTTAATGCCCATAATGATATTGTTATAAGAACAGAGGTGCTGAATGAAGAAGGGCATAAAACCGTACTGAGCAGAACAGAATCGGTGGACAAGATAAAGAATGCTGTCCTGGTTGTAGAAGGAGCTAACCTGGAAAGAAATGAATACGGAAACAGGTTGTTTGCGGATTTTTTCTTTTTCATTACCGGATTCCACGGATTCCACGTGTTCTCAGGAGTGCTTATTAACGTTATCATATTCTTTAACGTTATACTCGGTACTTATGAGAAGAGAAAGAGTTATGAGATGGTAGAGAAAGTAGGGTTGTACTGGCACTTTGTAGACCTTGTCTGGGTGTTTGTATTCACATTCTTCTATCTGGTATAAAAATAAAAGATAACAAGCGGAAGTCCTGGAAAGGGTTTCAGAAAATATATAATTTGAAAATGGCACACGCACACGCATCTAACGTAAAGAGAATATGGACGGTATTTGTTATATTGTCCGTGATAACTATAGTGGAAGTAGCTCTTGGTATTGTAAGGCCGGAGTGGTCTATGGCTCATATTATCGGGATGAAGATTCTCAACTGGATATTTATTATCCTTACTATAGTTAAGGCATATTACATCGCCTGGGCCTTCATGCACCTCGAGGGAGAAAAGGGAGCTTTCAGGTGGTCTATTGTTCTGCCGCTTCTGATTCTTATTCCTTACCTCGCATTTATATTGCTGACTGAAGGAAGCTACGTTCACGATGTGCTTAGTGATGGTTTTGTAAGTTGGGATTTCTAAACCATATTTAACAATATTAAGAAGGCGGTTTTGAACCGTCTTTTTTATTTTTGTAACACCTTTATAGAGTAGTCCTCGAAAGAGAAGATATTACACTTGACAGGTTCTTTAATTGATGTCGCGGATGAAAAAGTATATAGTTCTCGGAGTGTTGTTTATCCTTCCTATTATAGCATATCTGTTTTTTGCTTCGGGGGTAAATAATTTCGTGAAATTACCGGTGCTGACTAAGAATGTCGAAGAGGTGTCTGCTTTTTATTCTTTAGAGGGTGATGAGGTAAGGCTGAAAGACAAAATAACAGTGCTTGGTTTTCTGGGAAAACATCCGGAAAAGATGAAGGGGAATGCCTTTAACATCAACCAGAAGATATACAAGAGATTCTATCAGTTTTCCGACTTTCAGTTTGTTATGATTCTTCCCGAAGGTAAGGAGAAGGAAGCGGAAGAATTAAAAAAAGAACTGTCCCCTCTTACCGATATGGTGAACTGGAATTTCCTCTTTGGAAAAGACAGTGATATAAAGGGGCTTTTTCATAGTCTGCAGAGCAATGTTTCCCTGGATGAGAACATGAGTACTCCGCTCGTATTTATCGTAGATCGCGAACGCAATCTGAGAGGCAGGAAAAAAGATGATGATTCCGGTCATGTTCTTTATGGCTTTGATGCCACATCGGTAGCGGAACTCAACGATAAGATGATAGACGACATAAAAATATTGCTCGCGGAATACCGTCTGGAGTTGAAAAAAAACAATACCACTAATAAACGGGATTCTTATCTTAAGAAATTAAAATGACGATTAACAAAGTCCATTGGGCTGTTGTGGCAAAGGCCTGTTATGTTTAATAGAAAAAAGTGAAGTTCGATGAAAGGTAATTATACATATGTCTGGGTTTCTCTTGTTATTCTTGTCTTCGGTATTATTTTTATCCCCAAAATAATAGACCGGGTGAAAGATGGCGATGTGGTGGACAGTGACCGTCATAAAATAGGTGAAGGGCATAAAGGTGCCGGGATAGAAGAACTGGTAGTCGTAGGGGAGGTCCCTCCTTTTGCCTTCACGGATCAGAATAATAAGAAAATAACTAATGATGATTATAAAGGAAAAGTTTATCTTGTAGAATTTTTCTTTACTACCTGCCCTACGATCTGCCCGGTAATGAACGAGAATATGGTAAAGATACAGGAGGCGTTCAGGGATAGTCCGAAATTCGGAATAGCGTCTATAACTATTAACCCCGAGAATGATACGCCAGAAGTATTGAAAGCATATGCGGAAAAGTACGGTGCGGAGCATCCGAACTGGCATTTCCTCACCGGTGATCAGGACGAAATATATCAGCTTGCCAATAATGGCTTTAACCTGTATGCGGGAGTAAATCCCGAAGTGAATGGAGGTTTTGAACATTCCGGAATGTTTGCCCTGGTGGATGAAGGGGGAAATATACGTTCAAGGATAGACAAGTTCGGAAATCCGATGGTCTATTATAACGGACTGGAACAGGAAGGTATAGACATGTTGAAAGAGGATATTGCCGTCCTGCTTGGGATTTAAAATGAGAATCTATGACGACAACAACCGTAGAAGAAAAAAAGTATAACAGGCTTATTCTTGTTCTGTCTATCGCCATACCCGTTGTGGTGGCCATTCTTTTTGGGGTAAAGATTCCTAATGTGGAACCGTTAACCTTTTTACCACCCATTTACGCAACGATAAACGGGCTCACGGCTATTTTGCTGGTAACGGCCGTATGGGCCGTTAAAAACGGTAAGATAACGCTTCACGAACGTCTGATGAAAATATGTATAGGTTTGTCGGCTGCCTTTCTTGTTATGTACGTGGCCTACCATATGACTTCGAATTCTACCGTGTACGGAGGAGAGGGAATGATAAAATATGTGTATTATTTTATCCTCATCACACATATACTACTCTCTATAATCATAATACCAATGGTATTGGTATCCTTTGTAAGAGCATTGGCAAAAAGATTCGACAAACACAGAAAGATAGCACGGGTAACATACCCCATATGGCTTTATGTAGCCGTGACCGGAGTTGTGGTTTACCTGATGATTTCCCCGTATTATGCATGAGTTAAGTGCTGTTTGGATAAAGAATATTAAAAAATTGTAGTTATTAATACCAAATATTACATATTCGTTTTCGTTCTTCTGTGGACCGTATTGCCCGCCGGGGCGCAATGTGCCATGTGCAGGGCCGTATTGGAAAGCGGGGAGGGGCAGGAAGCCGCGAGGGGGATAAATAATGGTATTATATACCTTATGGCTGTTCCATATATCCTTATGGGGATACTTGGATATTTTGTATATCGCAAGTTCCGAAGTAAATAATCCTTACAAAACCTGTTTAATTCCACAAGTGTAGAAAAAAAGAATGCCTGAAAAGTGTTGTTACTCTTCAGGCATATCTATTTTTTATGCTATCCTGCTAAATTAGCAGTGTTCGTTATATGCCCCGATCAGGTTGTCTGCTATCATTTCCGCAGGACGGCCTTCAATGTGGTGACGTTCCAGCATATGTACCAGTTCGCCGTCTTTGAAAAGCGCCATACTGGGAGAAGAAGGAGGGAAAGGGACCATGTGCCCTCTGGCCCTGTCAGTAGCTTCCCGGTCCACACCGGCAAAGACAGTAACGATATGATCCGGCTTTTTGGCATTGTTCAAGGATATCTTGGCGCCGGGCCTTGCATTTGCAGCGGCACATCCGCACACCGAGTTTACCACTACTAATGTGGTCCCCGGTTTGGCAATGGCTGCATCTACTTCTTCAGGGGTATGTAATTCTTGAAACCCGACATTGGTCAGGTCTTCTTTCATCGGTTTTACTAATTCTTCGGGATACATATTTCTGCTTTTTTTGACTTGTCCACAAAATTACAAATAATTTTGTGGACAAGCGACGCTTTAACAGTTTGTTTAGCTTTCCAGGTCAGCATCTTATCCAGAGACACACCAAAAATCCTGTATGATTGTGCTTTATTCTGGATTATCGATTATTTGCTGTACGGATATATTATTTTTATAAATAAATCGTAAGTTTGGGCAACCTCAAAAAATAGCTATATGTCACAGTTTTGGCTGTATTTTAAACTGGGGCTCACACATGTCCTGGATACCAATGCGTACGACCATATTCTTTTTCTTGTCGCGTTAACAGTACCTTATACCTTTAACCACTGGAAAAAGATATTGTGGTTGGTTACCGTATTTACCATAGGGCATACTTTGTCCCTTGTCATGTCCACATACGGGCTCATACGGGTAAGTGCGACCTTGGTGGAGTTTCTTATCCCCGTGACCATTTTTGTTACGGCATTGTTTAACATTTTTACGGCAAAACGATCTGGAATAGAAAAATTCGGACCTGCATTTTTTGTGACCCTGTTTTTCGGTATTGTTCATGGGCTGGGCTTTTCATCGTATTTTAAAGGGATTATTGCAGGAGAGGAAAATAAACTGCTGCCCCTGCTCGAATTTGCACTGGGGATTGAAGCTGCACAGGTTATCGTAGTGCTTGTAGTACTTATTTTAGGATTTATTTTATCTACTGTTTTCAGGTTTAACCGGAGAGATTGGATACTGGTTATCTCAGCTATGGTGATAGGTGTCGTATTGCCGATGCTGATAGAAAATTATCCGTATTGATATGTCAAAGAAAAAACAGGAAAAATACGATAGGGCTTATCTGCGGATGGCTATGGAGTGGAGCAAGCTGTCTTACTGCAAGCGCCGGCAGGTGGGGGCTATTATCGTAAAGGACCGGATGATCATATCCGACGGGTATAACGGAACCCCGACAGGTTTCGAAAATATCTGTGAGGATGATGAAGGATATACTAAATGGTATGTGCTCCATGCCGAGGCCAACGCCATTCTTAAAGTAGCTTCTTCTACGCAGTCATGCAACGGTGCTACTTTATACATAACCTTGTCTCCTTGTAAAGAATGTAGTAAATTAGTACATCAGGCCGGAATCACCAGGGTGGTTTATCACCAGGCATATAAAGATGATTCAGGATTACAATTTCTCGCCAAAGCAGGCGTTGAATTAGAACACATGCCCGATCTGGAGGAATAAGAGGAATAATATGAAGGATGAAAAGAAAATATGGCTTCCGTTACTTATAGCTGTCGCTTTAGCTGCCGGGGTGCTTATCGGTGGAAAGATCAATTTTAAAGATGCTCCCCAGAAACTCTTTTCATCCAATTCCAAAAAGGAAAAGCTCAATCGTCTTATCGATTACATTGACTACGAGTATGTCGATGAGGTTAACACCGACAGCATTGTTGATATTACCGTAAATGAAATATTGGAAAAACTGGACCCCCATTCCGTGTATATCCCTAAGGAAGACCATCAGCGGGTAGCAGAGAATATGCAAGGTGATTTTGTGGGGATAGGGGTGAGTTTTTATATGTATAAAGACACTCTTTCGGTAATACGGCCCATAGAGGGGGGGCCGAGTATTCTGGCCGGTATAAAGCCGGGAGACCGTATCCTGTATGCGGATAAAGACACGCTTTTCGGAAAGGATATCCGCAGCCGGGACCTGGTAAATAAGCTTAAAGGGGCTTCCGGTACACCCGTGCAGGTAAAAGTTTACCGGAAAGATGAGGACTCGTTGCTCACTTTCAACATAAAAAGAGCCAAAGTCCCTATCCGGAGCGTAGATGCCTTTTATATGCTTACTGATACGCTGGGGTATATAAAAATAAACCGTTTTGCGGAAACCACGTATAAAGAATTTAAGGAAGCACTAAATGTGCTGACGCGACGCGGCGTTAAAGAACTGGTTCTGGATCTTCGGGATAACCCCGGCGGATATATGGGCGTGGCCGAAGAAATAGCCGATGAGTTCCTGGAGGAAGACAAACTGATATTGTTTACCAAGAATAAAAAAGGTGAAGTGCGAAAAACCTTTGCCACTTCCAGGGGAGATTTTGAAAATGGTAAAGTATATGTTCTCATCAATGAGAAATCCGCTTCCGCGAGTGAGATCATTGCCGGGGCGCTCCAGGATAACGATAAAGGGGTAATTGTGGGCAGACGGTCATTCGGGAAAGGGCTGGTGCAGCGCGAAATGGCCCTGGGAGACGGCTCATCCGTAAGACTTACGGTTTCCCGGTATTACACTCCGACCGGGAGATCTATTCAACGTTCATATGATAACGGCATAGACGATTATTACAGCAAGTTCTATGAGCGGTACCACAATGGTGAACTGGCGTCGGCAGACAGTATCCATGTTGATGATTCCCTGAAATTTACAACACCCAAAGGCAAAATAGTTTACGGCGGCGGCGGAATCATTCCGGATGTGTTTATACCGCTCGATACCAATCTCGAAGAAGAAGCACTGAACTATATACTTCAAAACGGATTTCTATCCTACTTTGTATTTGAATACCTGGATAAGGACAGGAGTCTGTTCAGTAAATATGATGAAGAAAGCTTTTTGAAAAATGTTGTTATAGACGATAAGCTTATCGAAGAATTTGTGAGGTACGGACAGCGAAACAGAGGATTGATAGGAGTGGATTTTTCCCGGATCGATTTCTCCAAATACAAAGATAATCTCAAAAAACATATCAAAGCGACTATTGCAGAGCAGCTTTATGGAAGTGTGGCGCAGATCCGTATTATCAATACAGGAGATAATACCATATCTAAAGTGCTGGAAATAAGCCGAACAAGGAAAGAAACGGCTGATTATGCCCGCCCCATAGATTAAAGCTATTATATTTTGTCGTGTACTTTGCTGTGTTTGCCGTTATTCCATACGGTGAGAATATCCGTGGCCACCTGTGCACCGCTACCTGCGGCTATAGCAAACTGACTGCGCCACCCGGCCAGGGTTCCGGCTACATATATGCCTTCTTTTACCAGGTGATCCGTGTTTTGCAGTTGTTTTCTGTTTTTTTCGGGAGGAGATAGCCTGTGTGGGATAAGGTATTCGTTTAATCCTTCGATGTTAAAAAGATCGGTATATCCGATAGCAATTACTATGATCCTGGCCTTGTATTCCCTTTTGTTGGTTTTAACGGTGAAGTTCCCGGCTTCTCCTGTTACAGCCACTACCTTTTCGTTTTCTATTTGTATAACATCGGGATATTTATCCGTTAGGTGTTGTTTTCCGTCTTTCAGGATGTCCGGCCCGGCAGTTCCCGGTGCAATGCCCAGAACATTATTCAGTAAGGCGCTTTGCAGGTGGGAAGCCTTTTGGTGCATGATAATCCCGGTTTTTTTATCCCTGGCGTAGGCGGTATTTCGGGAAGATCCCAATACCAGGGCACATTGCATACCCGCAACTCCGCCGCCTATGACCATTACATCAACCACTATCTCTTATTGTTGATTTTGTCCTGTATCTTTTTGGAGAGTGTAAAAATGACAAGCAGTAGTATGGCACAGAGGGCCGAAACAACACCTATCATGGCTACAACACTATCCCCTTCCATTGGTGCATTGAAGTCTATTAGAGTAACGTTATAAGCTATAAGTCCAATGGCTGCAAGGATCAGTATAAGGATGAAATATTTCATGAATGCTTATTTGTTTTTATCGGAGAGACAAAGATACAAAGAATTCGGCACCCGGAGATAAGATGTGAGGGGACGAATATGTATGTAAGTCCGGAACAGTTACAGATCAAAACAAATTGGTCGCGTTACTGGCAAAAAGTTTTACCGCAATGGCAAGCAGTACCACTCCGAATATTTTGCGGATCACCCCCAGTCCGGATTTGCCCAGCATCCGTTCTATTTTCTTCGAAGATTTCAGGACGATGTAAACAAACAGGATGTTGATAATGATGGCCACTATGATATTCTCCACGTGATACTCCGCTCTAAGGGATAAAATGGAGGTCATGGTCCCCGCTCCTGCAATGAGGGGGAAAGCCAGGGGGACTACAGAAGCCGTTTCCGGGGCATCGTCATTGTAGAGCGTAATGCCCAGGATCATTTCTATGGCCAGGAAGAAAATGATAAAAGAACCCGCTACCGCAAAAGAATAAACATCAATCCCGATAAGACTGAGTATTTTTTCGCCCACAAAAAGAAAGGCGATCATAATAATTCCGGCGATAACAGAGGCCTTTTCCGATTGAATATGGCCCACTTTTTCCCGCAGTCCGATAATGATCGGAACGCTCCCGATAATGTCGATTACGGCAAACAAAACCATTGTCGCCGTAGCAATTTCTTTAATGCTAAAGGTCATAATAGCAACAAGTTAAAAAAACGATGGCAAAAGTAAGCATATCCGACGGATAAACGGAACTCTCCGGTTAAAAAAATAACCGATGGTCCTTCATCGCAGATAGGTAGGCATGTGGGGAGTTTAATTATGGATACGGAAAAACAGGTCAGTGTTTCTCTATGATCTCAAATAATAATTCCGGCTCATTGGTAGTAATAAAATCGACATCCTGTTGCAGCAGCCATTCCATGTCTTCCCGTTTGTTTACCGTCCATACATTTACCGTAAGCCCTTCTTCTTTTGCCTGTTTTATCCATTCCGGGTGTTCTTTCATGGTCTTTATGTAGTAGTCCAGGCCAAAGAAACCGTCTTTTTTCAGTTCGGCAGGAGAGAGGTCGCCGTTGAGGTAAGCGACATTGGCCTGAGAATCCAGGGCCATTACTTTTTTGCAGATATCATAATCAAAACTGATGTAGTCTATCCACTCCTGTGCTTTCAGCTTTTGCACGAGCTCAACGGATTTTGTAGCCAGTTCCAGGCCGCGGGCCTTGTCTTTGGATGGTTTTATTTCAAATATGAGTTTGGTGTGGTGTTGTTTCATACCCTCTTTAATGTATGCTTCGGCTGTCGGAATTTTTTCGCCGTTCGGGTGTTGTTTTTGCAGTAGCTCTGCGTATGTAGAGTCTTCTATGTGTATGCCCATAAAATCTCCGTCGTGGTTTACCACAAGCACCCCGTCTTTGGTCATCCATACATCAAATTCAGAACCTTCGCATCCTAGTTTTATGGCCTGGTTGAGGGAGGCAAGCGAGTTTTCCGGATATCCGGCTTTTTTAAATGCGCCACGGTGGGCAATTACTTTGTTTTTATTAAAGCCTTGTCCTTCCTGGGCAACAGCTTTCTCTGAAATGCCGGTTGCTATCATGCACGTAATAAAAAAGAAAAGTGTTTGTTTCATGGTTCGGGTCTTTTGTAAAAAAAAGCTGTGCTAAAATAGGAAAATAATCTTGGTTGTTTCTGTAATATGATCGCTAACTTAATGTTAGCTCAACGTAAAGAGTTAAAGAATAAAATACTTCATATATCCAACTACATACTTTATGCTTTTGTCCATATCTTTGCAGCATGTTTCAATTAGGAAAAACCATAGTGTCCGAAGAAGTACTGGAGGAGGATTTTGTTTGTAACCTGTCTGCCTGTAAAGGAGCCTGTTGTGTTGACGGAGATGCCGGTGCTCCTCTTGACCAGGCAGAGACCGCTATACTCGATGCCATATATCCGGAAGTAAAACCCTTTTTACGTAAAGAAGGTGTTGTTGCCATTGAAAGGCAAGGAACTTTCGTTAAGGGTGAAGACGGTGACTGGGAAACTCCCCTGGTCAATGGCAGCGAATGTGCCTATGTTATCTTTGATAAAAGAGGAACGGCGCTCTGTGCTATAGAAGAAGCCTACAATCACAAGAAAATATCCTGGAAAAAACCTGTTTCCTGTCACCTTTACCCGGTGCGGGTTAAGGAATACTCCCAATTTGCAGCCGTAAACTATCACAAATGGTATATTTGTGACGATGCCTGCGCCCTCGGAAAGGAATTGCAGGTGCCCGTGTACAAATTTGTAAAAGATGCCCTGATCCGTAAGTTCGGAGAAGATTGGTACAGGGAACTGGAAGAAGTGGCCGAAGGATTGAAAAAATAAAAACGAGGTTCCGGATTCCCGGTTCCCGTGATATGCTTCAGTATTATTTTATCGTAAAAAACAGAATTTCCATTTTGTCCTTACAGCGTTGTTTTTTATGTTTTGAACCTGGATAGTGCCTTTAAAATAAGGATTTTTTTGAAAAATCTTTGTTTTTTAACAGGAAAATGTTTTTAATTTAATTGATTGTTTTTCAGTTTTTTATGTTGTGACGGAAGGAAAATGCTGCGAAAACATTTCAACAGGGACTGTTAAAAACTTTTATAGGAAAGCATCGCTTTAGCCTTTCATTTCTAACGACATTTTGCAATCTTTGTTAGTCCCAACCTACCCCATTCAATAAAATATTAACTTCCTAAAAACGAGAAGAAATGTCCATTACTACAGAGCCCATTTTACAAGAGAACAAAGACAGGTTTGTCATTTTTCCGATCAAGCACCACGACATCTGGGAATGGTACAAAAAACAGGAAGCTTGCTTCTGGACCGCTGAAGAAATTGATCTGCACCAGGACCTGAATGACTGGAATAACAAACTCAATGAAGATGAGCGGTATTTTGTGAAACATATCCTGGCATTCTTTGCGGCTTCTGACGGAATTGTCAATGAAAATCTTGCGGAAAACTTCGTGAATGAAGTGCAGTATTCCGAGGCAAAATTCTTCTACGGTTTCCAGATCATGATGGAAAACATCCATTCGGAAACCTATTCTTTGCTGATAGATACTTACGTTAAGGAAGAAAATGAAAAAAATCAGTTGTTTAAGGCTATCGAGGTGTTCCCTGCGATCAAGAAAAAAGCGGACTGGGCACTGCGCTGGATAGAATCCGATTCTTTTGCGGAAAGGCTGATCGCTTTTGCCGCGGTAGAAGGTATCTTCTTCTCGGGGGCTTTCTGTTCTATTTTCTGGCTAAAAAAACGAGGATTGATGCCCGGTCTTACCTTTTCCAATGAATTGATATCAAGAGACGAAGGGATGCATTGTGATTTTGCCGTACATCTGCATAACAACCACCTTGTTGATAAAGTTTCGAAAGAACGTATCAAGGAAATCATCGTTGATGCGTTGAATATAGAAAGAGAGTTTGTCACGGAATCCCTCCCGGTCAGCCTGATAGGGATGAATGCCAAACTGATGACACAATACCTGGAATTTGTAACGGACAGGCTGTTGGTAGAACTGGAATGCGAAAAAGTATTTAATGCTACCAATCCGTTCGATTTTATGGATATGATATCTCTGCAGGGGAAAACCAATTTCTTTGAGAAACGGGTATCCGAATATCAAAAAGCAGGTGTGCTTAACAAAGATAAAGATGACGAGTCCCAGAAGATCAGCTTCGATGCCGATTTTTAACGGACGGTAACACAAATAAATTATGAAAAATATTTAATAAAAAACAGTAGCGGTATGGATGTAATTAAAAGAGACGGTAGAAAAGAGCTCGTGATGTTTGACAAGATCACTGCACGGGTACGAAAATTGTGTTACGGGTTGAATACTTTGGTGGATCCCGTAAAAGTGGCAATGCGTGTGATTGAAGGATTGTACGATGGGGTAACCACTTCAGAACTGGACAACCTGGCGGCTGAAATTGCCGCGACCATGACCACCACACACCCCGATTATGCCAAACTGGCCGCGAGGATATCCGTTTCCAACCTGCATAAGAATACCAAGAAGTCTTTTTCGGAAACCATGGCCGATCTCTACAATTATGTAAACCCCCGTACCGGGAAGAAAGCACCGCTGTTGTCTGATGAAGTTTACAAAGTAGTTCAGGAAAATGCCGAAGCATTAGATTCAACCATAATATATAACAGGGATTTCGGATATGACTATTTCGGGTTTAAGACCCTCGAACGTTCGTACCTGCTGAAACTCAATGGTAAGATAGCCGAGCGGCCGCAACACATGCTTATGCGTGTAGCCGTAGGAATCCATCTTGATGACATGGAAAGTGTTGTGGAAACATATGAACTCATGTCTAAAAAATACTTTACACACGCTACACCTACCCTGTTTAATTCCGGAACACCGAAACCGCAAATGTCTTCCTGTTTCCTGCTCGCCATGAAGGATGACAGTATAGACGGTATTTACGATACTTTAAAGCACACTGCAAAAATTTCCCAGTCTGCCGGAGGAATAGGCCTTTCCATACACAACGTCCGTGCTACCGGGAGTTATATTGCCGGTACCAACGGTACTTCCAATGGTATAGTGCCCATGCTTCGCGTATTTAACGACACCGCCCGCTATGTAGACCAGGGCGGAGGAAAGCGAAAAGGGAGCTTTGCCATATACGTAGAGCCGTGGCATGCCGATATTATGGATTTCCTCGACCTGAAGAAAAACCACGGAAAAGAAGAAATGCGTGCAAGAGACCTGTTCTATGCCATGTGGATACCCGACCTGTTTATGAAAAGGGTAGAACAAAACGGAAGCTGGACTCTGATGTGCCCTAACGAATGTCCCGGGCTGTTTGACAGCTATGCAGAAGAATTCGAGAAAAAGTACGAAGAATATGAAGCTGCCGGCAAAGGAAGAAAAACCGTAAAAGCAAGGGACCTTTGGGAAAAAATACTCGAATCGCAGATAGAAACCGGAACGCCGTATATGCTATACAAGGATGCTGCTAACCGCAAATCCAACCAGAAGAACCTGGGAACCATACGCTCTTCCAATCTCTGTACCGAGATCATGGAATACACCTCTCCCGATGAAGTGGCCGTATGTAACCTGGCATCCATAGCACTGCCCATGTATATCAAAGGCAATGAATTCGATCATAAAGAACTCTTTAAAGTTACCAAAAGGGTTACAAGAAACCTCAACAGGGTTATCGACAGAAACTATTACCCGGTAAAAGAGGCAGAAAACTCCAATTTTCGTCACCGTCCCATAGGACTTGGTGTACAAGGACTGGCAGACACTTTCATTCGCCTGAGAATGCCTTTTACTTCCGATGAGGCTAAAACACTGAACCAGGAAATTTTTGAGACTATCTATTTTGCCGCGGTAACAGCGTCTATGGAAATGGCCAAAGAAGAAGGTGCATACGAAACCTTTAAAGGATCTCCGATCTCGCAAGGCGAATTTCAGTTTAACCTTTGGGGAATAAAGGATGAAGAATTGAGCGGAAGATGGAACTGGACAAAGCTGCGTAAAGATGTGATGAAACACGGCGTGCGGAATTCCCTGCTTGTGGCGCCGATGCCTACCGCATCCACTTCGCAGATACTTGGTAACAACGAGTGCTTCGAACCATACACGTCCAACATATATACGAGAAGGGTATTGTCAGGAGAATTCATAGTAGTGAACAAACACCTTTTGGAAGACCTGGTAAACCTTGGTCTGTGGACGGAAGAACTGAAACAGGAACTGATGCGCGCCAACGGATCCATACAACATATAGATGGTATTCCCCAGGACATAAAAGAACTCTACAAAACCGTGTGGGAACTCAGTATGAAAGATATTATAGATATGTCCCGTCAACGAGGATATTTTATCGACCAGTCCCAGTCACTGAACCTGTTTATGGAAAATGCCAACTTTGCCAAACTTACTTCTATGCATTTCTATGCATGGAAGAGCGGGCTCAAGACAGGAATGTACTATCTGAGGACCAAATCGGCTGTAGATGCCATCAAATTTACTCTGGACAACAGCAAAAAAGCCGCTCCCGAACCAAAGCAGGAAGAAGTGCCGGCAGGAGTAGCAGCCATATTACAAAGTGCACCTGGAAATCAGCCGGTAGCGGTAGAGCCCCTGACCCCGGAAGAGTTGAAGGAAATGCTGGCCAAGTCCCGCGAAAGTGAAGACGATGATTGCCTGATGTGCGGGTCTTAAAAGAGAAAGTTTATAAAAAGATAATGAAACAACCCCGGAGAAGCTTTACCGAAGGCTTTTTCGGGGTTTTGAAATGCAGATGGAGAAGCAAATAGATCGATTGTTCCGGAGAAATAACAGGAATATGCACAAATTGCTTTAAATTATGGCCTATGCAAAAAAAATACTACTATCTTCCCGAAAAAGTATACGCCGGTAAAGGCAAACGCTTGGCCAACTTTGTCATAGATCGGATCGTGATCTATATATTGACATTTTTGCTAGGCATGCTCGCTTATATATTGTCCGAAGCATTGGGAATGGGAGGTTTTCTCCGTTTTGTAGAAAATATGACCGCTGTAGAAGAACTTTTATTCGGAGTGGTTGTCAGCCTGATCTATTACATGGCTTTGGAGAGTACGACGGGCAGGACTATAGGGAAGTTTGTAACCAATACAAGGGTGATTAACGAAAGCGAAAAGAAAGCTGGCCCCGATGAGGTTTTTATCCGGAGTCTCTGCCGTTTTATTCCCTTTGACGCCTTTTCCTTTTTAGGCAGTGAAGGCAGGGGATGGCACGATTCCATACCCAAGACCTATGTGGTGGACATTAAAAAATACGACGAAGAAAAGCAGATACGGGAAGGCCTGGATCAATTAGGAGCAAATACACAAGAAATATGATGCAGTGGGAAGAACTTTTATCCCTTAGACGACAAGGAGATAAAAATAAAAGATTACGCAAAGAACAGGAAGAGACCCGCCTCGGGTTTGAGGTCGATTATGACCGTATCATATTTTCTTCTTCCTTCAGGAGTTTACAGGACAAAACACAGGTGATCCCGTTGTCCAAAACCGACTTCGTACATACCCGTCTCACCCACAGTATGGAAGTATCGGTCGTGGGGCGTAGCCTCGGAAGGATCGTAGGCATAAAAATACTGGAAAAACATCCTTATCTACAGGAAGTGCACGGTTACAGGTTTAATGATTTCGGTGCTATCGTAGCAGCAGCAGCCCTTGCTCATGACATCGGCAACCCACCTTTCGGACATAGTGGAGAGAAAGCCATAGGAGCATTTTTTAAGACCGGGGAAGGGGTGAAGTACAAAGCAATGCTCACTGCCAAACAATACCAGGACCTGACCGATTTTGAAGGAAATGCCAATGGTTTTAAGATACTTACGGAAAGCCGGGAGGGTGTTCAAGGCGGACTGAGACTTAGCTATGCCACCCTGGGGGCATTTACCAAGTACCCCAAGGAGTCCCTGCCCAAGAAACCAACAAAGCATATTTCCGATAAAAAATTCGGTTTTTTCCAGTCCGAGAAGGAATTTTTTGAAGAGGTAGCTTCCGAACTCAAACTGCGGCGTACACGCAATGGGGAAGACGTGTCCTATGCCCGTCATCCGCTTGCTTTTCTCGTGGAGGCAGCAGACGATATTTGTTATACGATCATCGATTTTGAAGATGGCATTAACCTGGGGCTGATAGACGAAGAATACGCCCTGGAATATCTGATAAAATTGGTGAAAGACCGGATCAATACCGGTAAATACGGAGAACTGAAAACCAAGGAAGATCGAATAAGCTACCTCCGGGCCCTGGCCATAAATACACTTATCGAAGAAGCCGTACGGGTGTTTATAGAAAACGAAGAAGCAATATTAAAGGGAGAGTTTTCCACATCATTGCTGGACAAATGCAAGTACACTGCGCAGGTCAATGATATAATAAAACTGAGTATCGAAAAGATATATAAATCCGAAGAAGTAACCGAAAAGGAAATAGCAGGTTATGCTATTGTGGAGAAACTTCTCGGCGTTTTTTGTAAAGCCGCCTTGCACAGGTTTCTGGGGGAAGAAACCCATTATGATAATCTCATATTGCAGCTTATACCGGAAAAATATCTTCAGGGATTTACTTCCGAATACCAGTGTCTCCTCGGCGTGAGTTGTTTTGTGGCCAGTCTCACCGATGGAAGAGTGGTAGGTATTTACAATAAGATCAACGGGGGGCAGATCGGTTAAAGATCAGTTATATTTGTCCAGAAAAGATTTTACAATGTCAAAATAAGCTTCCCCGGCTTCCATGTTGAGGTTATGGGAGGCATTTGGTATAATGTGTAGTTCTTTCTTATTTTCCGGCACCTTTTTAAGGGCAGCGTAGATCTTGTTGGCCTGTTTAAAACCTATGGAATAATCGTATTCGCCCTGAACAACGAGGATAGGCTTGGTTATTACCCCGATTTCATCAATGATGTTCAGGTTGTTGTAGTCGGATGTATTCCGGAATACCCGGTTCACATATTCGAATTTTTGCATGGCCGTATCAAATTCAGCTTTGGTGTAATGGGCCCTCTCGTAATACCCGGAAGTTTTTCCGAGTTCTACCGCTTCTTTCCTGGCTTCCTCATTGGCCCAGTAGACATTGAAGCCCAGTGCTTCCGGAAATGTGTGCTTCAGGAGATTTACATCCTCAAAAAGCTGGTCAAAATTACTTTGTTCTATTTCCTGTAGTCTGGAGAGAATTTTCCTGTAACGATCTTGTTCTTCCGGATCATCCGATTTCTTCAGCAGTTCTTCGGCAAGCTCCCTTTCATGTTCGACAAGAGCAAGAATGGGATATACCCCATCTGCCTTTCCACTAACGCAGGTAAAGGTATTTATTTTCCCCTGGTGTTTTATCATATACAATAATCCGAGAGTACCGCCCCAGGAAGAACCGATGAGGTTGACAGGCCGGTTTTTGTATTTGTTCTTTAAACTATCTACGACGACATCCAGGTCCTTCACAAACTGCTCTATGTTCAGCATGGTAGAGTCCTTTTCTACATCCGATTTACCACTTCCCCTTTGATCCAGGTACGCAATCAGGTAATCGTCTTCCAGATACATACGATTGAACTCATGGTCAAATCCAGAAAAAGCACCAGGACCACCATGCAAATTGATCAAGAGTGGTCCGTCAGTATTTCCTACCATGCGAACATATAAATTTGATTTTTTAACGGCGATCTTAAATTCCGTATCCGTTTTGGTCTTTGTATCCGAACAGGCCAATAAGGCGGACATAAATAAAAAAAGAACGGGCAGGGGCAGTTTTGTTTTAAGTATCATAAAAGTACCTTTTTTAATGATCTTTTAGTTGTAAAAGATGGATAATCAGTCGCTAAGGTACTTAATTTAGATTGAAAAGAAGTAATTCCGGATCTAAGCCGGTGTTATGCGGCTAAACCGATTGTTAGTTTACAATACAGCTTTTCCTGCTAATCACTGATCACCTTTCTGCCGGGAGCATAAACATCTACGGATATTGTTGTTCCGGGCATAGATGCAAAAGTAAAACAGGCTGAACAGGGAAATAAATACACGGTCCATAATCGTATGGATTTGGTTATTTCTAAGATGGGGTTCTTGAATTATGAAAAAGTTACTTTTTGAGTTCAAAAGGACTTGCCGGTAACCCGTTTTCCGAGTACAGGTTGGCCGTGGCCGGATTATTTGCCCAGGCGTACCGTACCACTACCGGATTAGAAACCGCAGCGTTCCACACCCTTACGGTATTTTTACCTGTTATTTCGGCTTTTGCCCAAATAAAGTTTTTCCCGTCCGCCGAAATCGCGAAATACTCCGGGGCTTTGTTATTACGGGTCACCAGACCTTTTCCGGTATGATCAAACGTAACAATTACGTGGTCCTTTTTGAAATTTGCTTTCGCGGGAATAGGTCCCGAAGCTGTTATTGTCTTTTCGCCATAAGCCATCTTCCTGGCCAGCAATGCCAGGCGCTTGCCAACATCTTTTTTGTTCAGAGGATGAATGTCATTCCATTCACCGAGATCGGTAATAACAGCCATTCCCGTATTCGGGACGGATAAAGTATTTAATTGTGCCTGTCTTAATGCCGCCCAGTTACTTTCCACCGGGGTATCGGTTTCTTCCATAAAATTTGCCAGTTGAACATAGAGGAAAGGAAAATCGCCCTGCTTCCATGCTTCTCGCCAGTTTCCTATCATGGCAGGGAAAGTTTGGTTATACCCTTCCGGGTTTCCGGTGTTGGATTCCCCCTGGTACCAAATGACCCCTTTTATGGAATAATTGAATAAGGGAGCTATCATTTTGTTGTATAATCCCCCCGGTTTCCAGCGTATAAAAGTTTGTCCCGGTGCGCGGGGCATCGTTGCGCCTGTCCGGTATTTCCAGGTGCCTTTCAGATCTACGGTGTCGCCGGGAACAGCAAGATAATACGGTTTGTCCGGGACAAAACCACCGTTCCCCGCATTACATACCACCCGGACGGTTATAGTATTTTTACCTGCTTTCAGTACACCGGTTTCGATATCGTATTTTCGCGGGGGATATTGGTAACCGGTAGTCCCCACCTGTTCCCCGTTGATATAAACATAATCCTGGTCTATAATACGCCCGAGTGATAATCTTGCAGGTTTACCCGTCATATTTTTCGGAATATCCACCGTTTTACGGAACCAGACAGTGCCTATGTGCTTCCCTACGGAACCTTCTTTCCAATATCCGGGAATCTCCGTGGTGTTCCAATCCTGATCTTCCGTTTCCGGACTGCTCCAGGAGTTGTTTTCTGCGAGTCCCGGATCTTTGGCATTCAGGGTCCGGTACCAGTCGGCGGCACGGGTACTGTCTTCCGTCTCTATTTTTTTAATAAGAGCGTCATCCTTAAATTTTTGAAGTTCTTCATAGGCGTAAGGAAATTCTCTCAGGGTTTCTTCACTCATCCAGGCCTCAACGGGCGAACCTCCGAGGGCAGCATTGATAAGCCCTATGGGAACCTGGTATTGCTCATATAATTCCAATGCGAAAAAATACGCTACGGCAGAAAAGTCGAGAATAGTTTCCGGGGTGGCACTTTGCCATTCGCCGTCTTCCAGGTCTTTATTCTCCTTTTTAAAATCATATTGATCCGGCACCAGGAACTGCCGGATATCCGGATTTTCGGCCAGCCGGACGATTTCCGCATATTTTTCGCGGACCCTCGCCATAGGGAGTTCCATATTGGATTGTCCCGAACAGATCCATACATCCCCGAATACAATGTTTTGTATCGCTACCCGGTTGCTTGCTTCAAATACCATATCATAGGGACCACCGGCTTTTTGTGAAGGGAGGGTAATATCCCAATTGCCGTTATTATCTGCCTTTGCGGTATAGGTAATATCCCCGAACGTAAGTTTTACGGATTCACCGGGAGAAGCCCACCCCCAGACTTTTATTTCCCGGTCCCGTTGCAGGACCATACCGTCACTGATAAGACGGGGAAGCCGGATTTGTGCGGATATGATTGCCGGGAACTGTATGAGTAAAAAAAGAATACCGAATATGCTGGACTTATTCATGGGTTGGTTGGTTTTTAAAAACTATGCAATTTTTGAATTTTATGTATACATCTATTTTCTTATAGTCTATATGACTACTAAAATACATTTTTTTGAAGAATAATATCAGATTTGAACCGGAAGATTTCTGTTTTTCACAAAAAAGAAGGGGAATTTTTATAATCTGATTAAACCCAGGAAGAGGCTTTAACCGGAGGGATGCCCCGTAAAATGCTTAATACACAGGTTTGTGACCGGGAAGACCCGGGCAGGGAGATTTGCAGACATTAAAGAAAAGATTATAACGGAAACAGGAACTTTCGGGATTTGAGATACGAATAAATGTTTTTTACATGAGATCAAATCCAGGAATGATCCCTGGGTCATTCCGTTGAAATTTCATAAAAAAGGCCCGGTCCGTCACATACCTGCAAATTGTTGACCAAAACATTTTCTTTCGCATCCATCCCCAGGTATTCCTTATTGTCGTTGGAGCAGGTTCCTATGACGGGGTTGCTATCATCCGTGTAAGTAAGCGACACCCCTGTTTGATCACCATCCTGTACAATAACAAATGTTCCCTCACCGGTCAGGGTATCATTATCCATCACCCTGGTCTTAACAAAAGTGTCATCGTCATTCAATACATAAGTTTCCTGCCATTCCATATCTTCTCCACTAATAACCGAGTCCTGTCTGCTGGGCGTCATTTCGAATAATTTCCATTCCTGAGGATAAGAATTGTTCAGGAGCGGATTATCTACGGAAGAATCATTATCATCATCCGAGCAGGAAAAAAACAAAAAGGCTAAAAACACGAAATATTGGATACGAAAGTTCATGGCTTCTAATATTTTTAGTTATTAAAATAATGCAGGTGAGTTGGAAAGATGGCCATGTTCTAACAAATATCGGGCTTTTTCACCTTTTAAGTAAGAAAAAGCGGCGAAAATTAGAAGTACATCGGGAATTATATTTTATTTGTACCCTTATTTCCATATAGCGGAGCCGGGGGGTATGATGGTATTACATACCCTTATATCTTATGGAAAGTAATTTGTACATCCGGTAGAAGCCATTGCAAATTCAGTATTAAAAACAGGATTTTACTATAAACCACCAAAACCATAACGATGAAAAAAACCTATCTATGTATTGTCGCTGGATTGACCATGCTGCAATCATGTACAACCGCAACAAAAGAAAAAGGGCCCTCCATACAAGGAACCTGGAAACTCGTTTCCGGGACCACCATACAAGATAAAGATACCGTGCATACCGATTACACTAAAGACCAGGAGATGATCAAAATCATCAACGATACCCACTTTGCCTTTTTACGGCACGATCTGAACGACGGGAAGGACAGCAGTGCAGTCTTCGTCGCCGGGGGAGGGAAGTACACCCTCAAAGGAAATAAGTACACCGAACACCTGGAATACTTTAATGTCAGGGAATGGGAGGGAAACAGCTTCGAACTTGAATACGAAATCAAGGGAGATACCCTGACCACTAAGGGAATTGAAAAAGTCGAAGCCTTAGGAGTAAACCATATAAATATTGAAAAATACATAAGAGTGCCATAACATAAAACCTACCCGATTTTCATCATATACAAAACAGTTTTATGTGCAAACCAGTGGAAAGACCGTACCTTGTTTTCTGGTGGATGATTCCCGTAATCATGGGCTTGGGGTTTCTCCATCCTCAGGAAACATTAGATATAAATATCCATGATACCTATTACGTCATAGCATATTTACATATGGCTATACTAATTTCGTTTGTGTTTGCCATTATAGGTTTGGGATATTGGGGCAGTGTGGAAATTGGAAAGAAGACTATTTAGCTGGTTGAGTTTCATTCACATAGCATTTACCATCGGAGGTGCTGTTTTTCTTTATATTTTGCAATTCGTGGATTCGGGTTTACCCAAAGAAGATGTCTTTGCATATATGAGATATATGCATTGGATATATACCGTTTCCCGGCTTCTGATTTTCGTTATATTGCTGTCACAATTAGGCTATTTGGTGAATATAATATGGGCATTGTTACGGAAAACCTCTGGTACCCGTTTACAAAGTATCTAAAAAACTTCCCTAAAAAATATCTCCATACCTTTTCGCTCAAACGGAAATAATTATATTTACTTCTCCCGAACAGAGTATTTTCAAAATATACCAAAGCCAATGAAATACATATATTACCCTTTGTTCCTTATATTTTCTCTTATGGGTAGTATTGCTTCAGCCCAGAAAGCAGAAGAAATCCATGAATATCTTCAAAATAAAATGAAGGAACACCAGATTCCGGGGTTACAGCTTGCCGTAGTCAAAAACAATGAAATCGTATTTTCGGAAGCATTAGGATTGGCCAATCTCCCTTTTTCTGTGGCTGCTATGAAAAGCACCGTTTTTTCTATTAATTCCGTAGGCAAGGTCTTTACATCAACCGCTATAATGCAATTAATGGAACAGGGCAAACTTCAATTGTCAGATCCTGTATCCCGACACCTTAAGGATCTTCCTGGTGATTGGCAAGACATAACCGTAAAACAATTATTGAGCCATACCTCCGGCCTCCCCGATGTCGAAGCGCCGAACGGTCTTGTAGGTGGTAAGGACATGGATACTGCATGGGCGATGTTACAAAAACTTCCCCTGAAAAGCAATCCCGGAGAAAAATTCAACTATATAAGTACCAATTATCTCTTGCTGGGTAAGGTTATAGAAAAGTGCAGCGGTGTACCTTTCGGGCAATTCATTCAGGAAAATCAATGGGACGTCGCCGGGATGTTCGCCACCGTTTACAGCAATTCTTCCGATGTTATAGAAAACAAGAGCCCTACATATTCCTATTACTACCAGGACAAAGTCTCGGGCGAGTATAAGAAAGGAGATCGTTTACAAGAATTACACGAGGAATTCCCCCTCGCCTTAAGAACAGATTCCGGCGTATTCTCCAATGCCGGGGAAATGGCGCAATGGATTATAGCCCTGCAAACAGGAAAACTGTTGAAAAACAAGGAGACAATAAAAACCATGTGGCAGCCGGTGCCCCTGAACAATGGTAAGTATGGTGGTTTTGGAGGTATTTTTACGGCCTACGGACTGGGATGGCCCGTGGTACAAAGAGAAAAACACCCGGCAGTTGTTCCCATAGGCGGAGGGCGGGCTTCATTCTTTATCTACCCCGACGACGACCTGGCGATCGTTTTACTTACCAATCTCATGAGAAACGGTTCCTATAAAATCATAGAAGGCGTAGCCGGGTTTTATTTAGAGGATTAAAGTACTTCGTATACAAAGTATTTGTAATGCAATTAAGACTTCTGTAACATTTTTTTGAATAATTCGTCATGAGGGTAAATGACTATGATGATAAAGCCATCTATTTTTTGTGCCTTCCTTATATTATCTGTTTTTCTTTGTCCCGGGACTTCTTTTGCACAACAGATGACAATAGAGCCTTTACTCTTTATTACTACAGAAAATGATATAATACCAGCAGAAAGAGGAATATATAAGGAAACCGAAAATGATGAAGTTTCCCCAGATTTCTTACCATCTTATTTTATACGATTTGCAGTATCGACCCAGTTCCTGGAAAATTGATTCTTTACATGCATCCGGATATTGATCGTTTTATCAGAGAAAGCCTTAAGAGTAAAAGGTTCATACACTTCTTGAAAGATCGGGAAATAGCAGATTTTATTGTGGTTAATATACATGTACAGGATATAAACACTCTTGTCAATGATTTATACATGACAGAAGAAGGAATTTTTGGTAATAAAGCTGATAACCTTTGGAGAGTAAGACCATCAAAAATAAAAGAGATCGAATGTTGGCCCATTATTTATGATCCTTTTTCACCAGTATATTGCCACGTGGGAAACAGCGTTAATCATATTTTGAAGCTTTATGAAATAACGTATTAAAAATAATCTCTTTTATCTCTGGTTCGTAGTCAGTACCGATCTCAAAAATAAATTCTGTATTTTTAATGTTACAAACACGCAAAACCCAATGAAAATAATTTGTTTTTCAATCCTTATATGCTTTTCAGGCTTGAATATTTTTGCACAACAACAGCCCTCGGATGTCTATATAAAAGTTAAAAATCTGATGGCGGAAGAATTGCAATACACACTGGAGCCGAAAACCAATAAAGTTCAGGATAAAGAACAAGATGCCGCATCAGTCCGGTCCGACAGCACTAAAATACTTATCTGCAAGGTATACAATACATTGAACGATGAACCACTCCTTATACTGGATGGAATCCCTGTAAAACCCGCCATGCTCAATCAATATAAAATAGAGGATATAAAAGACATAAAAATATTAAAAGGTGCGAAAGCAACCGCTCTTTACGGGGCAAGAGCAAGTAAGGGTGTAATATTATTATATTCCAAAAAAAATTAAATTCCTAAATTTGGATAAACAAAATCCATCAGAATGATCTCCAAAGAAACTCTTACTTTCCTCAAAGACCTTAAAGATAACAACCAGCGCGACTGGTTTAATGAAAACAAAACACGATTCAAAACCGCAGAAGCAGAGGTGAAAAGTGCCGGAAACACCCTTTTCGAAATAATGAAAACGCACGATGCGGTAGACAATGTAAAACTATTCAGAATATACAGGGATGTACGCTTTTCGGGTAACAAAGAACCCTATAAAACCCATTTCGGGATTACGTTTCACAGGCAAAAGCCCGAATACCGGGGTGGGTATTACCTGCATATAGAACCCGGAAACTCCTTTATTGCCACAGGCTTCTGGAACCCGGAAAAACAGGACCTCAACCGCATTCGTAAAGAATTTGAAACAGACGACTCCGAAATGCGGGAAATTATGAACGACAAAACCCTGCAATCCGTTTGGGGCGGGCTCAAGGGAGACGAAGTAAAATCAGCTCCCAAAGGTTTTAATAAAGAACATCAGGCCATAGACCTCATTAAGAAAAAGCAGTATATCTTCACTAAAAACTTTACAGATAAAGAAGTATTGAGCAAAAACTTCCTCGAAGAAGTAGATAAGTCCTTCCGCACCATACGTCCCTATTTCGATTATATGAGCGATGTGCTTACCACCGATTTAAACGGAGTTTCGTTGCTTTAGACCATAAAAATAGAGCAAAATTTAAGCGGAGGATAATAAAAACGAGACAACATTAATTCTCCGCTTTACTAAAATTTTAAACTACCTCACACACTGCAAATGTTCCATCCTTTTCCCCGACAGGGTCTTTTCTCCCACAACAGCAAAGCCCATTTTCAGGTATAGTTTTTTAGCTTTCGGATTGTCTTTATCTACCAATAACCCTAATACCTGACCTTGCTTTAACACATATTCCGCAATCAGAAATTCCAGTATCCCGGACCCGATCCCCTTACCCTGCATAGCCGGGTTTACACCAATGCAATCTATATAAAACTCGCCCGGCTGCGTTTCCTTTTCCATAGTCAAATCCCGACCAAACCTCAGTTTTACCTCATCGGCAACAGGCTTTTGCAGCACGTCCAGCAATGCCCCGTCATAAACGATGGCAGCCCCCGTTATTTCACCCGCATCTTCCGCTATCCAGCAATTTTCATAAGAGTACTGGTTACCCTTTCTGCCTGCCAGGTTTTCCAGGAAACCGGTAGCCTTTTCCGCATTCCTTTCCCCGATAATATTATACGTAATGTCTTCCATAGCCAACATAATATAAGCAGCTATAACTTCAGAATCCTCTTTCTTTCCTTTCCGGATGACCATTGCCTTTTGCGGTTAGATGTTTGTGCAAAGGTAACCATGTTTCCTCGTCAGGATAAGCGGATTCCATCGTTTTCTGCCCCCATCAGATAATAGGGTATAAGTAAGGAGAACCAAAACTATTTATTTGAAAATAAATAAAATGGTGGTAAATTGTCATCCTCAGCTTTTGCGAAAGGGCTTTAACTGATGGTTTATAGTGCTCTTTGATTATATAATAATCAGGGATTTGAATCTTGTTTTAATTCGCGTTAAGTTATTTTCAAATTCAAATAACAAGATGAACGAAAACTGCTTTCCTGCAATACGAACAGAACGCCTTTTTTTAAGACGATTAGAACAATCCGATTGGGCAATGATCTCCTACCTGCGTACAGACAAAACGATAAACAAATTTGTGAAAAGGCCAAAAGCCGAATCCAAAGAAAAAGCACTCGAATTCATAGAAAAAATTAACTTTGGAACAGACCATAAGACTTTTTACTATTGGTGCATATCCATAAAAGGAGACCCGACAATGATGGGGAGCATCTGCCTGTGGAATTTTTCAAAAGACAGAAAAATAGCAGAAGTCGGATACGATTTAAGTTCCGAATTCCAGGGAAAAGGTTTTATGAGTGAAGCCTTGAAAAGTATCATTGAATTTGCCTTTAACAACCTGGGTGTTGAGGTGATTGAAGCCTATACACACAGAAAAAATAACAGTTCTAAAACACTATTGGAAAGAAATAACTTCAAGTGTATTCCCGGTAAAATGGACAAAAACAATGAAGACAATGTGATATTTGAAATAAGAAATAGTAGATAATGACTACTAAAACACAATATAAAATGACCCGCGAAAAACTGGACAATTACTATCTGAACAAAAACGAACCCAACAAAAGCTGTTTACTTACCCTGCGCAGTATTATTCTGAAGCAGGACGAAAACATAACCGAAACCCAAAAATGGGGGATGCCTTGCTTCTGCTATAAGAATAAGATGTTTTGCTACCTGTGGACAGACAAAAAAACAAACGAACCATACATTTTAATGGTAGAAGGGAGATACCTTAACCACGCAGAACTGGAAGAAGGCAACCGTTCCCGGATGAAGATCTTCAGAATAAATCCCGATAAAGACCTACCAATGAAAACCATACAGTTATTGCTGAACGATGCCTTGGATTTATACAGAAACGGAACTATTAAGATCAAATAAATAGCTGAGAAATCTTAAAATGGAAAGCAACACACCCATCCGCAGGATCGTACCCAACATATATTCCGATAACCTCGAAAAGAGCAAACAGTTTTACACCCAATTCCTGGAAATGGAACTCGTTATGGACATGGGCTGGATACTCACCTTTGCTTCAAAGGAAAATCCTACGGCACAGATATCCGTTTTTGAGAATACCAAAAAAGAAACGCTGAACAACACCGCCATATTCCTGTCCGTAGAAGTATCTGATGTAGATCAACTCTATAAAAGAGCGAAAAACCAGGAATGGGAAATCGTATATCCTATTACCAATGAACCCTGGGGCGTAAGGCGCTTTTTCGTAAAAGATCCCAACGGGGCAACTATAAATATATTAAAGCACTTATAAAACTTGCCAAAAAATGAACAAGAACAGGACCCCCTGGTGTTCGTTTGCAACGAGTACCCATTGTTTCTGCGTTTGTAACGCATTAGACTGAGAGTCCTCTGCCTTGTAAGTCCTTTATAACCAAATGCTTTTCGTCCGTTTAGATAGCAGTAGGAAAAAACGATAATAGAAGAACAAACCGATGCAGAAAATGGTCAATAGTGAACTTGCCGGGATTAAAAAAATGATTTACGACAAATGCGCACTTCAGATTTCCGGATTTAAAAACGAACCGGAAAGTAAAGACTACGAAGCCTGTCAATTTCAACTTAACGAGCGGAATATTATTTGCAGAAATGCAAAAACAACACCTAAAAAAGCCGGGCAGTTTGTAACATTCTGGAAACGGAACGGAAAGGGCCCTATTGAACCATTTCATGAGACAGATCCCATAGATTTCTATGTTGTAAACGTTCAAACCAAAAAACAGATGGGGCAATTTGTATTCCCCAAATCCGCGCTCATCAAAAAGGAAATAATTTCAACCGACAAAAAAGAAGGAAAAAGAGCCTTTAGAGTTTATCCTTCCTGGGACGTTACCCACAACAAGCAAGCAGAACAAGCTCAAAAATGGCAACTTAACTATTTTTATGAGATCAACAATTCAACAGACCTGAAACGAGTGATAGAATTGTACAAAAATAAATAAGACAGCAAAGCCCCGACAATCACAAGTTTCCCGGCTTATGTACTCTTCATCTGCTTATACAAAAACTATTTATTTAAAAGTTATTGAAAGGATGGTAAATTAATGACATTAAGTATTTTTGTGTCTTCATCCGAAAAAACTAAGAATGAGACCAGAAGAAATAAAAGATTATATTATCGAAAACTTTGAAGGGATCAATATTATGAAGTCAGGCGAAGACACCTTTTTTATGCCTGATAAGAGTGCTAAAATGCCATTTGCAACAATCATTACATCCGATAACGAATATGACAATGTATCCGATTTAGACCGGGACGGATTTTATCGCTTCAACGTGGGTATTGACAAAAAACAATATGAAACCCTGTTTAAAGATATCCCGAAGAAAAAAGGAGTTGGCGCCTATTTGGATTCAGACATAGATTTTACTAAAGAAGATAAGATATTACCACATCCGGTATATAGCTCTATGTATTGGGTTTGCGTTGTTAACCCATCTAAAAAGACATTTGAATCTTTCAAAGAATATCTGGCTATAGCTTATAATAAAGCATCAAAATAATCGTAATGCTTCCCCCTGGTGCTCGTTTGCAACGGGTGCCTATTGTCCCGGGCACTCCCCGAAAACCTCTATTATTCCTTGTAAATATCCATCTCAAAAACCTCCCCAAAGCCCCGCGCCGGGGCTTTTGTTGTTTTTGTTAAGCAGTCATAAAATGTTGGATGTTATGGCGAAAGGAAGTATATTGTTGTAGGAAAACAGTCTGGCCCCTTTATTTTACCACGGTTTTAGCACAGTTCTTTCCTCGAAAAACACAAAAACACACCCGTATGAAACCAACACTACGCAAACCTGCTTTAATACTTTTCTTTTCCGTGCTCTTAGCCTGTCAGAAAAACAAAGAAACCCCCGGGTTTTTGATAACAGGTACAATTAGCGATAACTACAAAGGCTATATTTACCTCGACTATAATAATACCGTAGACAGTGCCCTTGTAGAAAATGCTTCGTTCCGCTTTAAAGGAAAAGTCCCGCAGCCACTCGAAGCCTATTTACTTCCCGGGTCACCCAAATCAGGAGAAGGTATGACGGTATCCCCGTTTATGCTTGAAAACAGTACTATAAACATTGCACTTGAATATCGTAAGTTCCGGTACAACGGATCAGAGATCAAAGGTTTCGATATGGATAGCATCAGTGGTTCTGCCAGCCAGGAACTAAAGGAAAATTTCGATGCCAGAATGGAGGATACCTTTTATAAAGAAAAAAACGACAGCATAAAAGAAACCATACTCTACAAAAACCTATTGGAGTTTATAAAAAACAATCCGCAATCGGTATTGAGCGGTAAGAAACTTGCCTCTCTAAGTAATTTTCACGGATACCCGGACAGTGATCAGATGCAATATCTACTGGAGCAAATGGATACGGCTTACCAGGATAAAAAGGATTTGAAAACCATTAAAAATATCATTAACAGGAGAAGGGTACTGGATATAGGAAAAACCCCGCCTAAAATTATACTTCCCGATCCCGATGGAAAATTAGTGGATAGCGATTCATTACGGAGCAATTATGTTCTCTATGAATTTTGGGCGTCCTGGTGTCGTCCATGCCGGCAAACGAATCCCGGTTTACGTAAAGTTTACAATGCTTTTCATAAGGATGGTTTCCAAATCCTGGGTGTTTCCATAGACAAAGACCCGGACAAATGGAAAACCGCCATACAGGAAGATGAACTCCAATGGATACAAGTCATAGATTCCCTCAATGAGACAGATGAAAAATATCATCTCACTACCATACCGTATAACGTATTACTTGACAAGGAAGGCAAAATTATAGCGCGAAATGTTAAACCCGAACGGTTAAGAGACATCCTTACAGAGAAACTCCAATCAGGCATACAATAACCCACAAAACTATCCGCTCTGGCGCCCGTTTGCCATGAGTGCCCATCGTCCCTGGGCGTTTGCAACGCCCTTTTTAAAAAATATGATCCAAAAAAACTCCAATGATGTCCAGATCGATAACCCGTTCCATTTCACTTTTAGTCGTCGTATCCCTTTTTTCTTGCACTCAAAAAAACACAATTGAGGCACATATAGAGGGGCTTGGCAATGATACCATACTCATTGAATATGTTGATTTGTCCAAACCATTTATAGGAAAGCATAAAACGAACCTGCGTTATACAAAGGATACGATTTTTGCTGAAAATGATAAATTTATTTATAACAATAAAGTAAACAATCCGATAATAATGGAGATAACCCCTGTACATGGCAGATATAAAAAACCCGGTGGTGGTGAAAGAAGAGCCAGTACCAAAACAATTTTTTTACAGGTGTCCCCGGAAGACAAAATAAAAATAGAAGGTAAAGCCGAAAAGTATTATATAGATTATACGGTCAAAGGGTCCCGCATCAGTAGAGAATATAGTACCCTAAGGAAGGATAAGTTACCCTATATAATACAAAACGATAAAAATTATTTAATACGGGATACATTACGATTCCTTAAAGCAAAAAACACAGAAATAGAAAAAGTAAGCAATACAATCAACAATACCCGTAAATTAATAAATGATATTGATCTCCGATATATTGAAAATAATCCCGATAAAGATATTTCTGTTTACCTGTCGCTCCATTACGGCAAATTACATCAAAACCATCAAAAGTTTACCCATGAGGTTCGTAATGGGGTATTTAAATCGTTCATTGACCATGAAATTGCCCGTTTAGAATATTTAGACCAAAAACAAAAAAGGAAAGAACAAGGAGAAATTTCAGAAGGTAAAAGGGCACCGGACTTTACATTAAAAAACATAGAAGGCAACCAGTTTAATCTCTATCGTTCCAATGCGGAGTACGTAGTATTAGATTTTTGGGGCAGTTGGTGCCTGCCCTGTATAAAAGGTTTTCCCAGGATGAAAGAATATCACAAAAAGTATAAAAGCCGCGTAGAATTTGTAGGGATCGCATGTATGGATAAAGAAGGTAGATGGAAACGAGCAGTTCAACAACATGGTGTTCATATATGGACACAACTATTAAATGGAGCTGCCCCGGCTTCAGATGCCTCATTAAAATATGCAGTTCTGAACTATCCTACTAAAGTTATTATAGACAAAGAGAAAAAAATTATTGGAGTTTTCGAAGGAGAATCAGACGATTTCTATACTACATTAGATAAATTGATGAAATAAACAGGAATGACCGATCTTGATTCTCCCCGGGGTTCACTTGCTACGAGTACCCACCGTTCCCGGCTTGTACAATATAAAAAACCGACAAAATGAGAAGATTTAAAATATTCATTATCTCTATTATTTTTCTTTCCGGTTGTCAAAAAGCAGAAAAATCAGAATGTATAGAATTGGATTTCATAAAAGAATATCCCCAACAAGTGGTAATTACAAGCTTTTCCGAGAATTTTGTGGATGATTACGACACCATTCTTATAAACAAACCAGATGAACGAAAAATAAATTTATCCATTAAAAGGCCCCAATATCTATATCTTCAATTACAGGGTAAAGTACTTCAACTATATGTTCAACCCTCGGAACATTTAAAAATATCAAAAGAAAATAACAGCTACGTTTTCGAAGGAACATCAAAACAAGAAAACCAATTTATGCAAGAGGCCCTGTCCAATGCAGACCTGAAAAGTAAAGCATGGGACTACAATAATCCCTTTAATGATTTCAAAAACCAGGTAGACGATTATTTTAAGACCAAAGATAAATTGTTGGCCAACTACATCACAGAAAAAGAAAACAAACACTTTTATAACCTGCAATTAACAGAGAGCAGAGCCTTTAAGAATATAGTATATCTGGATTATATAAACCGGAAAGACAGTTCGGAAAGAGACAGTCTGTTTTTTCAGTATTTTAATAAAGATTTGATCGATTTTCAAGCGATGAAACCGTATTTAGAATCTTCCTTTTTAAAGTCATTTTACGGAAAAAGGGGTGTTGAGTACTTTCTGAAGAAAAAATATCGTGAAAAATTGAATGAAGTAAGAGAAGAGCAGGAACTTTATATTTTAAGAGGGAATATTATCTCGGAGTATTTTCCACAGCCCATAAAATCTATGTTAATTTATAACGACCTGAAATATTACCCATTAGAGTTTGAACATTTTCCCGATTCATTGAATTTGACACCACCGAGGGAGATGTTCAATAAATACAAAGCAGCATTAAATGAAGAAGCATACAATACATTAATGTTGCGGTATGATTTATCCCAAAACAAAAAGAGGGCCTATGCACAAGGAGCGGTTGTACCGGAATTCACATTTAAAGATCAATCATGGAATGATTTTAATTTTGACGTAAACAATTTTAACAAAATGATTCTTTTAGACATCTGGGCAAGCTGGTGTAAACCCTGTATTGTCAAATTTCCGGAAGTTAAGGCCCTGGAAAATAAATATAAAGACCAATTAACTGTTATTTCGGTTTCAGTAGATGAAGATACCACAGGTTTTAAAGAAAACATTAGAAAATTAGATGTTCCCGGAAGCTTAAAATTATATGTTACCAATGGCTTTCAAAGTTCCTTTGCAGAGCATTTTCAAATAAAAGCCATACCCAGGTACATATGGATAGACCGAAATGGAAAAATATTGAATGCCAATGCAAACCTTTCTGATTTAAGTGAATATTTAGAATAGATCCGTAAGTAAACACGGAGCACAATAAGTTAAACCAGGTAGAAATTACCTCATTAGTGATGCATATTCACAAAGATGTCGCAAAAATGTCGTACTAAAACCGTTATCAAAATACTATATTCGGGAATAGATTTGTGGCTAGCAATTTGTACAAATTATGAACGAAATTGGATTAAAGATCAAAGAAAGCAGGAAAAAGAAAGGGCTTTCACAGGAAGAATTAGCCGAGGCGGCCAAAGTAAATTTAAGGACCATTCAGCGTATAGAAAACAATCAAAATGAACCTCGGGGAAAAACCCTGAGCCTCATTTGTGAAGTGCTGGAAATAAATGTAGAAGATGTTTTAGACTATGGAAAACATACAGACAGGAAATACCTGGTTTACTTCCACCTTTCCGTATTGACTTTTTTAGCAATACCACTAGGTAACATTATACTGCCACTAATCTTATGGCTTACTAAAAAAGACAAGATTATAGGGCTAAAAGAAATCGGGGCAAACGTATTAAACTTTCAGATTACCTGGACAATATGTATTGGCCTTGCTATCATTGGGCATATCATTGTTATTTTGCGTTACGGTATAAGAATGGAATTCTTGTATGTGTTCCTGGCCTTGTATGTCATAAACATGATTTTACCGGTTGCCTTTGCAATTAAAACGAGGAACGGGCAAACAAAAGAGATGTACCCGACATTTATAAAACTGGTAAGCTAAATTAAATAGAAAATACGGTAACAGGCAGAAAGATTGGAGACGGACCTACTTCATTACACCACCGGTGGTACAATTGAAAAAAAAATCACTGCTATTGAGAATAGATGTTTTTGTGGTGTAGCTCCATCCATACATAAGGATCTGCAAGGTCGGTCCATCCGAACTTTCGGTATAGTTCATGTGCATCCCCGGTAAGTAAAATCCACCGCCTCAATCCTTGCAGGTCCGGATAATTCATAATCACTTCCATGAGCCATTTAGAAAGTCCGTTTCCTCTGTGATTCTCCAGAATATAAACATCACCTAAATAGGCGATGGTAGAAAAATCAGAGATTATTCGCGCAAAGCCTATTTGTCTTTCATGGAGATAAACACCAAAACAAAGTGAATGTTGTATTGCGGTTTGAACTTTATTTTTAGGAATATTTAAGCACCAGTATGCTTTGGTTGATAAAAATTTATGAATCGAATCAACATCCAGTTTTGCCTTTTCAGTTGAAATACAGTATTCATCTTTGTATACGGTCAATGCTGTCATGTAAATTTTCAATAAAGATTGGCCCTTCAAATATATCAATAAAGCATGAATATGAGAATACGTTTATTCCCCATAATCCTTACTGATAATTCTGGTGCCCGTTTACAACAGCCTTTTCCCGGCTATATGATGTGTCCCATTAATTGCACTGTAGTATTACATGTTCTGCCTGCCAAAAATACCACCCCTCTGGTGCTCGTTTGCAATGAGTACCTATTTATTGTCTCCCCCGCATTTGCAATGCCCATAGCACCCTACTACGCCAAGCCCTTAACCGTGGGTAGTAAGCTGATGAAGAAACAATTCAAAAAAAATAAGTTATATTAGCAATATGAATTTGAGAGAGTCTATAAAATATAAAATGGCAGATTTCTTATCATTATGTAAGTCACATAATGTGAAAAACTTATATGCTTTCGGTTCTTCAATAACTGACCAGTTTAATGAAGATTCGAGCGATATAGACTTATTGATCGAAATTGATAATGATGACCCGATTGAACGGGGAGAAGACTTGATGAACATCTGGGATAAGTTTGAACAGTTCTTTCAGCGGAAAGTCGATTTATTAACAAACACTTCAATTAAAAACCCTATTCTTAGAGAAAGCATCGATTCAACAAAAATTTTAATCTATGACGGAAAAGAGCAAAAAATATCTATCTGATATTTTAATGGCTATCGACTTGATAGAAAAATTTACAGTTGACATTGCAGACTTTAATCATTTTAAAAACCCAAAGTGCCGTTGAAAGACAATTGGTAATCATAGGAGAAGCTTTGAATAAGCTCAAAAAAGTAGAGCCAAATCTTGAAATTGAGAATGATAAACAAATTATTGGATTTAGGAATAGACTCGTTCATGCATATGATAGTATCGATAATTCAATAGTTTGGGCTATACTAAATCGTCATTTGAAAAAACTAAAAGAAGAAATGCAAGTGTTAGCATAAAAACCTACTGCCAATGGCAAGCCTATAATCTTGAAATTACAAGATAAAAGAGCTTGCGAAGCAGTGTTTGCCTTTAATTCCCCCTGGTAGCTCGTTTGCAACGAGTACCCATTGTCCCGGGTGTTTGCAACGCCCTTAACCATTTAAGTAAAAGAAAAAGACCAATAAAAACTCCCCGCTTTCAGGTGAAGGCGCCGTACTCCTTTTTGGGTTTTTAATTCAAGTATATAGCCGGGGAGATAGCTGTCCCTTTTATCATGTCTTCATTTAATACAGGAAAAATCTTTATATTTATACACGCAACCTACTCCCGTATTTATGTTATAACTTTCAAACCCAAATACATTATGGCAACTTTTCTTTCCAAACTTTTTATCGACGGATCAGAACTGACCGTCCTCGATTGTTCCTTTACCTTTGAAAAAGGAAGTGATAACAACGGCAAACCCTCAACACGGGCTATGGGAGGTCAGATCAGCCTGCTTCTCGCCGTTAACAAAGACGATTCCCTCTTCGGATGGATGTTGTCCGATACCATGACCAAAGACGGTAAGATCATCTTTTACAAAGACAATGCCATGGCAAAAATGCAGGAACTAGCCTTTAAAAAAGCCTACTGCCTTAAATACGACCAGCGTTTTAATGCAGACAGTTCCAGCCCCATGCAGGTAGAAATTGTCATCTCTGCCCTGGAGGTCACCTATGGAGCATATACTTATAAAAGTAAGTGGCCCGGAGTATCTTCCCTGAATTAATATTATGAACAGGATTGTACATAAACTAAAATGCCGGCAGTTAGAAAGGTACGTAAAGCAAAAGCTCAAAGACGTTATCAAGCAAACCGTCGACCATGCCGTTAGGAACGAGACCGTTTTTGATATAGAACGAAAGCTCAAAGGCAATATGATCATGGCCAAAAAACATATTGTATTTAATGCTTCCACACATTTCAAAAGTTTAGGTTTACATAAAAAAGAGATCGCTGCTTTTGTAGACTATTATTTTGCCAAAAACTGGGAAAACGAGTTGTGGCTATACATAAACAAGTTAGAGGACGAAGCGCTGTTATGTTTAATAAATGTTATAGAGTTAGATGAAGTAGTCGTTTATGGTAAAAGGAAAGCAAAACCTGTAAAAGCCGAAATTACCATATCGCCCAAAACACATAACGGCAAATTCGAACTTACCGCAGTTACCTACATCGGAGTTAACGGATATTCCCTCGGAAAAATGGAAATAGCGGCACCTATAGATGCCGTAACCGGGTTTTGGCATTATAAGTTGGAAAGTCGGACGTCTATATCCGGGGGAGTTTCTGCCAATAACCCTTTGAAAAAAGCAAAACCGGATATAGAACTAATGGCTGCTACTGTTGGGAAGATAAATTTTCACATCGACAGAAAAGTTACCACTTTACAAGAATTGTTCAACGGGGCCATAGAATCCACAGGAGCCGCTGCACTGTTGAAGTTTACCCGCTTTACTACTAAAGACTTGGAAACAGAACAATTGTTATGGAGTTCCAATACTTTGGGCGGAGGGGTGGCAACCGCAGGATTATCTCATTCAATTTCTACCATTAATTTTACAATGGTGCCCTTAACTCCCTTAGACTCTCTGCGAAGGGTAATAAATGATACATTAATAAATGGTAGATTAGAGTTTTTAAATAAAAGAGGAATAGGTGAAGATTCATTAAAAGTTTTGGAAGGGAAAGGGAAATTATATTTGGATATGTTAGATATAGAAAATAAAAAATGAACAAAACAATTTTAATCTTAATCCTTCCCTTACTTTTTTTATCTTGTCAGAATACTGCTAAAACCGACACAGATATTTTAGCTAATGAGATGGAAAAAAAATTACATAGCTGGAAACTCATAAACCATATATCCATACAAGAGAAAGAGAAAGAATTAAGGATTAATATTGACTTCAAAAAAGATGAAGAGAAATCTTTAGAGTCCTATTTTATAGATCAAATATCCAATGAAACAGTGATAGCAATGCTTGGCTATACCTTTTTTAATACATTAAAATCGTATGATTCTGTAAGCTATACATTAAGCTTTGAAGGAGGAGATATGAATGATCTTAAAATAACAGGAAATAAAGAAATCCTGAAGAAGAATTTTGACAGGATAAATTCTTCCCCGAAACTTTATGGATTTATTGAATACGCGTTTAAAAATATCCGCAGTGTAGATGTTGCTCGTGCCAATGTGTGGTTAGAATTGTTAAATAACAAATCGGAGATTTTTAATTTTAAAGGGAATTTTTGGAGTCTATTAGAAGACTACGCTTTAGCTTGTGAAAACCCGAAAGAAAATATCCGGACTATATATCTTTTTATTGGCTTTACCGGATTAATACGAGACCCCGACAATCCTAAACGCGATGACATTAACCAGGAGAATTTATTGTATTACCTGGAGTCTTGTGGGTATAGTTCCGGATTAACTAAACTGCCCCTCCCGGACTTAATGGATGCCTTAGCTAAAATGTATGAAAATTAACCCCCCGGTGCTCGTTTGCAATGAGTGTCCATTGTCCCTCGCATTTGCAACGCTCCTGGTTGTTTGCAGCAAAGTACCCCACTGGTCATTTTTATGAAAAAGGGAAAGGGACATTATAAAAACCAAACCAAGTTGGCTGAGTGTCCCGAGCTACGCTCGGGATGTACCGAAGCCCCCCCACTGTCCCCCGCATTTGCAATGCCCATAAAAAACACCAGTTATTTCTTGTAAATATCCACGCCCAAAAACCTTCCAAACTCCCTATTATACTTGCCGTTACCACTAAAAATGCGTATATTTACTATTCCTTAAACTATAACACATATTACTATGAAAACGACTTTGCCCGTATGGTATGGTGACGGTATTCGAAAGAACTGTAACGCTGTTATAGGCGTAGGACACCTAACCTCTACGGGCTTTAATATTCCTAAACTATAACATATATGAAAACCCTAGATTTCGAAGCGTACAAAGACACGCTCAAAACCAATCCCAGTGGCGAAAAGTATGTAGAACTCATGGTAGACAGCTACGAAACCCTCGCACTCCTGCGTTACTATGTAACCCATGCCATCCAGCTTATCGCCGAAGTCCACGAACATCACAAACAAGACGATGAAATGGCCTTTTCCCTTTACTATTTAACCCATATCCTTAAAAGTACCACGCCCTTGGGAGAGTGTTTCGGTATGGATAGAATGTTAGACACATAATCATAAAAGAACAAAAGCAGACAAAGCCCCACGTCGGGGCTTTTGGTGTTTTTTAAAAGTACATTCACTTAAAAAGGCAAAACAAAAAAGGCTCCTCCCTTCAGACGAATCTTGTCCGCCGAAGGAGGAGGAAGGTACCCGAGCGAAGCAACGGGGGGAGGGTTTGAAAGCCCAAGCCATAGGAAAACATTAAAGTTTAGGGATAAACCTAAGACCTGGGCCTGGTCAAAACTCCCTTCTTCATCCCGATGATTACCGGGAGAAGAGGGGAGTTTTTTAAAGCTTTTCTTTTGATAAGGCCCAAAACCATTTATTTGAAAATAAATAAAATGATAGTACCTTGTTGGGCAATAAGACCTTAACCGTGAAAAGACTTGCCACCATATTCCTGATATTCCTGTTATTCTCTTTCTCAAAAGATCAACCCGACTGTCATGAACGCTCCATGCCATACTGGGCCAATAGTATAAACAGTAGGATAGTAGGAGAAAATATAACGCTGAGAAAAGCCTTTAAAGAAATTCAATATACAAAAAGTAATATCCAACCCGCTAACGGATTTATAACCCTGAGACTTCATATCTCAAAGACCGGAAACCTATGTAACATAGAGACCTTTCAAATTGATGAAGATTATAAGGACACAAAATTCAATGATGGAAAATTGGCGGAGGAACTAAAAAAAATAACTAAAGGACTAGAAAAGAGATAAAGACTTTAAGACTTATAATCTTATCCGGTTAAAGATAAAAGAAGGAAAAATTGAAGAGATTTTTTAAATACGGACGTATTACTATAAGCATACTTATACTATGCATTAGTATAGGAATAACCATGTGGCGGAATATCAAGAACAACAGAGAAAAGTCTGACTTTTTAACGGAGATAAACGATTTTGAGACGGCCTTGCAATACAACCAGGACAATAGCCAGACATGGATGGAGCGTTCCATTCCCTATAATAAGGCTGGAGATTTCCAAAAAGGATTTGAATACCTTGATAAAGCCGTAGCCTTAGACCCCGTTGCCCATTTAGGCTATCGAGGCTGGATACGGCTCCGTAAAATGCGGGACTATGACAAAGCATTAATAGATTTTGAGAAACTTGATAGTTTAACACCAAACTTTGTAGATGCCCCGTGGGGCGAAGACATCGATTTTTTGCGGGGAGAATGTTATTTCGGAAAGAAAGACTATACCAAAGCCATTAAAATGTTTAACAGGAGCATAAAAAACCAGGGAGAAGACTGGGCAGATATTCAAACCTTTGTGTATTTAGGACTTTGTCAATACGAACTAGGTAATTATGAAGAATCAATATCCGGATTCCATAGCGCATTAAAACAATCCGATAAAGTTTGCGAAGCCTATTTCGGATTAGCTAAAGCCAACCTGAAAATCGGAAAAACAGAAAAAGCCAAAGAGTATATACAGAAAGCAGAAAACAATATCGCATATAAACGAGATGATGTATATAACGAATTCCTCAATGAAATCTATCCTTCGGAAATTTTGGAATTTAAAAAACAACTAAACAATTAACCCCTGCCACTCATTTGCAACACTCCTGGTTTGTTTACAACAAAGTACCCCCTGGTCATTTTTATAAAAAGGGAGAAGGACATTATAAAAGCCTAAACCAAGGCGGCTGAGTGCTTCTGCCTAAAGGCAGAAGTGTACCGAAGCCCCGATTTCCTCAAAAAACAATTTTAAGAAAATTTTAATATCGCACTACGCGACTTTTTTATATATTGTAATCAGTTTTAATTATTTGCATGCAATAATTAAATTAAAACCATCTGATCTCTACATGAAAGTTTTAATCTGAAAGCGAAAAAGAAGCAGCCGGATTAAAAACACATTCATGCGTATAACACCAGGTACCGTCCCAACAACTTCCGGACGTACACACATTTAATCTTAAACTTTTCAAAAATGAAATCCACTTATGAAACCGGCCACGCCAAAAACGTAACCAATCTAAGCAAGCTCATCGCACAGATCTCGCTCTACGAGAAATACAACCCTCCCGTAGAAGCACTTACCGTAGCAAACCTCACCAAACTCCGTGACGAGGCCCGGCAAAGTATAGAAGAAGCTGAGACCAGGCGGGTAGAAAACAGGAATGCCATTCACCGGCGGCAGGATATTTACCAGCAACTCAATCCCCTTTGCACCAGGATCGTCAACCATTTGGATATCCTGGGCCTTAATAGCGGGGCTATGGACCAGGCCCGTTCCCTGAACAAGCGCATACAAGGCGTGGGCACCTCCAGGAAAGTAACTACCGGGCCCGGTGAAGACGGTACAGAAGAAACCATCACCGGGATATCCACCTCCCGGCAGTCTTTCACCCAGCGGGCAGAACATTTCTCGCAGTTGCTTACCTTAATACAGACCATAGATAACTATGGACCCAATGAAGAAGAACTGCAAAAAGAGAACCTGGACAAACTGCTCACAGACATGCAAAGCGCCACCACCGGAGTAGAACAAAGTGAAGCGGCATTTACTAAAGCCCTTCGTCATCGTAACCAGTTGCTCTATGGCAAGGATACCGGGTTATACGACCTGGCACAGAACGTCAAAAAGTATGTCAGGTCCGTCTATGGCAGCAGTTCCGATCAGCATGCCAGGGTATCCGGCATTACGTTCACTATGGTGGGCTGAAAAGTTCGTGCCTTAAAAACGGTTCGGCAAGTATTGTAGTCCCGTTTTTCTCCCCCTATATAACCCCCAACCAGAATATTGTTTTGCACTCCCGGCCTTAAGTAAGGAACAGGGTATAAGAATTATTGTCCCCTTTAGGACAAATAAATAACTTATCCTTGTAAACCATATACCTATAGCCGGGAGTTTTGTTTGAATACCTGCGGATAATATTTTTGCGGCTGCGGACATGGTTTTAGTACCTACGGATAATATTCTTGCGGCTACGAATATGGTTTTAGTGCCTACGGATAATATTCTTGCGGCTACGGATATGGTTTTAGTGCCTGCGGATAATATTCTTGTGGCTGCGGATATGGTTTTAGTACCTGTGAATAATATTTTTGTGGCTATGGACATGGTTTTAGTACCTGCGGGTAATATTCTTATACCTGCGAATATGGTTTTACGGGCTGTAGATTACAATTCCCGTTCCATAACTACAAAATCATGGCCGTCTTTAAAGTAGGTCGTATCCGTTTCCCCGAAACCGAAGCGCTTATAGAAAGAAGAAGCGCTCCTGCGCGCATTGCACCGGAGTCCCCGGGCATTTTTCGCCCGACAGAAGTCAATAATATAAGAGAGCAAGGCAGAACCGTAACCCTTTCCCTGTTCAGAAGTATCCGTAGCGAACTTTCGGAACTGGTAATGGTCGTTTTCCCGCTCAAAAAGCGAGATCACCGAAACCAACCGATGGTCCGGAGAAAACAAGCCAAAATGAATACCGTCTGCATCCTCCTCCAGGATAACACTATCCGGGGACATCTCCGGGTACATTACCCGGTGGCGCATAGGCCACGTATGTGCGCCCGGAATCTCTTTAATATAAAAGTCCTTGTCTGCCATATAAATTCCGGCAAAGATAATAAGGATACACCAATAAAATCTTGTTATCGTAAAACACGCGGTAAAAAATACTGCTTAGACAAATACCCTTAGCATAACCATTAATCCTTATCGGTATTCCATAAAAAAAGCTCCCGTTCAGGAGCTTAATACCGTACTATACACTAAAACATATAATTGAGTCCTACACCCAGCAGCTGTTTTAACTGCAACCGCGGACCATAGGCAAAAGTCTCGTTCTCGTTTAATTGCAGTTCACGTGTTTTTATATCGTTGTCATAAATAAGGTGCGCCCCTATGTTGGCCTTTACATATTCATTAACCACCAGGTTGAGGTATAATTCGAAGTTGACATCGACATTACCAAAATCGTTCAGGTAATCCGTATAGAGCGTTACCTTGTTAATAAGAGTCATATTTTTGTAGATCTCCGTTTCGTACTCGTTCGTAACCAGGATACCCAGTTCCGTCCGGGTCTGTTTTCCTTCCCGGATAATATTACCATCACTGTCATACAAGGCCTTCTGTACACCAAAAGCCCCTGAATTTGCCAGGTCCTGGTCCAGCACATACGTAGCTTTTTGTGTCACCGGGGAAAAATAGAACTGGAGTTTCTTATCCGTTGGCGAATATCCCGCCCCGACACCGAAGGTAAGATAACCCGGCGCCATGAATTTAGATATGGGATTGTCCCGGTCCGGGTACTTATAACCATCTGTAAACTGCGTTTTAAAAGTAAGTTTGGCAGAATAATACCAGTTCGATTTCGGACTCGTACGATAACCGTACGTACTGTTCAGTTCTATCACATCATCCGATTTTCTCAGTTTCTGGTCTTCCTGGGAGTTAAGCCCGTATCGCATGATAAGCTCATTGTTCCAGCTTACATTGCCCCTTTTGTACCATCGGACAAAGTTTGCTGACGAGATTCCCGTAACCGAGTTGTTACCCCCGGCGTTCCAGTTAGAAAAAGCCACCTGGCTGAGCACAACGCCCATTTCGTTTTTCTTGGCCCAGTACGAAACTGGAGGTGGCGGTGGCGGTATAATTCCCAGCAAGCGCTTGACCCTGGCATCCGACGTATCTTTCGGAATATGTACCGGAAGCGATTGTACACCATAAGACGATGAGTTAATGGGCGTGAGGATTTCCTGGGCCCCCAGAGAATACATACAAAAAACGGCTGCGATTAAAGAAACGATCTTTCTCATTGTAAAAAACAAGGTTTAATATTTAGATTAGTGTTACCCATATAACACCAGGACTAAAAAAAACAGGTGAATACACATGTACAGGTCTTGACGGCTCTCGACCCCGTGGTATTTTCCGCGCCGTTGCGAACAGGTTCGGGACGGCTTTTTATTTCTGGCACCATACCGGGCTGGTTAGGTTTACGTATTCACATATTTTGCAGGTTGCGTTCCCCGGGTTCAGGACATTGATTTTTACCCGGTTACAAACAGCTAATATATAAAAATGTATCTTCTATAATAACTTAATCACCATTTCCCTGATATGTCCCGGACTTACGTGAGCCAGCTCCTGGAGTTCATCAACCTTTCCCTGCTCCACAAAATGATCCGGTATCCCCAGACAATGTACTGGTTTTGTATATCCGTTAACGGCAGCAAATTCCAGGATCGCACTTCCGAAGCCTCCGGCAACACACCCGTCTTCCAGGGTAATTAACGCCCTAAACCGCATGAATATTTTATGCAGCAAAGATTCATCCAGGGGTTTTACAAACTGCATATCATAATGAGCAACCCTATCTTTCTGATCCTCAGTAAGTCCTTCCAGGGCAGGTAGTATGTTTTTAGCAAGGTTTCCAATAGTTAAAATAGCAACATCCGTCCCCTTTTTTATCATTTTTCCCCTGCCGATCTCAATTTCAGCGAAAGGTTTTCGCCATTCCGGGGTTATTCCACGTCCCCTTGGGTAACGGATGGCAATAGGGTGGGGAAGGCCCAGTTGGGCCGTGTACATTATATTTCTCAGGTCCGCTTCGTTGGCCGGGGCATAAATAATAAGATTAGGAATGCACCGCAGGTAAGCCATATCAAAGACCCCGTGGTGTGTAGCCCCGTCTTCGCCCACCATGCCCGCACGGTCCAGGCAAAAGATTACCGGGAGGTCCTGCAAAGCAACATCGTGGATCACCTGATCGTAAGCCCGTTGCAGGAAGGTGGAATATATATTGCAAAAGGGAATAAGTCCCTGGGTAGCCATTCCCGCCGCCAGCGTCACCGCATGCTGCTCCGCAATACCCACATCAAAAGCCCTTTCCGGAATCACCTCCATCATAAATTTTAAAGAACTTCCCGTGGGCATGGCCGGGGTAATACCTACTATTTTTGCGTTCTTTTCCGCAAGTTCCACAAGAGTATGCCCAAAGACATCCTGGTACTTCGGCGGGTCTTTTTCCGAAACAGGCTTCACAATGATCTCCCCCGTAGTTTTATCGAATTTTCCCGGGGCATGATAGCGGACCTGGTCTTCCTCCGCCTTCCGGAGTCCCTTGCCTTTAGTAGTAATAACATGAAGGAATTTAGGTCCCTGTATATCCTTTAACCGGGAAAGTTCTCCGAGTAAAGCAGGCAGGTCATGCCCGTCCACAGGTCCCGTATAATCAAAGTTCAGCGCTTTGATAATGTTGTTACGTGCCAGTTTCCGGTTTTTCTTCACCTGCGTCAGGTATTCCTTTACCGCTCCCACGCTGGGATCTATACCAATAGCATTATCGTTGAGTATAATAAGAAGGTTCGCATCCGTAACCCCCGCATGGTTAAGCCCTTCAAAAGCCATTCCGCTCGCTATAGAAGCATCCCCTATAACCGCCACATGCTGTTTCTCCGTTTCCCCCTTTAGTTTAGAAGCAATGGCCATACCCAGCGCTGCCGATATGGAAGTAGAAGAATGCCCCGTGCCAAAAGTGTCGTAAACACTTTCCCCGCGTTTCGGAAAACCGCTGATGCCGCCCAGTTGGCGATTGGTATGAAAAATATCCTTTCTGCCCGTTAGTATTTTATGTCCATACGCTTGGTGTCCCACATCCCATACCAGTTGATCGTCGGGCGTGTTGAACACATAGTGTAGGGCAATGGTGAGCTCCACCACGCCCAGGCTTGCCCCCAGGTGCCCTTCCTTTACCGAAACAATATCAATGATAAAATCGCGCAGTTCCGCTGCCAGTTGAGGCAGTTGTTCCGCAGGCAACCGGCGCAGGTCTTCCGGGATGGAGATATGGTCTAACAGTTTTTTTGACATGACGACACAAAAGTACGAGATGCGTTTGTATTTTTGCAGGTATGACAGATACTTTTGACGATGTTTATTTTATGAAAAAAGCCCTTCAGGAAGCAGAAGCGGCTTACGAAAAAGGGGAGGTCCCCGTAGGAGCGGTTATTGTGGTAGAGCACAGGATCATAGCCAAAGGATATAACCTCACCGAAACCCTTACCGATGTTACCGCCCATGCCGAGATGCAGGCCATTACTTCCGCTTCCAATTTCCTGGGAGGAAAATACCTGAAAGGCTGCACCCTCTACGTTACCCTCGAACCCTGCCAGATGTGTGCCGGGGCCCTGTACTGGAGCCAGATATCCCGCGTCGTCTTCGCCGCTGCCGATCCGCACCGGGGTTACCGTGCTATGAGAACATCCATGCACCCCAAAACACAGGTAAAAGAAGGCATCATGGAAGCAGAAGCATCCGCATTACTGAAAAAGTTCTTTATGGAAAAACGAGATTGATCCTCTTACGTTCCGTGGCCCGGTGCAGGTAAAAGAATAACAGGACCAATAGGATACCGGCCATAACAGTTTAATCCTTGACTTTCTCCCCGTCAGGCAGCAATTTTTTACTATTAGCCACTTTTAACAGTACCGACAACATTTCTGTCGGGACAAAAGGCTTGTTGAGAATATCATAAATACCCATACGGGCCAGGCGTTGCTTTACGTCCGTCATAATATCGGCCGTAAAAATAACAATGTGTATATCCGGATAATCCCGGGTGATGATCTCAGACAACCTGTAGCCGTCCATCTGTGGCATATGGAGGTCTATAAGCGCTACGTGATAATGAGTGTTACAAAGAAATTCCAGCGCCTCGTCCCCGTTCTGGGCATGATCGGGCTTTATGCCAAAATATTCCAGTTGTTTCCGGGCCACCAGGGCATTGACACGGTTGTCCTCCACAAACAGCAATTTTATACCCGAAAGCCCGTTCTCAAACCCGGACAATGTTTTTGGAGCCAGTCTTTTCCTGTTCTTTTCCGAAGGAAGTTCAAGGGTAATATCAAAAGAAAACTCCGTGCCCTTGCCCCGCTTGCTCTTCACCGCTATATGACTGTTGTGCAACTCTATCAGTTTTTTGGTAATGGTCAGTCCCAGCCCCGTACCCGAATGTTTGCGGTAGGCCTCCTGTTGTATTTGCTTAAAACTTTCGAAAATGGTCTCCTGCATTTTTTTCGGGATACCCAGGCCCGTATCTCTGACAGAAAAATGAATAGTAGTATGCGTTGGTGTGGCCGATAGCTGTTGCAACATAATGGAAACTTCTCCCTTTTCCGTAAATTTTACAGCATTGCTCACCAGGTTGTTCAATATCTGGCTTATCCGTACCGCATCACCAATGATCTTGCGGGGAATATTCCTGTCTATACGGGAAAAAAGCTTTATACCTTTAACATCCGCCAACGACTGGAACTGGCTTTTAATATTAAATATAAGTTCCGGCAGGTCTATTTCCGTATATACCAGTTCCAGTTTATCACTTTCTATCTTATTCAGGTCCAGGATGTCGTTGATGAGTTGCAGGAGATGATCGGCAGAGAACATCAGGTTATTGATATACTCCTCCTGTTCCGGCGTATGATTGAGTTTCAGCAGGTTGGTTATACCGATGATGCCATTTAGCGGCGTACGGATCTCATGGCTCATTACCGAAAGGAAATCCGTCTTGGCACGGGCTGCGGCTTCAGCCGCATTTTTTGTCTGCTCCAGTATCAGTTCCGTTTCCTTTTGCCGGGTAACATCAAGAAGAACACCGCGCAATAAAACAACTTTACTGCTTTTAACAATAGGGATGCCTATAGACCGGATCCATTTACGGTCTCCCTGCAAAGTGGTGATCCGGGTAATAACATCATAGGGCTTTTTGTTTTTCAGTGTTTTTAAAGCCTGATCCTTAATAAGTCCCGCTCCCATTTCTTCAAGCAGGTCCCATAATTCCCTGTAAGTCGTATGTTGTATATATTCCGGAGATATACCCAATATAGCATGCGTTTGTTTGGTCCACACCACTTTCCCCGTTTCAAGATTGTTCTCCCATCCGCCTATCTTACTCAGTTCCTGGCTGAAATCAAATAACAGGTTGGTATATTCCAGCTTTTCCTTTTCGGTTTTCAGATCTTCGATATATTTTGTCTTCTCTGTGATGTCCCGGACAAAGATTGCCATTTTATAATGGTCCGGGCGAGGGTCACGGTTAATGGGGGTTACCTTGGCCTTATACCATTTATCAACCGAAGGGTCCAGATGTTTGTATTCAAATTCCCTCGTTTTACCCGTCCGGATGACACGGCGGATATGGTCTGCAAAAAAAGAAGCCCTTTCCCCGAAGACTTCGGTAAGTTTTTTGCCTATAAACCGTTCCTTGGGTACAAACAGGATATCTTCATTACGTGCCCATACATTTCGGAAAACCAGGTTACCATCTATTTCCAGGATAATATCTTCCAGTGAAGAAATTAAGGATTGCAGGTGGTTGTTTAGTTCTTCTTTCCTCGTGTCGGCCGCTTTTTTGGCAATAGTCAACCGGTGGAAAGCCACCAGGCTGGCGAATGTGGATAACAGAGGATCGAGAAACTCCACAAGAGAAAGATCATATCCGTTTTTTCGGTTGGCAACACCTATCATCCCTACGAGCTTATCTTTGGTTTTTGCAGGGAGCCCTAAAAAAGAATCCAATCGGGGGTGGCCTTCGGGAGTTCCGCCCCGTTTTTCATCCGTTTCGGGAGCGTTGGAAATATAAGGTTCGCCGCTGCTTATCACCTGTCCGAAAAGAGAGTCCAGGTTTGTGAATACAACACCCTCCGTCTTGGTGTCCTCATATATTTTACGGCTCGCTTCGTCCCATGTAATATTAGATATGGCTAGGGTTTTCAGGTAAGGCTGTCCGCCGTGTTTGTCCCGGATGATTTCCCCTATAAATCCGAATTTACTCTCGGTGATCTCTAAGATGTTCTCCAGCAGTTTGTTAAATAATGCATACGGACTTTCACCGAGATAAAAGCGGTCCTGGATATCTTTTAATATCCGGAATAATTTGTTCTGTTTGTCAATATATACCGTAGACAGCTTGGTTTCCGTAATATCCTGGATGTATCCCAGAAAGTATTTTTCGTTTTCCTCTTTATTGAGAATAGGACGGGCATCCGTCTTAAAATACCGGAGACCCTTTTCCGGGTGCTGTATGCGGTAAATAAAAGAAACCTCTTTTACTCCCTCGATAGCTTGTTGTATGATATGAGATATAGCAGGAATGTCTTCTTCCGCTATTATTTCCATCCATTTTTTCCCCAGGGATTCTTCGAAGCCCAATCCGGACATATCTTCCCAGGACCTGTTTACGAAAAAACAGTTGCCGTCCATGTCTGTCTGAAAAGCCCCTACGGGCGATGCCTGTAAGACTTGCTGTACCTGTCGGTGGTGGGGTGAGTTGTTTTTGTTCATCATATAGTCCCTCTTCTTCCCGGGCGGTCACATCCGCTTTCTGTCTATGGAAAAGTATGTGGAAAAGGTGTTTGTGTAAAAATTGGAAAAATTAAGTCAATAAACACAAAGCGAAGAAATTATAAGGGGGTAGGATCTATATTCTTGCAAAGTGCGATGTTCGCCCGGGTAATATTAAATAAGCTTTCTCAAGATAAAGATATTTTCTCTGATGGTCAAGTTTTAAATAAGCGAAAATAGTCTTAAATTAAGAGACTGCGGGGAGAGGTTTGAAAGTTGTGAGTTTTGGAGTTACTGGTTATTAAGTTATTTGGTCGGTTACTGATGCGCCCGTAGTAACAGAGAGTAAATCCAAGCCGGGGTTGTCTGTTGGAATCCCGGGGGGAGGAAGGGTTATATATAAGCTGACAGCCCGAAAGAAATATTTACCGAGAGAATTTCAGAAGGTACAGGGACGATAATACGTATAGAAGAGCAAAAGGCGAACTTATCCAGGTACAAAATACGAGAATTGAGAAATAACTAAGAACTCCCGACTAAAAAACTCCCCGACTTTTCCCGCGCATAAAAAAAGGCGTTTACTGTTTCGGTAAACGCCTTGGGTCAATCAAAATAAAATATATATTATCCGATTACCTGCACTTGTGCAGCAACCACGCCTTTTCTTCCTTCTTGTTCAACATATTCTACTTTGTCTCCGTCTTTAAGCTCAACACCTTTTAGTCCTGTTACGTGAACGAAGATGTCTCTGCCTGTTTCGTCGTTGGTAATGAATCCGTAACCCTTAGATTCATTAAAAAATTTAACTGTTCCTGTCATTATGAATTATAAATAAAATTAAAGTGACAAATGTAGGATTTATATGAATGCAAAAGGTTAAATTATCGTTTTTTCTTAAAAAAAAATTATTGATTTTCAGCATTTTTGTGGCTCTCATCGTCCTTGAAGAGCCTGAATTCCTTTAGACTTCTGCCCTTGTAACGATGAAAGAGAAACAGTGGCATAAGCACAAAAGCCATGGCCAACACAGCAAAGCCGATAATGCGATGGCCGGTGTAGGGATCTTCTTTCCAAATAAAGAAATACCCGGTGCTTATGGCAGCCACAATAATAAAAAATAGTATTCTGATGAGGTTTTTCATAAAGGTATAAAAGTTACATTTTTATACGGTTTTATGCAAATATACGTTTTTGAAAAGCAGCAGTAGAACGAACCTATGGATTTCTAATTCCAATGAACCCAAACTCCTAACTCCCCACTCATCCCTCGTAGGTTTTTCCTACCGCGCTGTAAAGGAAATAAGCTTTCTCCGATAGGCTGTGAGCAGTTTGGATTTGGAGATAAAGCCTACATACACGTTGTTCTTTAATACCGGAAGGTTCCATGCGCCGCTGTCCTGGAATTTTTGCATAACCTCCGTCATCTTATCTTTTTCCAGGTGAATGACTGCAGGAGGATCGTGCATGACATCCGAGGCAGAAACTTCGTTATAAAGAGACTGGTCGAACATAATGGGGCGGATATCGTCCAGCAGCAGGACCCCTGCCAGGGAATCATCTTTCTCGTTGATCACCGGGAAAATATTCCGGTTGGATTTCACCACGGCCTTATGTACAATATCCCCCAGTTTCATATCCGGGTAAACAGGAACAAAGTTCCTTTCGATAACCTTGTCTATATCCATAAGCGTGAGAATAGCTTGGTCTTTATTATGAGTTATAAGCTCCCCTTTTCGGGCCAGTTCCATAGTATACACAGAGTGGGAAATAAAATATTTGGTAATGGAAAATGAAATGGCCGAAGTGATCATCAGCGGGATAAAAAGTTCATAACCTCCCGTGAGCTCCGCAATAAGGAAGATTGCTGTCAGCGGGGCGTGGAGTACCCCTGCCATGAGGCCCGCCATACCAACCAGGGTAAAATTGCTTTCGGAAACCGCCGGATTACCCAGTCCCAGGACATTAATTATTTTAGCCACACAATGTCCCATAATACTCCCCATAAACAAAGTAGGAGCGAAAATACCCCCTACGCCCCCGGCTCCGAAAGTGAGGCAACTGGCAATGACCTTGAAAAACACCAGTCCGACAAGAAGGGCAATAACAATCCATACATTATCCAGGCTCAGGTTAAAGACATTGTTTACCAGGGCTTTTTCCGGATTCCCTTTGATCAGGTTATTTATAACATCAAAGCCCTCACCATAGAGTGGGGGGATAAAAAATACTAAAATACCTATGCCCAATCCGCCGATCAACAGCTTGCGTATCGGCGATTTGATACTATCAAAGTAACTGTGTGTCCTGTGATAGACTTTTGCAAAATATATGGAAACCAGCCCGGAGACCGCACCGAGAATGATGAAAAAAGGAACGTCTTTAATAGCAAACCCCTCCACGATCTGAAACGGCAGCAAACTGTCCGACCCGAAAAAGAAATACGAGGTGATTATAGCAGATATGGATGCCAGTAACAACGGAAGGAGGGAAGCCAGGGTAAGGTCCAGGCTAAACACCTCGATAGCAAAAATAATTGCCGCAATCGGCGCTTTGAAAATAGAGGACAAGGCACCTGCGGCCGCGCATCCTATAAGCAGCGTACGGTTTGCCTGGTTCATATGGAACAGGCGGGCTATGTTGGAACTTATGGCGGCCCCCGTAGCTACCGTAGGGCCCTCCAGCCCGACAGAACCCCCAAAACCAACAGTGATCGGAGCCGTAAGTATAGAACCGACCATCTGGAACTGCCGTATAATCCCCTTTCTTTTGGATATGGCATATAAGGTAGATGGGATACCGTGGCTCACCGGGTGCCGTATAACGTATTTCATAATAAGGTACGTGATACTAAGACCTATGATGGGGAAAATAAAATAAAACGCCTGATGGTAGTACTGTACCAGGTTACCCTCCAGTATATGCTGGATAAAGTGGGTGAAGTTTTTGAGGATTACAGCGCCCATGCCCGATGTAAAACCTACAAGGACACTTAATATAAAGATAAACTGACGTTGGGAGATATGTTTGGCACGCCATATCAAGAACCTGGTGAGCAATGATCTTTCCTGCTTTGGCATTTTACCTTGTTCCACCAAAAGAAAAACTTAAGACATTAATATTCCGTTACTGTGCCAGAGACACAAAAGAAAGTGCAAAATTAAGTACATTAGTACGGTTATTCCAAGTTTTTTACGAATCAAGTGCAAAAGTTATGGAGTTTATGAGTTAGTAGTTCTGAGTTATTTCCGCATAATCATCTCATTGTGTACCCGGAAAAGCCCGTTTTCCCGTATTGCTGCGAAATAACCCACGAACCAACTCCGAGCTCATCAACTCCCAAACTAATGCACTCCCAAACTAACAAAAAAATCCCGTTCGGTCTGTACCTGAACGGGATTCGTTTCTTTAAACTATAATTTCGGACAATTTTTGCAATGTATTTTGCCCTTCTTCTTATACTTCTTGCAGCACTTCTTTTTCTTTTTGCCACATTCCATATGGCAAAGTAGGGCAAGTTCCGTATTGCTAAAGTGCGTTCCTGCGGCATCTTCTCTGTAACTCTGCATCTGCTACTTTAAATTAATTCTAAATAAGTGCAAATATAGAATAAAATCCTGAATATCATATCCGGAATTTCGTGACTTCCTGTTTTCCGGGGGTTTAAGATCCGGATTTGATCACCAGGTTCAGTTCGTCCAGTTGTTCCTGGTCTATCGGTGCGGGCGCATTGATCATCACGTCCCTTCCCGCGTTGTTTTTCGGGAATGCTATAAAATCGCGTATGATCTCCTGTCCGCCCAGTATGGCCACCAATCGGTCAAATCCGAAAGCAATCCCGGCATGCGGAGGTGCCCCGTACTGGAAAGCATTCATCAGGAACCCGAATTGTGCTTCTGCCTGTTCTTTGGTAAAGCCAAGCAACTCGAACATCCTGCTTTGTAATGCCGCATCGTGGATACGTACCGAACCACCTCCAATTTCATTTCCGTTGAGAACAAGGTCATAAGCATTGGCCCTTGCCTTTCCCGGATCTGTGTCGAGCAGTGTTATATCTTCCGGTTTCGGAGAAGTGAACGGGTGGTGCATGGCATGGTAACGCCCGGTTTCCTCATCCCATTCCAATAACGGGAAATCCACAACCCACAGCGGTGCGAACTCATCCGGTTTACGAAGGCCGAGACGCTCGGCCATTTCCATACGAAGCGCACTTAACTGTGTCCTTGTCTTGTCCGTTTGTCCAGCCATAACCAGGATAAGGTCTCCCGGTTTCGCCCCCGTAGCCTCTGCCCATTGCAACAGGTCCGCTTCACTATAGAACTTATCTACCGAAGATTTAAAAGAACCATCGGCATTATATTTAACCCAAACCAGGCCGTTAGCCCCGATCTGCGGACGTTTTACCCAGTCTATCAGGGCATCGATCTGCTTTCGTGTATATTCCGCAGCATCCGGAACGGCAATCCCCGCTACCAGTTCCTGGGCGTCAAAAACATTGAAGCCTTTTCCCTTGGCAAGCTCGTTGAGTTCCCCGAACTCCATCCCGAAACGGATATCCGGTTTGTCATTACCGTACTTTCGCATGGCTTCGGTATAAGACATTCGCGGGAAGGTATCTACATCCACACCTTTTATTTCCTTTAAAAGGTACCTCGTCAGGTTTTCAAAGACCTGGAGGATGTCTTCCTGCTCCACAAAGGTCATTTCACAGTCTATCTGCGTAAATTCAGGCTGCCGGTCTGCCCGTAAATCTTCATCCCGGAAACACTTTACAATTTGGAAATACCTATCCATACCGCCAACCATAAGCAATTGCTTGAAAGTCTGCGGTGATTGCGGGAGTGCATAGAATTGTCCCTCGTTCATGCGGGATGGCACTACAAAGTCACGCGCCCCTTCGGGAGTGGACTTAATGAGGTATGGGGTTTCCACCTCAATAAAACCCTGCCCGGAAAGGTAATTCCGTACCTGCATGGCCACCTTATGGCGGAAAATAAGTTTATCCTTTACCGGGTTTCTCCGGATATCCAGGTAACGGTACTTCATGCGGATATCCTCGCCCCCGTCCGTGTTATCCTCAATAGTAAAAGGCGGCAGGGTAGCTGTGTTCAGAATGTTCAGGTCGCTTACCAGGATTTCAATATCTCCCGTAGGGATGTTCTTGTTTATAGATTCTCTTTCGATCACCGTACCCGTAACCTGTATAACGAATTCCCTGCCCAGGGTCTTTGCTTTGTCAAAAACATCTTTCGGGGTTCGCTCTTCATCAAAGATAAGCTGGGTTATGCCGTAACGATCGCGGATATCTATCCATATCATAAATCCCTTATCGCGTGTTTTCTGGACCCATCCGGCAAGGGTAACTTCATGGTTTACATGAGAATTCCGCAGTTCTCCGCAAGTATGACTTCTGTACATTGTCTATGAGTTAATTAGTGTCTCTTCATCCCGTTCCGGAGGAGGTAGCTGACATGCATGGAATAATCAACTTTCCCGTCTTTTTTCTCTTATCCGGAAACCGGATTGCAAATGTAAGAAGATATCTGCTTACGGAAAGGCCGGATGCATTGATTTTTATACGTAATACAAATGTGTCTTGAATACGTTTATTTAATATTGTTAACTATAATATTTAATAGTTGTTATATTTAATGTTAATTTTTTATTAATTTGTTGTTGTGTAATTTAAAAAACAACATTATGAAACCAACATTATGGAAACTATTTTTCTTGTGGACCATGGTTCTTACCCCAATAGGAGTCATGGCACAGGGCGAAATAAGCGGAACGGTCAGGGAGACCGGTTCGGGACTACCACTGCCCGGGGTAAATGTCGTTGTTAAAGGAACAACTACCGGAACGGTGACCGATTTTGACGGGAATTTTCAAATAAGTGTTAATGCCTTTCCGGCCACACTTGTTTTTTCCAGTTTGGGGTATAAGGCCAGGGAACAGGAAGTTACCGGATCTACCGAGATACATGTGGAGATGGAAGAAGATGTTATGGGACTGGAAGAAGTAGTGGTTACAGGACTCGGAACTTCCATAAAGCGAAGTAACCTTGCCAATGCCGTCTCTACCGTGTCTTCCGAAGAACTTGTCGGGACTACGGCGCAGACCACTCTCGATGGTGCTTTATACGGAAAACTTACCGGGGTTAACATAACCTCTTCTTCCGGTGCCCCCGGGGGAGGAATTGCACTCAGGTTACGGGGTATTTCATCCATTATCGGGAATAACCAGCCTCTTTATATCGTAGATGGAGTTTATATCAACAATGCCGAAATACCTTCCGGTTTGCGTTTCGCCTCAGGGGCTAACCAGGGTAACGAAGAGAACTCATCAAACAGAATAGCCGATCTCGACCCTAACGATATAGAAAATATAGAAGTGTTAAAAGGAGCTTCCGCCGCGGCGATTTACGGAACCCGTGCCAATGCCGGGGTGGTTATTATAACAACCAAGAGAGGAAAATCCGGTAAAACAAAGATCCAGCTCAGCCAGGATACGGGTTTCAATACTATCATCAAAAAACTTGGCATGCGCAACTGGACAGCACAGAAGGTAGAAGAAGTTTTCGGAGCATCGGAAAGGTCATTATATGAAAATGCAATAGCTACAACAGGCCTTTTTGATTATGAAGATGTAATTTACGGAGAACAGGGATTGATCAGTGATACCAGGCTTAGCGCCAGCGGAGGAAATGAAAAAACAAATTTCTACATAGGAACATCATACAGGGATGAAGACGGGATTATTAAACGAACCGGGTTCGAAAGATTTTCCCTGAGAACGAATATCGATCACCAGATTTCAAAAATATTCAGTATTTCATCCTCCTCCAACTATATAAGGAGTAGTTCCAGCCGTAGTTTTACCGGGAACGAGAATGACGGCGGATTGAGCTACGGCTATAATATGTCTTTTACCCGCCCCTGGATAAATCTTTTTCCGGACGAAGAAGGGAACTATCCCGATAACCCTAATGCTGCCGGAAACCCGGTATTTGTCAGAGACAAAGCGTCCAATGAAGATAAAAACAACAGGTTTATTCAGGCTTTGAAGGTTACGACAAATCTGTATAATGGAAATGCGGATAGAGTACGGATGATTTTGAATGGTGGAGTTGATTTTCTGGCTAATGAAACTAACGTATATGTTCCGGAAACACACCAGGCACAACGAGGTGGCCAAAACGGATTTATAGGAGTGGGGAAAAATAATTTTACCAATTACAATTTTCAGGGAGTAGCTGTCTGGAATCACGATGCCATGAACGGAGACCTGGGGATCACCACCCAGGCAGGGATCACCTACCTGGAACAGCAAGCAGATATAGTATATAACCAGGCAACGCAGTTGACACCCGGCCAAACCGTGTTGACACACGGAACAGCCCAGGCCATAACCCAAACCAAATCCACAGTAAAAGAATTCGGTTACTTCTTTCAGACAGAAGGAAATTACAAAGACATGTTTATCGCAACATTCGGATATAGATTGGATAAATCGACACTTAACGGAGATGTCAACAAGTTTTATGGTTTTCCCAAAGCCTCCATGGCGGTCAACCTTCATAATTTTGATTTCTGGAGCTCTTCCGCACTGTTTAGCCAGTTAAAGCTCAGGGCAGCTTACGGAGAAACCGGGTCTTCAGCCGCTTTCGGGTCTACATTTATCAGTCTTAACCCGATATCCATAGGAGGAAACGGGGGGCTTACCATAGCACCCTTAAAAGGAGACCCGAACATTAAGCCTGAAACGTCAGCAGAGTTTGAAGTTGGTTTCGATACCCAAATAGCAAACAAAGTAAATATTGAAGTAACTTACTATAACAGGAAGGTCCGGGATTTGTTGCTGACCAGGGCTTTGCCAACCTCCTCCGGATTCAGTACGGAAACTACCAATTTGGCCGATTTGGTAAACCAGGGAGTAGAAGTGGCTTTGCGGTCGGATATTTTCCGAACTACGGATTTTAGCTGGGACACAGGAGTTCAGTTTTGGTTAAACCGTTCGGAAGTTACCCGGCTGGGAGTTCCCGCATTTCCATTGTCCGGCGCCGGTTTTGGCCTGGGGCTGGGATCCTTTTATATAGAAGAAGGAAAGCCGGTAACCCAGTTGGTAGGTAATGTAGACGGAGCTCCGACACAGGTAGGAAATGTGGAACCGGATTTCCAGATGTCGTTTACCAATCAGTTAGCATATAAACAATGGAATTTTTCCTTTCTCCTGCATTGGAAACAAGGAGGGGAAAACCTAAACCTTTCCAAATATCTTTCGGACCTGGGAAGAGTTACTCCGGATTTGGATTCGCCTTCGGGGCAGGAAAGAATAAGTATGGGGGCCATAGCACCCCGGTTTATAGAACCTGCAGGTTATCTACGTCTGCGCGAAATAGCACTGTATTATACCATTCCCGGAGAAAAATTATCCCTGCTGGATAAAGCGATAAGCAGCATAAAATTAGGGGTTTCCGCCAGGAATTTATTTACCGTTACAGATTACAGTAGCTATGACCCGGAAACCTCTGTGAACGGTGGCGCCGGCCTGTCCAGTGGTTTGGAAGTGGCTCCTTTTCCGAGCTCTAAACAATTTTATTTTCATCTTAATGTGAATTTTTAATATAGAAAGAAATGATACCGATAAAAAACATAACAAATAAAAACCTCCTGGCCGCAATACTGGTCCTGGCGTTATTTACCGGCTCATGTTCTTTTGAAGAACAGACGGACCCGAATAATCCTATAGTGGATGAATTTTTAAGAGATGCTACTATCCGGCAGCTAAATATTTTAGTGGTAGGAGTAGAAGCAGGTTTAAGAAATTCCCTGCCGATTCAGACTACAGGTTCCGGAACCATGGCACGGGAACTGTATTTGTTTAATGCGGATCCCAGGAATACCGGAGACCTCCTAGGGAAGAATGGTGCTAACCTGGATAATAACTCTTTCTATACGACCGCTCCGTGGTCCGCCAGGTACAGGGCAATAAAAAATGCCAATATACTGGTGGAATCTGTAAATAATACGGAAACCGTAACCGAGGCAGAGCGACAGGGCTACATAGGCTTTGCTAAAACAATGATTGCTTATGAGCTCCTGGAAATCTTGAAATCATATGGTGTGGCAAGAATAGATGTAAGCGATCCTGATAATCCGGGACCTGTACTGGATTTTGATAGCGCACTGGCAGAAGTCAGGAATATGCTGGAAGAAGGCCTTGCCGACATCAATAATGCCGGAAGTAGCTTTGCTTTCGGATTAAGTGCAGGTTTTGAAGGATTTGATACCCCGGACACTTTTGCAGAGTTCAATCGTGCAGTAGCGGCGATAGCAGCCCTTTATGCCGGTGATTTTAACGCAGCTATGGTTTCGTTGAATGATTCCTATTTCGATCTTGGCGGAAACCTGGATGTGGGGCCTAAGCATGTATACAGTTTAAGTAGTGGAGACGCTACTAATGACCTGTTTAAAATAACCGATCAGAACGGCGATCAGATTATAGTGCACAATAGCTGGATGGAAGATGCTGAGCCGGGAGATTCCAGGGTAAGTAGTAAAACAAGTGAAAGAGAGAATCCCACTTCACAAGACGGGCTGAACGGAACACACCAGACAGAATTATACGAAACCAATATATCACCCATAGACATTATCCGGAATGAAGAACTTATCCTGGTTTATGCAGAAGTGAACATTGGCCTGGAGAATTACAGTGAGGCCGAAACAGCATTGAATATTATACGCAATTCGGCAAATTTACCCGACTATTCCGGGGCATTAACGGAGGAGGCTTTAACAGAAGAAATGCTAAAGCAAAGAAGGTATTCCCTTTGGTGTGAAAACCACAGAATGTTTGACCTGAAACGATTAGGACTGTCCAATACTTTATCTGTAGATAGAGAAGGCGATAGGATTTTTAATCAATTACCGGTTCCGTTAACGGAGAATGAGTAATTGTAAAATGCTGAAATAAAGCGATTATCTGTTTTAATGTTAATTTAATGTTATGTAAATGTTTTTTTAATGTAAAATTTTAGTTATCTTTGTTATAGAGCGAAGAGAAAAAGTAAATCCATTTAAAAAAACATAGACATGAAAAATATAACATTAATAGCAGCCTTTTTATTATCCGGGTTTCTGTTTGCCCAGGAGCCGACTGTAAAACCCATACTGGAGAAAGAGGGAGATCTTGTGAAAGCTACATTTTTCCACGATAACGGGGAGATAGCCCAGGCAGGATTTTATAAGGATGGTAAACCACACGGCGACTGGAAAGCCTATAACACGGAGGGGAAAAAGATCGCTTCCGGGACTTATGAAAACGGAAAAAAGGTAGGGAAATGGTTCTTCTGGACCCCAGATAACCTGAATGAAGTGAATTTTGAAAACAGTCAAATAGTAAGCGTTACGAAATGGGGTGACGCAAGGCCAGTGGTATTGAACAGATAAAAATCATACAGAAAAGTAAAAAGACCGCCTGAAAAGCTTTCAGGCGGTCTTTTTTTTGGCGGGCTTGGCTTGTTACCGGGTTAAGATAAAAATGAACCAGACCCAGGGGTTGCGGATTAAGTAAGAAGGATAGATAATATTGATAGCAATGCAGAAACCAGTTATTTTTCAGTGTGAGATAGGATCATTGTATTGAACCGACTTAGAATTACCAAGTAAAAAACGCTGCAACTTTTGCCCTCCGGATACTAAAAAAGATATCATGCAAAAGCAGAAGGAGGTTGTCTTTTGAACAACCTCCTTCTGCTTTCTGGTGATACGATAAGATGTGACTACGATAGTGCCGGGTCCGTATCAGTTATTGTATTGTTATTTCCATTATCACTTCCTTCTTCGTTACCGCCAGATTTGTTTCCTCTGTTGCGCAACCACATTTTGAGCAAAGTTACGAGATAGAAAGTTACAGGAACAATAACAAGCGTGAGGAAGGTAGCAAATGTAAGTCCGAAGATCACGGTCCATGCCAGAGGTCCCCAAAAAATAACATTGTCCCCGCCAATGTATATCTTCGGATCCCAGTTCGAAAACAGGGAGAAGAAGTCGATATTGAGTCCTATGGCCAGGGGAATAAGCCCCAATACCGTGGTAATGGCCGTTAGTATAACCGGTCTCAAACGGGATTTTCCGCCTACAACAATGGCTTCTACCAGGTCGTCCTTAGACAACATACTGTCTTCTTCCATTTGCAGGTCTTCTTTTTTCCTGTCAATGAGTAACTGTGTATAATCCAGCAATACCACCCCGTTGTTCACCACAATACCGGCAAGGGAAATAATACCCATCATCGTCATAATGATCACAAAGGTCATGTTAAATATTATAAGTCCCAGAAGTACCCCGATAAAACTGAGGAAAATAGCCAGCATAATAATTGTGGGTTTGGATATGGAGCTAAACTGGAAGATCAGTAACAACATAATAAGCCCGAGCCCGGAAGCAAGCGCTCCCATAAGGAATGTCATATTTTCTTCCTGCTCTTCCATTTCCCCGGTAAAAGCATAGGTGGTGTTTTTATTTTCTATATTGAAGTTTTTCAACTCCGATTTTAGCTGGGTAACAATTTCATTGCCATTGTAACCTGGGAGTATGGCAGAGTAGACCGTAACCAGACGTTTTAGGTTCCGGTGTTTGATGGCACTAAAAGAAGCCGTATTCCTTCGGGTTACTACCGCAGCTATCGGAATTTCCTTTAATTGACCCGAAGCCGCATCCCTGAAGGTGACCTTTTGGTTAAACAAAGCACTGGTGTTGTACCGGTTTTCTTCATTGAACCTTATATTGATGTCATAATCTTCTCCGGCATTCTTGTATACCCCGGCCTTTTCACCGAATAATGCCCTCCGGATCTGTGTGCCAACCTGTCCGGCAGATACTCCGAGTTCTCCTGCCTTTTCCCTGTCTACCGTAACTTCCATTACCGGTTTGTTACGGTTTACATCTATTTTCAGTTCTTCAATACCGCTGATATTTATATCGTTGATAAAATCGCGCATATGTTCGGCGGTTTGAACCAGCTCGTCATAGTCTTCTCCTTTTATTTCTATGTTAATAGGGTATCCGGCCGGGGGCCCGACAGCATCTTTTTCAACAGAAATAATAACCCCCGGGTATCTTCCGGCCAATTCTTCCTGGACTTCTTTTCGCAGTTCTTCGCTGTCTTGTCCTCTCCGATACTTAAACTCCCTCAGTGTTACGGTAATCTTTCCTTTGTGTGGCATCTCGGCAGAAGAACCCCCATCCGTTTCCGGGTTTCCCGCACCTTCACCTACCTGTGATACGGCAGATTCTACCATGTAGTTATATCCGTCATCCATAAACTTCGGATTGTTTAAGACGCCGTACACATCCTGTTCTATTTTTTTGGTAACAGTATTGGTCTTTTCTATATCCGTTCCCTGCGGATATTCTATGTAAACTATGATCTGGTTGGGCTTATTGTCCGGGAAAAACTCCACTTTAGGACTAGCTATCCCTACCAATACAAAGGAAAGGAACAGTAAAAGAATGGTGCCACCTACAAAAATATATGGCCACCTGCCTTTGAGAGAAAAGGACAAGAAGGATTTGTACTTATTTTCCAGCCAGACGAGGAAGGTGCGTTGAAAACGATTGGCCAGTCCTTTGATAAGATATTTATACGTCCAGAACATAATAGCCGTTACAACCATCAAAGTTCCGATTCCTCTTGCAGCACCACCTATAAACATCATCGGTATTCCCAGAACCCCCAGTATAATAGAGAGACGAATAAGCTCTTTTCTGGTAAGTACACGGTTTGTGATTTCCATAAAGTTGGATACCAGCATGGAGTTCATAAAGATAGCCACAAAAAGAGAGGAACCCAGTACAATAGATAATGTCATCGGAAAGTACTTCATAAATTCTCCCATAACACCGGGCCACATACCTAACGGAATAAATGCGGCAACCGTGGTGGCTGTAGACACTATAATAGGAAGGGCTATTTCACCGATACCTTTTTTCGCAGCTTCTATACGGTTCATACCTTCCTCCTCCATAAGCCGGTAGACATTTTCCACCAGTACAATTCCGTTATCCACAAGCATTCCCAGTCCCATAACCAGGGCAAAGAGCACCATGGTGTTCATGGTAAAGCCCAGGATTTGTGCTACCATAAAAGAAATGAGCATAGACATGGGAATGGCAAATCCTACAAAAAGAGCATTCCTGAAACCTAAGAAGAACATCAAAACCCCTACAACGAGGATCACCCCGAAGATGATGTTGTTAACCAGGTCGTCTACTTGGTTGAGGGTCTGTGTGGACTGATCGTTTGTAATGGACAGTTTTACATCTTTAGGGAGATAATTCTGCTGTGTATCCTCCACGATCTTGTATAACCCGTCTGTGGCGTCGATCAGGTTTTTACCTGCCCTTTTTTTAACGTCCAGCATTACCACGTTTTCACCGAACTCTCTTGCGTAGGTGGTCTTGTCCTCTTCTTTAAAAGAAACTTCAGCTATATCTTTGAGGTAAACAGCGCCGTCTTCCGATTTTACCACAAAATTCAGCAATTCTTTAGGGTCTTCGATTTCGCCGAGTACCCGTATGGTCCTGCGTTGTCCGCTGGAGATGAGGTTCCCCCCGGAAATAGTGGCATTCCCGTTGTTGATAGCACTTATAACATCGTCAAAGCTCACTTTGGCCGCGGTCATTTTATAGATGTCTACGGCGACTTCCACTTCTTTGTCTTGCGCTCCCCGGATGTCCGCTTGCTTGATCTCCTGGAGTGTTTCTATTTCATCCTGAAGATATTCTGCAAAGTCTTTCAGCTTTTCTACCGGGTAGTCTCCCTTAATGTTTACATTTAATATGGGGACTTCCTCTGAGAAGTTGAGGTCAAAAACGTTAGGTTCTACCTTGGCCCCGTTAAACGTCGGCCAGTCCTCATCGGCCTTCTCCGAATCTACTTTATCCTTTACCTTTTGTTTGGCGACATCCACTTCTATATCTTCATCAAACTCTACGATGATCATGGAATAGTCTTCCTGTGAAGTGGAAGTGATCTCCACAACGTTGCTCACGTTTCGCAATTCTTTTTCAAGCGGGTCCGTGATGAGTTTCTCTATATCTTCTGCCGTATTACCGGGATATAGCGAGCTGATGTATATTTTGGTTTCCTTTACCTCGGGAAAACTTTCCCTTGGCATATTATAATATGCCGATAGCCCCACGAAAAAGAAAATGGCGATAATAACATATATGATTGTCCTGTTGTTGATCGCCCATGAGGACATGGCAAATTCTTTGTTTGTCTTTTTGTCATCCATTGGTCTGGGAGTTTATACCTGTTGTACAGGTAAGATTACTTTTTGGATATTATATGTTTAAAATCAAATCCCCAATCCCATCATTACGTCATGTGGTCCATGTGAAATGGCAGGACTTCCGGACAAATGTCAATGCTCTTCAATAATCTTCACTACTTGTCCTTCTTCCACACTTCTGGCCCCTTCGTTGATGATGTGGTCTCCTGCGGAAAGTCCTTCCAGCACTTCTATAATGTCGCCCTGGGTCTTGCCGGTTTTTATTATAACCCTTTTGGCAACCCCTTCGGCTTCTTTTCCGTTTTTCTCCGCTACATAAACATATTGATCTCCGTTGGCATTTTCGGAAACGACACTTTGAGGTACCAGTATGGCTTTTTCATTCAAGTAATCATAAACCTTTAGTTTAGCTGTCAGGTTTGGTTTTATATCTCCGTCGGTATTGGCGACACCCACTTCAATTCTAAAAGAGCGGTTATTTGGGTTGATATAATTTCCGGCCTGTCTCACTTTGGATTCTACGGTTTTGTTCAGTACGGGGAAAAGGATATTTACATCGGTTCCCTTGGAGATATTGGGCAGGTATTTTTCCGGTACTTCAGCCTCTATATACATGTTATTCAGGCTAACGATACGCATAAGTTGGGCCCCGGCAGCCACTACTGAACCCTGATCGGTAATGATGTCATCAATAGTACCGGAAAAGGGAGCGATAACCCTGGTTTTTGCGACCTGATCTTTTAGTTGTGCAATGGCCTTCTCCTGGGCTTTATAGGAGGTCTGGGCATCGAGGAACTGTATTTCGGAACCGATGTTCTGGTCCCACAGACGTTTTTGACGCTCGTATGTGGTCCTGGCCAGGTTGGCCTGTACTTCTGCCTGGGCCAGTTGCTGGGAAAGGCCGCCGTCATCTATTTTGGCCAGTAATTGTCCTTTTTTGACGTCCTGTCCTTCACGAACATACACTTCGGTAAGTATACCGCTGTATTCCGCATTGATGACAATGTTCTGCTTGGTGTTGACACTTCCCTGTAATTCTATATAATGATGAAAGAGGGTGTCTTTGACCGTTGTGGTAGAAACAAGTGCCAGCTTATGCAATGTGTCGAGTTCCGAAATGGCATTGTCCAGTCTGGTCAACTGGCCGGAGAGTTCGTCTCTTTGTTGTACCAATTCACTTCTTTTGGTTTTCATTTCGCCCAAGGAGCCGTTTTCTATTATGCTCTCTACCGATTTTTTCCCGTCTCCACCTCCGCAGGAAGTAAGAAAAGCGATACCTAGAACTGCTATATATGATCCTTTCATCTGTTTAATTTTTTATTTGTTTTTCTTAGGTCATCCCGATGGTCCCGATAACTATCGGGATCGGGAGGAATGTTCATTAAGAATAATCTTTTCGATTGACTTGAAATTTTTTTAATGGACACTTTATAATTACTTTTTGTGGTGTGTCTGTTTGTCTTTTTATTCGTTGGCATTGTGCAATACCAATTCCAGTTCGGTTTTGGTGTTAATGATATCTATCATGGATTGCAGGTAATCCTGTTGGGCAGTGTACAGCTGGGTTTGTGCCTGCCTAAGGTCAAAACTCGATGCCATACCTTCTGAAAATTTGACCTGGTTCTTTTGCTCTATACGCTCGGCCAGCTCCAGGTTTCTTTTCTTTGTCTGGTATTGTTCAAGAGAAAACTGGTAATCGCTTTTTGCCTGTTGTATTTCCAGTTGGAGTTGTTGCTCGGTTTCCTTAAGGTCATTCTTGGCTTTCTCGAGTTCTACCTTCATTCGTTGCGTAGCCGCGCTTCTTCCCAAAGAACTGAATACGGGGATGCTAAGAGTAAGGCCCATCATAGAGTTGCCAAACCATTCCTGTTCCCGCTTAAAAAAATCAAAACTGTTCCCAAACCCGAGATATCCGCCGTTTATATAACCTTCAAGGGTTGGCAGGCCTTTACTCTTCTCATTTTTCAACAGGAGTTCCTGGGATTTTGTATTGTTATCCGCAATTTTATAGTCGATATTATTTTCAATATTAAATTGCGCTTCCACCAACCCGGGAACCGTATTCTGAATGGTCAGGTTGTCCAGGTCATCCGTAAGGGTCACGTCCGTTTCAATAGGAGCACCCAAAGTAATATTCAGCATTTTATAGGCAATTTCCCGCAGCCGGACGCTGTTCTGAAGATCACTTTCCACACCCGCAAGTGTTATTTGTAATTGCTCTACACTTTCTTCTTCTTCAAGACCGTTTTCGTAAGTCTTCTGTGTTTCGTAAACATTTTTTTCGAGGACTTCTTTGTTCCTTTCCAGGATACGGATGTTTTCTTCGGTAAGAAGAACATTGCCATAGGCATTGATAACAGATTTTTTTACTTCCAGATCTGTTTTCTTCTTGGCGTTTTTAGATATTTCCAGGTATACTTTGGCCGATTGTAACCCGACGATATAAGACCCGTCGAATATTTTTTGTCTCAGAGTGGCCAGGGTGTTTACATTGTGCTTGGTACCGAAGATCACTTCTTCGAATGTTCCGGGTTCACCACCAAAAATCTCTGCGGGGATAAGAGACACCTGTTGTTTCAGGTTATTCTGGTAATCTGCGGTAATGCTTATTTGCGGAAGACCCGTAGCTGTAGCTTCCCACTTTTGCTTTTTGGCTATTTCTATATCGTTTTCCGCATTCATGGCGGTCCTGTTGTTTTCCAGGGCAAATGCTATTGCTTCATCCAGGGAAAAACTGAGTTTCTCCTGTGCCATAACACTGACCGAAAGCAGAAGGGCTAGCAGGGGGAGGATGTTTTTCATAAGAAATGCTATCTTTTTTAATGTTTGAAAATATGGTTAACGGCCATTTTCTTCAATGTTTAGAGAAGATGGAGGCGCCATGGAACTTTTATTCCGGTCTTTTACCAGTATCCCATTCAGGGTATCCACCCCTTTTGAGGTGGCAATGGCCCGGATATGGTATTCCAGGAAAATATTCATCAGATAAGGAACAGGGTAGGCTTGCGAATCGAACAGGTCTTTTTCTTTAAGGCCGGTTACTGCGTTGTGATAAATCCGGGAAATCACTTTCACATCCAGACCTTGCCTGTAATACCCTTGTTCCATGCCTTTTTTCAGGTTATTGACCAGGCAACCATCCATCATGTCAAATCTTTCTTTTCTGAGGGACAGGTATATTTTCGGATAATACTTTTCCAGCTGATAAACCGGTGATGTCTTTTCGTTCTTTAATCGTCTCAAAATAATTTTTCGCGCTTCGTACATCTCTTCGATCGGGTTTAAATTCCAGCTTTCTACCTCTTCAATATCTTTTGATATGATGTTGAGAATATGATTGCAGCAATGCTCCACAAGATCAGATTTGTTCTTAAAGAATTGATACACGGTTTTCTTGGAAATTCCCATTTCGTTAGAAATGTCATCCATTGTAACGCTCTTAAAACCAATGTTTAAGAACATTTCTGTTGCCTTTTCAATGATTTTATCCTTCATAATTAAAGGCAAATATAGCTAAAGAAACTTTAAAAACAATAAAAGTTTCCAAAGTTTACATTAATTTAAAAAGCTTTACCCTTCTTGTTTTGACAAAGAAAGTACCTCCGGGTGACAGCCCTATGTCATGAGAGAAAATTTTTTCGAAGAATACAGATGACCCGGGGTAATAGTTATAAATTGCTTTGTTCTTTGTGGGCGGTAATGTATTTTAGCCCAAAATTGTATTTATGCATACCATATCCCAGTATCAGGAAGAATTTCTTGAATATTTAAAGACGTATCCTTTTAAGAAGGAGCCTGAAGGCCTGTATGCGCCGATACATTATATCCTGCAGGTGGGCGGCAAACGTCTGCGTCCGGTATTAGCCCTGCTCGCAACTGATATTTTCGGGGGAGACTATAAGAAAGCCATGAATGCGGCCCTTGCTATAGAGGTATTTCACAATTTTACCCTGGTTCATGACGATATTATGGATGATGCTCCCTTGCGCAGGGGGATGCCTTCCGTACACGAAAAATGGGATTTAAATACGGGAATATTATCGGGCGATGTTATGCTGGTGATGAGTTACACTCTTTTTGAGGAGTATGAACCCGTATTACAGGCTAGACTGATTCGTCTTTTTAGCAAAACCGCTGCAGAAGTATGCGAAGGACAACAGTACGATGTGGATTTTGAAACGCGCAATGACGTTACCCTCCCGGAATACCTGCGGATGATTCGTTATAAAACAGCAGTACTGGTGGCTGCGGCCATGAAAATGGGAGCTTTAATTGCGGGAGCGGAAGATAGGGAGGCGAAAGCTATCTATGATTTCGGCCTTCATCTGGGGACGGCTTTTCAGTTACAGGATGATTATCTGGATGCTTTTGGTGACCCGGAAACTTTCGGAAAACAAATAGGGGGAGACATTATGGAAAATAAAAAGACCTTCCTCTACCTGAAAGCCCTGGAAAACCTGGATGAAGAAGATGCCGTTTTGTTGCGAAACCTATATGATATTACTCCTGCCGATACGGAAGAAAAAGTAAAAACCGTAAAAGACCTATTTGTTTCCAGTGGAGCCACCGGGCTTATCCGTGAGGAGATCCGCCAATATACGGAAAAAGCCTTTGAGAGTATCGCTTCGTTGTCTATTACAGAGGATAAAAAGCAAGTACTGTTGGAGTTCGGAAAAAAACTCATGAGCCGCGAGGTGTAGAATATGGTGTTCAGGTATGGGACTTGAGATAGACGGATGTTTTACCTGCCCGGAAGGGTTTCAATATTCTATATCTTTACCTAGGAATTCCGCATATTGAGTAAATGCCTGTTCTGTTTTAACTTTGATCTCCTTGCCGGGATTTATCAGGTAATTTAGTTCTATCTTTACTTTATCTTTTTTTATAGTTCTTTTCCAGGTGCCTATAACATTTCCTCTATGGGTAATTACCGGCCAGAAAATACCGTTGTTGGAAACCGCCTTGTGCTGGTGTTTCGGCGGAAGGGAAGCGCTCCTGTCTTTATAGCTGATAAGAAATTCATCAAATGCCGGTAAAACGTGAATAGAGTGCATATGGGTTGTTTTTCCGGAAAACGCAATTGGAAAGAGATATTCCGTGTCTCCGATTTTTTCTGCCGAAAATCCGGATTTTATCATTTCTGTTGCTTTCCTGGCGTCGGTAATCGAAAGACCTGACCACCATATGAAATCCTGTACCGTAGCGGGACAATGGCTCGTAAAATATATTTCGGCCAGTTTGGCCAGAGATTCGTCCCGGTCCGGTACGTCATATGCCGGGACCCGTTCGTCCAGCAAGGCATAGGTCATTTGTTTGTCCTTTATTCCGCCGCTGCACAAAATGCCTTCCAGTTCTGCATGTAATAGCAAGTGAGAAGAGCGGTTGTCGTCTGTGGGCAAACCGGCATTTTGTAATTCGGCAACCAATTCCCGACGGGAAAGGTGTTTTCCCGTTTCGAGTGTTTTTTGCAATACATGGTTGCTTTTATGAAAAATAGCTTCCGTAAGTCCGAGTTGTTTGTTTCTCGATCTCATAGAGGTCCGGATATTAGGAGCAGTGAGCTTTAATATCCAGCGCAGGTCTTCTGCCGCTACCAGGTGCCAGGTTGGGCGGAGCAGATGTGTGCGTATGAGATCGCCCCGGTTTATGGCTTCTTCAATAATATTTTCTGTAGTGCCCGGCAGGCGAATACCCACTGCCCATTTTATCATTTGCGGATCCTGGGCCTGCATAGCGCCCATCCATTTAACCACATCTTTTGCCGTTTTAAATCTTTTCCCGGCAATGTGCTGGTTTTCCAGGCGGCTTAGAGCTATATCGGTTTGAGGCATATTTCAGGTGTTGTAGTTTATGAAAACTAAAGATAAGAATGTCCGGAGAAAAAATCATTGACTAGGCAATATCCGTCTTCCCGATTTCTTCCAATTCGTCATTATTACCTTCGCCTTTCGGGTTCGGACCGTATTGATTGGGCCCGTATTTGCTTTCGGCAAACAGTAAATAGATATTGAAAAAGGGAATGAGCTGGTACCATCCGCTATATCCCCGGTCATGACATCGCTTGGCAGATTGTGCAAGCATAAAATATATCATGGGAGAAAACAGTATAAGGGATATGATTCCGACAAGACCGGGTTCCGAATTACCTGCAATGATAGCTGTTATGATATTAATTACAAAGACGCTGACCCCATAAATAATATAACTTAATCCGTATTCTGTACGGCGGATCCGGCCTTCGAACGAAAATGGATTTTTAAACATGATGTGAATTGAATTAACAGATACTTAGTAAAACGATACAATATAAGGCATTTTTGTAAGTAATGAAATCTGTATTTCAGAAAGCCCGGGGAGAAACATGCTTATTACATTTGAAAAGGCTTTTGAATATAATTTAATATGTTCTCCCGGGCTGTATGTATAATTTATTTCCGGAAATAAGATCTGCTGTTATGGTAATAAACCCGTACCTATCTTAACCGAGACAAAAAATGTCCGGGGCCTGGATGGCCCGTAAATATAATTCGCGTCACGATCCGGTCCGCGGTCAAAATCGTCCTGATAACTGTTAAAGAGATTTTGTATACCACCACTGAGTTGAAGCTGGAAATTATTGTCCAGGTCGAAGGTGTATCCAGTTTTGAAGTTGAGTTCGAAAAAATCCGGGGTTTTTTGCAGCCTGTCATTTTCTACATATCCTGCAATATGTGGTACGTACATAGAACCTGTATACACCCCCGAAAAGTTGTTCTGCCACTTTTTTAACGGGGCATAGGTGATAACGAAATTACCGTACAGGTTCGGGGATTTAAAAAACCGGTCCGCTTTGTCCGTAATGGCATTTTCGTCTTCGGACCAGTTTATGGGCTCATCATATGCCGAGTATTGCAGGGTACCTCCGAGTTGCATGATCCATTTTTCGTTCGGGGCGTATTTGGCCTCCAGATTGAGGCCGTATATATCGGCGCCGGGACTGTTCTTTTTGATATAGATAAACTGGCCGTCGGTTACATCGATATCCAGTTGATCCAGTTCGTCTGGTGTAGCTTGTTCCACGACGAAGGGATCATTGAGACGGGTAAAAAAACCTTCGAGCGTCAACCCGATGTCGCTGTTCAGGGTAGACTTGCTCCAGTCCGCCGAAATAAGAAAGCTGTGTGAAGTTTCCGGTTTCAGGTCGGGCGCGAAACGAACAAAAGAAACTTCTCCTGCCGCGAGGGTGGAATGCAGATCTTCCGTAAAGTATTGCTGTGCCCGGAATCCTCTGGCATAACTTGCCCTTAGCTGTAAATTATTGCTCGGGCTGTACAATATATTGGCCCGGGGGTTCAGGTGCACCGTTTCTTCCGTAAGGTTGTGGAAGTCCGCCCGTAGGCCCCCCAGGAGTTTTAATTTCGGATTTATCTGCCATTCCTGCTGGGCGTAGAAGCCGTATATTCTCACTGTTTGTTCGATAAAGGCATTGAGCCCGGGTTTGGCATCTTCGGTCTGGTCATATTTATATTCAAAACCCCCTGTAAATGTACCTTCACTACCGAGAAAGGCATCCATATGCCTGCTGTACTGGGAACCGAAGACCCAGGTAACGTCTTTGGAATGCCCATAGCCTTTTATGCTTTCTTCCATGGTATCTCCCTTTCCGCCGTAAAAATTCTTGTTCTTTGATTGCTGGGTAGTGGCGTAAGCAGAGAACTTGTCTTTGAGATCGGCGCTATAGGCTTCGTAAGTGAGCCCGCCACTTACCACATCCGATGCTATCTGTTCGGTGATATCCGATTCGAATGGTTGCAGGGACAGGTTATTACCACCTCTCCGGAATTCGTTGATCGTATAGAAATCGAGTGAGAGTTTACTGCGTTCCGAAGTTTTGTAAAAACTGTTAAAACCAAAGGTGTGGTTTTGCATGGTGGTGATTTCGGTAAAACCGTCACCGTCCACATCGTGTGGGTCCCTGTCCCTGTAAAGGCCGTAGAGGGTTATCCCGGATTTATAGTTTTCCGACAGGACCGTACCATTGAGGGTGATTGCCCTGTCCGGGGTTTTGCCTTCAATGAAGGCAAGATTACTACCTATCTGAAAACTGTTTTCCATAGGTTCTTTGGTAATGATGTTTATTGTGCCGGCAATGGCATTGGAACCATAGAGGGCAGAGCCACCGCCGCGGACCACCTCGATGCGGTCTATGATATTGGCTGGTATCTGATCCAGTCCGTAAACCCCGTTAAGCGCACTGAAAACGGGCTTGCTGTTTATGAGTATCTGTGAATAGGCCCCGCCGAGCCCATTGATCCTTACCTGGGAATACCCGCAGTTCTGACAATTGGTTTCCATACGGAGTCCGGGCTGAAAGTTAAGTCCTTCGGAAAGGGAAATGGCTTGGGTGGCCTGTAGCACCCTGTCGTTGGTAACACTTACAATTACCGGCGCCTCTTTTCTGTTTTGCTGGTTCCTGGAAGCAGATACCACCACCTGGTCCAGTCCGAGTACGTCTTCCTGTAATTCAAAGTCCAGGGCAAGTACCTGGTGTTCTTTCAGAATGATCTCTTTTTTTATGGTTTTATAGCCCAATGTCTGTACCACTATGGTGTATTTTCCAGGCACAGCCCGAAGTTCGTATCTCCCTTCGTCATCTGTTTGGGTACCTTTTTCCGTCCCGTCCAGAAAGACACTGACATAATTGAGGGGAGCCCCCTGGTAAGTCACCTTACCTTTAATGATCTCACCATGAGCTGTAGCCGAAGATATATTAATACTCAATAACAAAGATAGGAAGTAAAGAAATTTCATAGCGATTCTTAATTTTAAATGCGACTTAGATGCAAATGTAATATTTGATTTCATTAATGCAACTATATTGCATATGCATTTTTATTTTTTTTGCTTGTTTAAATTAAAATTTAGGCAAATCTAAAAATTTATTTTTCAAAATAAAAATGTATTTTTGCACAAATAAAATTTTATGACGCTGTCCGAAGAGAACTATCTGAAAGCCATATATCACCTGGGTAAAGATGCTAAAGAAGCGGTTTCTACCAATGCTATTGCCGAGGTGATGGACACCAAAGCATCTTCCGTAACGGATATGATTAAGAGGTTGTCGGAAAAAAAACTTGTCAAATACAAACGTTATCAGGGAGCGAAACTTACGGAAGAGGGAATGCTTTATGCGGTAAATGTTATCCGGAAACATCGTCTTTGGGAGGTTTTTCTGGTGGAAAAACTAAATTTTTCCTGGGATGAGGTGCACGAGGTTGCAGAACAACTGGAGCATATAAAATCGGATAAACTAATCGAAGAGCTGGATGTTTTCCTGGATTATCCTTCAGTAGATCCGCACGGAGATCCTATACCGGATAAACACGGCAACATACAGCCTTCTCCCAAAGTATTACTGGCCACTCTTAAAGTTAGTGAAAAAGGGGTTTGTGTAGGGGTTAAGAATTCCTCTAAAGAATTTTTACAATACCTCGACAAACTGGAGATTTCGCTGGGAGATGAACTGACTGTACTTTCCAAGGAACCTTTTGACAATTCGGTATCGATAGGGATCGGTAACACGAAAATTAATATATCTTCCCTGACGGCAAATAATCTTTACGTAAAAAAAATATAACATTATGTTTGATAAGGTGATTGCCTATTTTGAGTCTATAGACCCTGTGATGGGGGCTTTACTGGCTACAACGTTTACCTGGTTGCTTACGGCTGCCGGAGCAGCGCTGGTTTTTTTGTTTAAGGGAATGAAACGTATTGTGCTGGACGGCATGTTGGGCTTTACCGGCGGCGTTATGGTTGCAGCGAGTTTCTGGAGTCTGCTGGCGCCGGCCATTGCCATGAGTGGGGGGGAAGGTTTTGCCAAAGTGCTTCCTTCGGCCGTGGGTTTTGCCCTTGGGGCGGCATTTCTTTTTGGTCTGGACCGCTTGCTTCCGCATTTGCATATCAATTTTAAGGAGAGCAAGGCAGAAGGCGTACAGACAGGCTGGCACCGGACTACCTTGCTGGTTTTGGCCATTACCTTACACAATATTCCGGAAGGGCTTGCCGTAGGCGTGCTTTTCGGAGGAGTGGCAGCGGGAATACCGGAAGCTTCAATAGCCGGAGCGGTAATTTTGGCTCTCGGCATAGGGATACAGAACTTTCCCGAGGGCATAGCGGTTGCGATGCCCCTGCGCCGGCAGGGAATGAGCCGTAAAAAGAGCTTTTGGTACGGGCAGCTCTCTGCGGTTGTAGAACCTATTGCAGGCGTAATAGGAGCACTTGCCGTTTCCTTTTTTACCCCGGCATTGCCTTACGCACTTTCTTTTGCTGCGGGAGCCATGATATATGTAGTAGTGGAGGAAGTTATCCCGGAAACACAGCAGGATAAATATACGGATATCGCCACCCTGGGCTTTATAGGAGGTTTTATTATTATGATGGCTCTGGATGTGGCCCTGGGTTAAAGAGGTGTAACTCCCGGGTTTTAATGGCACCCGCAATCGGCACTGCCACAGGTTTTTTTACTTTTCTTTTTCGGAAGCAAAAATTTGCGTACCAGGAAACCTATGGCTATGGCGACTGCGATATAAACTAATATGGTTTGTATGTCGGGCATTATTGTGCTGTTTTAGATGCTAAAAATTTTTAGTACATGACAAAATTGAATTTCGCAGAACTTTCCTCGATTTTTGCCCCCAGCCATTTCGACTGGGCTCAATGCAGCGCCTAAAGGGAGAAATCGAGGAAAATCGGGTTCCCTTTAGGGGTAGGGTAAAACTGATTTTCCGATAAATAGTGCTAAAATCGAATTTTGTCATGTACTAAGCTAAAAATTATTTCAATACCTGGTAGGCTATCAAAGCCGTAACATAGGCAATAGCACTCATGAATACCAATTGCATCATGGGCCATTTCCAGCTGTTGGTCTCTCTTTTTACTATAGCCAGGGTGCTCATACATTGCATGGCAAAGGCGTAAAATAGCAGTAAGGATACCCCGGAAGCAAGGTTAAATAGTTTACCTCCTGTTTGCGGGTTGGTTTCTTTGGCCATACGGTTTTTGATCGTATCTTCCTCTTCACTGCCTACGCTGTATATTGTGGCCAGCGTACCCACGAATACTTCCCTTGCCGCAAAAGAACTTACAAGTGCAATACCTATTTTCCAGTCATAGCCCAGTGGCTGTATCGCCGGTTCTATAGCTTTGCCCACTATACCAATATACGAATTTTCCAGTTGATAGGAAGCGATCTCGGTGTTAAGCTCATCTTCACTAATATTTTCTCCCTGGTGCCGTTCCGTAATAATTTGTCCGGCATTATCAAATCGTTCCGAAGGGCCGTTGGAAGCCAGAAACCACAAAATAATGGATATTGCCAGGATAATCTTTCCGGCGCCGAAAACAAAACTCTTTGTCTTTTCAACTACGGTAATGGCTACATTTTTAAATAACGGGATCTTGTAATTGGGCATTTCTACCACAAAGAAAGATTTGGTTTTGGATTTCAGTAATTTGTGCAATATGTAAGCAGACCCGACAGCGGCGAGAAAACCGATAAAGTAGAGCGCCATAAGCATAAGTCCCTGGATATTGAGTCCCATGAAACGTTGGTCCGGAATTACGAGAGCAATAATAATAAGGTATACGGGCAACCTGGCAGAACAGGTCATAAAAGGTGTTACCAGTATGGTAATAAGCCGTTCTTTCCAGTTTTCGATATTGCGCGTAGCCATAACCGCCGGAATGGCACAGGCCGCCCCGGAGATCAAGGGCACCACACTTTTACCGCTCAGGCCGAACCGGCGCATTCCCTTGTCCATTAAAAAAACAACTCTGCTCATATAACCGGATTCTTCCAGTATGGCAATGAAAAGAAAAAGAAATGCTATCTGCGGTATGAAAATAACGACCCCGCCAATACCGGGAATGAGTCCTTCTGCAATGAGATCTGTAAATACCCCTGCCGGTAAGACGCTCTTTGCCCATTCGCTGAGTGAGGCAAAGGACTCATCGATAAAGTCCATAGGGTAGGCGCTCCAGCTAAAGATAGCCTGGAACATAAGAAGGAGTATGGCAAAGAATATCGCATATCCCCATACCTTGTGTGTCAGAACCCTGTCCAGGGTAGCCCGGAGACCTTTGGCGGCATGGATATCCGTTTTATACCCTTCTTTAAGCGTACCGTTTATGAACTGGTAGCGGTGGATAGCTTCTTTTTGTTGTAATCTTTTAAGTTCCGAACGCGATTTGGTATTAAAAGAAGAAGTGTCCGGCACCGGTACCGTGTGACGGTTGAGTTCTACAAAATTAACATCTTGTGTAATTACCAGCCACAACTTGTATAATTCGTGATCGGGGAAAGCGTTCTGCAGGTTTTCAAAATAAGAGCGGTCTATTACCGAAGCGTTGACACAAGGTTCTGTGGAAAGACCGCGGTAGTCCAGTATGAGTTCTTTGATCCTATCAATGCCCGTACCTTTTCTGGAACTCACTAAAGCTATCCTGGTATTCAGTTTTTTTTCCAGGGATTCGATATCGAGGGTAATCCCTTTTCTGTCCATCCGGTCGGCCATGTTAATGACTAGGATGGCAGGAAGTTTCAGGTCTTTGATCTGAGTGAACAGAAGAAGATTTCGTTTCAGGTTTTCCACATCGGTGATCACCACGGCTACATCCGGATAATCTTTATCGTTTTTATTGAGCAGCAGTTCTATAACGACATTTTCATCCAGCGAAGTGGCATTGAGACTATAGGTGCCGGGGAGGTCCAGTATATGAGCTTTTACACCTCTTGATAGTTTGCAGATACCTTCCTTCTTTTCTACGGTGATCCCCGGGTAATTACCTACTTTTTGGTTAAGCCCGGTAAGTTGGTTAAAAACCGAAGTTTTTCCGGTATTCGGGTTCCCAATGAGTGCTACCTTTATCTGCTTGTTTGTCAATATCATAATTCCGGGGTTTCATTTATTTTCTCTATTTCTATAAGCAGGGCGGTTTCCCGTCTTATGGAAAGAAAAGAACCGTTGATGTTCAGGTACAACGGATCCTTGAAAGGAGCAACCTGTAACAGTTCTACCTCATTTCCGGGGAGGCATCCCATTTCAAATAATTTAACCGGAATAATATCTATCGGAATATCTTTGATAATACCCTTTTCGCCGCGTTTCAGATGTGCTATAGTTGTTTTCAATTTTTATTTAGAATCAATTTAAGTAGTCAAAAATAATACAAAAAGTTAGCTTAGAAAAATGAGTGTTAACGTATTAAAAGCACAGTAGCTGGCAAAAGTAAGGGATTAACAGGGAGATATGTGTGTTTTAGGAAAAAATATGCCCGGGAATTTTAACATCTTTTTAGGGAATAGAACCATTTTACTGGTGAATGCAGAACTGTTTTAACGTATTTTCTAACGGTCGGATGTGTATTTATCTGGTAGTATGGCCTCCTTTTTTCTATAATGAATCTCTCAGGAGGCATAGAAAGATGGCCCGATTTTTAGATATCACTGGCAGTTTATCATCTCCATTTGTTCTTTTGTCATTTGTTTTTCTCCCCATTGAGATAGGTACTCTATGAACGGGATAAGTTCCTTTCCTGTTTCGGTAAGAGAATATTCTACTTTGGGAGGTACTTCGAGGTATACTTTGCGGTGAACCAGGTCGTCATCTTCCAGTTCGCGTAATGTTTGGGTTAGCATTTTAGTGGTTATATCCCGGATGGCCCTGCGAAGTTCCCCGTACCGCAGTACCTGATGCTGGTGCAGATACCATAGGATCCTGCCTTTGTATTTTCCCCCGATACGCCGGAAGGCATAATCCACCGGACAAATGACACTGTTGGTATTTTTTTTCATTTTTTTATATCGGTTAATATATTGATAATCAGTTTTAGTTTCTTTTAAGTATGTAAGATACTAAAAAGTACATACTTGTGAGTGGGCAACTATTGAAATAATTTTGAAACTCGTTAATCTAAAAACAACTATAATGAACAGAAGAAAATGGTTGCGGTTAAGTGCCTTGGCCGGCGGTGTTTACGCTATTCCGGGAGCAATGGCATTCGGGGACAACAAGAAAATAGATTACAGTTTTAAAAAAAAGGGGTGTGTGCGACTGGTGTTGGGAAAACTGGAAATCTTTTTGTTTTCCGATGGTCATATTACATTACCTGATCCACAGCCCGTGTTTGCCCCCGGGATCGATCCGGACCTGGTTAAACGCGAATTGAAGCAGATATATCTGAAAGAAGACCGGCTGGAGGGGGCTATCAACGTTATGGTTATAAAGGACGGGGAACAGGTAATACTGGTAGATGCCGGAAGTGGTCATCTTTTCGGGGAAACTGGCGGATGGCTACTGAAAAACATGGAGGATAGAGGGATCCGGTCTTCTGACATTACGGATATACTGATTACTCATGCGCATATCGATCATATAGGGGGGATTACCGGTAAAGACGGAAAGCTGCTGTATCCGGATGCCCGGTATCATATAGCCGAAAAGGAATATGATTTCTGGACTTCCGATAATCCGGATTTTTCGAAAAGTAAGAATCCTGAGAATCCGAAAAGCAGTGTTCTTTTGGCTCAAAGGGTATTTCTGGCTATCGGGGACAGGTTGTTAAAATTCAGGCATGGCGATACATTGTTCTCCTGCATCCGGACCGAACTGGCCGAAGGACATACACCGGGACATACGATTTTTACCGTTTTTTCGGAAGGAGCATCTATAAAGCATGTTGTGGATATTGTGCATACACCTTTGTTAATCGCAAAACCTGAATGGGGCACACAATGGGATGTGGATTTTAATAAAGGGGTAGAGACACGAAAAAAGGAACTGGAAGATTGTTACGCTAACCGTACACTGGTTATGACCACACATTTGCCCTGGCCGGGGCTGGGATATATCGGGAAAAACGGGGAAGATTATCAATGGGTTCCTTTCTCCTATTTTATACCTGATGAAATTGTTGTGGAATGAAAGCAAGGATAAGCGTACAATATAAAAAAGTGTTTTAGGATTTTATTTTGTGTTTTTACTCCGATTTCAGTACACTCACATCGTGAAGCAGCTTTTTCATATCCTCTTCGTTGGTGCCGTCATAAAATCCCCGGATGCGTTTCTTTTTGTCGACAAGTATGAAGTTTTCGGTGTGTATCATGTCATAAGGGCCACCGTCCCCGTCGTTCAGCACTGCGAGATAGGATTTCCTGGCCAGTTCATAGATCTGTTTCTTGTCACCGGTTACAAGATTCCATTTTTTATCGTTTACTCCTTTTTCCAGGGCGTATTTTTTTAATTGAGGGACAGAATCTATTTCCGGGGTAACGGAGTGGGAGAGGAGCATTACATCATCGTATGGCATGATCTCTTTTTGGATATCTGCCATGTTATCCGTCATGATGGGGCAGATGGACGGACAGGTCGTAAAGAAAAAATCGGCAATGTATATCTTGTCATTATAATCTTCCTGGGTAACAGTATCTCCGTTTTGGTTGATAAGCCTGAAGTCGGCTATGGTATGGTATTTTTTAACGTATTGTATGGTGCTGTCCACCAGTTCGGTCTTTACCATAGATGGCTGATATATGGGGAGTATTTCCTGGGGTTTAAGCGCATTGTAAAAGAGGGTTATGATAATAGCCGAAAGGATAAAAAGGGTGATGGCGAGATACTTGAACTTACTGAAAAACCGCAACATGAAACTTCATCTTTAGGATTAGGGTCGGGAGACAAAATTAATAAATTGTCAGGAGGCATTAGTTATGCGGGGAAGGTAAATCCCTGTTTTAACATTGTATTAATATATGGTTCCTTTCCTTTCATACCTTCTTTGTTCCGATTATCCTACGATCATTCCTGCCAGGGTGGCGGACAACAGTGAAGCCAATGTACCACCCAGTACCGCTTTCATTCCGAATTCGGATAAGGTTTTACGTTGTCCCGGGGCAAGAGAGCCTATGCCACCTATCTGTATCCCTATAGAAGCAAAATTGGCAAATCCGCAGAGCATGTATGTTGCCATAATGATAGATTTGTTGTAGGTAAAATGCAAGGATTGGGAAGCGTCTTTCAATTGGGCGAGTTGTATGTATCCTACAAACTCACTGGCGGCAAGTTTAACCCCGAGGAGCTGGCCCATGAGCGCCATGTCCTCCTGTGCTACTCCTATGACCCACATGAGGGGGGCAAAGACATAGCCAAGGACAAGCTCCAGGGATAATTCGCTGTATGGAGTGTGCTGAGCAACCCACTCGTTGATATGGCCTATTTCGCCTAGTTTGAGCAATCCGTAATTGACCATGGCAATGAAAGCTACAAAAACGAGGAGCATGGCAGCAACATTGGCGGCCAGTTTAAGGCCCTCGGTGGTTCCGGTGGCCATGGCATCGAGGAAATTGGAGCCTATATTTTGTTTGGTGACTTCAACCACCTCACTCACATTTTCTGTCTGGGGTACCAGTATTTTGGATACGACAATAGCGCCGGGAGCTGCCATAACAGATGCCGCCAGCAGGTGACGGGCGAATTCCAGCCGAAGCGCCTCGTCCGATCCGCCGAGAAAACCGATATATGCGGCGAGAACACCACCGGCTACCGTGGCCATACCGCCTATCATTACCAGTAATATCTCCGAGCGGTTCATTTTTTCCAGATATGCTTTTATCATCAGGGGGGATTCGGTTTGCCCGAGAAAAATATTACCTGCCACCGAAAGGCTTTCCGCACCGGATATCTTCAGCAGCTTGGTTAATAACCAGGCCAGAGCCTTAACTACTTTTTGGATTATTCCCAGGTAAAATAATACAGATGTAAGTGCTGAAAAGAAAATGATGGTTGGGAGGATGGTAACGGCGAAATTGAGAAGAGGACTCTCTATTTCATTGGTTACGAAGGAACTGAACAAAAATTTGGTTCCTGCTTCGGTGAATGTAAGTATTTTGTTGAACGCTTTACCAAGTATAGTGAAGATTTCCCGTACGAAAGGAATCTTTAAGATACCGATGGCCAGAACGAGTTGTGCGAGAAGTCCAAGCCCCACCGTACGCCAGTTTATCGCTTTCTTATTGTTGCTGAACAGGTAGGCAATGGCGATCAGTACTACCATCCCCAATATACCCCTTCCTAAGCCTTGAATAGAGAATCCCTGGCTGGGTTCTATGGCGGCATTCAGGGAAACAAGTAAAGATCTATGCATGTGCTACGATTATTTTTTTTCCCGCTTGGAAATTTCATCCCGGAGTTTCACAGCTTTCTCGTAATCTTCGTTAGTCACAGCCGTTTCGAGCATTTTATGCAGTTCCTGTAGGGTCAGGGCACTGTAATCTTCGGAAGCGGAAGCAGCTTCTTCTTTACCTGAAACAATGTCTTCTGAGAGAACTTCTTCTTCTTCTTTCTGGTCTTTGTCCTTGGGGGAGAAGCTGAGGTAAATGCCGGCTTTGTCAAGAATATTTTTATAAGTGAAGATGGGCGCATTGAAACGCAGTGCCAAGGCTATAGCGTCGCTGGTGCGGGCATCGATAATTTCTTCGATCTTATCCCTTTCACAAATAATGCTGGAATAGAATACGCCGTCTACCAGTTTGTGGATGATCACCTGTTTGACCACAACATCAAAACGGTCTGCAAAATTTTTGAACAGATCGTGGGTTAAAGGCCTGGGAGGTTTTATTTCTTTTTCCAGGGCAATGGCTATAGACTGGGCCTCAAAGGCACCAATAACAATCGGGAGTTTCCGGTCGCCCTCTACTTCATTGAGAATAAGTGCGTAAGCGCCGTTTTGTGTTTGGCTGTACGATATTCCTTTTATATTTAACCTGACTAAACTCATATGTATATACAACTGGGCATAAAACTTATCACCTCAATATTTAGGCAAAGATGAAAAAATTTCATGCGAATTCCTCACTGTCGGGCCCCGAATTTATATTTTGAGGTACCAGGTTCCGTTATCCGCCGGTTTTTCCCGGTATGAACGACTGGACCGGAAAAAGCCTGAACTGTGTTAACAGGAGAAAATAAAAGGGCTGTCCGAACAGTGGGCATATCCCGAATTCAGACAGCCCTTTAAGGGCACAATTTACCAAAAATTATGAGTTTTGTGCTTTAAATTCCTTTAATTTTTCAATGAGTGCGGGAACAACTTCAAAGGCGTCACCCACCACACCGTAATCCGCAGCTTTAAAGAAAGGTGCTTCGGGGTCTGTATTGATAACTACTTTAACCTTAGAAGCATTGATACCTGCCAGGTGTTGAATGGCTCCGGAAATACCCACGGCAATATACAGATTGGCCGCTACGGGTTTACCAGTCTGCCCCACGTGTTCACTATGCGGCCTCCATCCCATATCAGATACCGGTTTGGAACAAGCGGTTGCTGCTCCGAGTATGCCCGCCAGTTCTTCGACCATTCCCCAGTTTTCAGGACCTTTGAGTCCGCGTCCGCCCGATACAACAATATCGGCATCGGCAATAGTCACTTTCCCGGTGGTCTTGTCTACAGATTCTGTTTTGATGGCAAAATCATTATCGTCAAGGGAAGGAGAGAAGGTTTCTTCCGAAGCGGAGCCTTCGGTCTCTTTCAGTCCGAATGAGTTTTTTGAAAGGCCTATGAGTTTTATATCCGTACTAAACTCAGTGATGTTGAAAGCTTTATTGGTAAAGGCGGTCCGCTTTACACGGAAAGGTTCAGTGCTTTCGGGAAGTGCTACTACATTGGAAGCATATCCTGCCTGCAGGTTAACGGCCAGTACCGGGGCCAGGTATTTGTCGTTGGCACTGGAGCTGATAATAATTATTTTTGCGCTTTCTTTCTCCGCAGCTTGTTTAATGACATCGGCAAAGGCACGAGCATTGAAACCGGACAGTTTTTCATCCGTTACTTTCAATACCTTGTCTACACCGTATTTGCCGAGTTCTGAGGTGTTGTCCACATTAACGGCTACTGCTGTCACCGTATCTCCGGTTTGTCCGGCGAGGGCCTTGGCGTAAGAAGCGATCTCAAATGCCGTTTTTTTGAACTTTCCTTCTTCGGATTCCGTATATATTAAAATAGACATATCTTTTCTGTTTTTGAGTGTTCACGTAAAACACGGATTATATTACTTTAGCTTCGTTGTGAAGTAACCGGATAAGTTCGTTGAGGTTGTCAGGAGAAACCAGTTTTACCTCTCCTTTCGGTGCTGGTTTTTCGAATTTTACAGCGGATGTCTGGCCCTGTCCGTTTTCCGGCTCCAGGACGGTCAGTTTCTTTTGTCTCGCCATCATAATACCACGCATGTTGGGTATGCGCAGGTCACTTTCTTCAACTAGTCCTTTTTGTCCGCCTATGATGAGGGGAAGTGTGCATTTTACGGTTTCTTTACCACCATCTATTTCCCGGATGGCAGTGGCTGCATTACCTTTGACTTCCAGGCTTATGCAAGTATTGATAAAGTTAGCCCCGGTAAGAGAAGCCAGCATGCCGGGAACCATACCGCCATTGTAATCGATAGATTCTCTCCCGGCTATGACCAGGTCGTATCCGCCATCCTGAACCACTTTTGCCAGTTGTCCGGCCACAAAAAAGCCGTCGGTGGGCTGAGCATTGACCCGTATGGCTTCGTCCGCACCTATGGCCAGGGCTTTTCTGAGCGTAGGCTCGGTTTCCGGGCCGCCTACGTTTACTACGGTTACCGTTGCACCTTGTTTCTCTTTGAACCACATGGCCCTGGTAAGGCCGAATTCATCGTTCGGGTTAATGACAAACTGTACGCCATTGGTGTCGAATTTCGTGTCGCCATCCGTGAAGTTGATCTTGGAGGTCGTATCCGGAACGTGACTGATACATACTAATATCTTCATGTTTCTGTTTTTTGGGATTTTAACCGAAGGTAAAGGCAAAAGAGCTTCAGACCTTAGTCTTCGGATTCTGTCTTTATTTTGAAATAAATAATCGTTACGAAGATAGAGATTATTTCCTAAATATGCTATGCGTGCATAATATTTTTTTGAAAGAAGTTTCTGTTTTTTTATTTTGGGGAGAAGAGATTTTAAGGGTGAGGACAAAAATGAGAAAAGTGCGGGAGGTGTGCCATGAGGGTGCTTAGCCGATGCTGCAAAACAAGAAAGCCTGTAAGAGTTATAAAATTTATGAAAATGCAGGGTGTAAAATTTTTATTTATTACTATTTTTGCTTCGCTTACACAGAAGATGCTGTTTTATTCAATATTAATATAGTACATGAGAACAATACAATTTAGACAAGCCATAGCCGAAGCCATGAGCGAAGAAATGCGAAGGGATGAAACTATTTACCTCATGGGTGAGGAAGTGGCCGAATACAACGGTGCATACAAGGCTTCCAAAGGGATGCTTGACGAATTCGGTCCTGACAGGATTTTGGATACACCTATTTCCGAACTCGGTTTTGCCGGAGTGGGAGTGGGTTCTGCCATGGGAGGAAACAGGCCTATTATTGAATTTATGACTTTTAACTTCTCGTTGGTGGGTATAGACCAGATTATCAACAATGCTGCTAAAATGCGCCAGATGAGCGGAGGGCAGTTCGATATCTCCATAGTTTTCCGTGGGCCTACAGCTTCCGCAGGGCAGCTTGCAGCTACCCACTCACAGGCTTTTGAGAGCTGGTTTGCCAATTGCCCGGGACTTAAAGTGGTAGTGCCTTCCAATCCGTACGACGCTAAAGGATTGTTAAAGTCTGCTATTCGTGACAATGATCCGGTTATCTTTATGGAATCGGAGCAAATGTACGGCGACAAAGGAGAGGTGCCGGAAGACGAATATACCTTACCTTTGGGTGTTGCCGATATTAAGAGAGAAGGTACAGATGTGACCATCGTTTCTTTCGGAAAGATTATAAAAGAGGCTTATAAAGCGGCTGATGAACTGGAAAAGGAAGGGATAAGCTGCGAGGTCATTGATCTTCGGACTGTACGTCCGATGGACCAGGAGACCATTCTGAAATCAGTGAAGAAGACAAACCGCCTGGTAATACTGGAAGAAGCCTGGCCTTTTGGTAATGTTTCTACGGAGATTACTTACCTGGTGCAGTCACAGGCTTTTGATTTTCTGGATGCCCCCGTAATCAAAATAAATACCGCCGATACTCCGGCACCATATTCTCCGGTATTACTGGCAGAATGGTTGCCGAACCATGAAGATGTTATCAAAGCAGTTAAGAAGGTTTTATATCAATAAAATAAATATTTTTGCGTTATATAAACTTCACCAATGCTTTGCTGGTGAAGTTTTTTATTTTAAAGGCATCGTCGGCCCGGGCCGGAAATCAGGTTGAAAAAGGGTGTTCCGGGCAAAAAATATATGTCTGTTGTGTGTTTTAGGATTTAACTATATATATGAAGAAACTTTTAGCCGGGATACTTTTACTTTTATCGGTAGTAATACATGCCCAGACCAAGGTAAGCGGTATAGTAATAGATGAATCCGGGGCCCCTGTCCCCTTTGCCAACGTTATTTTTAAAAATTCTTCCGAAGGGACAATTACCAACGATGACGGAAGGTTTTATCTGGAATCCGAAAACAATTTTTCCACCCTCGTAGTTTCTTTCGTAGGATATGCTACAAAAGAGGTAACACTCAACAAAGGGGCAAACTACGATATGAAGGTGGAACTTGAAGAGGGAGAACAGCTCAAGGAGGTCGTGGTATATGTAGGGAAACAGTCCAAAAAAAACAATCCCGCTATAGAGCTTTTGAAGAAAGTCCTGGAAAGGAAACGCAAGAATGGTGTGCGTGGTTTTGACCAGTACAGGTATGATAAGTACGAAAAAGTAGAGTTTGACCTGAATACCATAGATAGTAGTCTGATTAATGGGAAGCTCTTTAAGGGAATGGAGTTTATTTTCGATCAGATGGATACTTCCAGGATCACAGGAAAAACCTATCTTCCTGTTTTTATCAATGAGGCCTTTTATGAAGTCCATGGGGATAATAAGCTTAACAAGAAGAAAGAAAAGCTGATCGGTAATAAAAATTCGGGTTTCAGTTCTAACCAGAATATTATTTCTTTCATTCAGGACTTGTATTCCGAATACGATATCTACAAGAGTTATCTCAAGTTTTTCGACAAGAGCTTTGTAAGCCCCATTTCCAGAGTGGGGATAGATACTTATAATTACGTATTGACCGACAGTACCTATATAGATAACAAATGGTGCTATAACGTTATCTATTACCCGCGCAGGAAGAACGAACTGACATTCAAGGGTGATTTTTGGGTGAGTGATACGACCTATGCCGTAAAAAAGATAAATCTGCAGGTTACTAAAAGTGCCAATATCAACTGGGTAAAGGAGATTTATATAGAGCAGGAGTTTGATGTGCTCAATGATTCCGTTTTCCTTTTAACCCGGGATTATATGATGAGCGATTTCAGCCTGAACAAGAAAGAAGAATCCCGCGGAATTTACGGTAAGCGAACCACGATTTACGATAACTACGTATTTGACGAAGAGAAGCCAAAGTCATTTTATAATGAAGAAGTAGACCGTTTTGATGCCCGGATCTTCGAGAGGGATAGTACCTTCTGGGAACAAAACAGGCTGGAAGCCTTGAATAAAAATGAGTCGGGGATCTATAAAATGCTGGATACTCTGAAAACAGTTCCTAAATTTAAACGTCTATACAGCATCGGAGAAATACTGGCCTCTGGTTATGTGGAGATCGATAAATGGAATATGGATTACGGCCCTATTTTTTCCTCTTTCGGATATAATGATGCAGAAGGGATACGTATACGGGGAGGGGGGCGGACCTATTTCGGTCCCAATGATACGTGGCGGATAGAAGGTTTCGGGGCTTATGGATTTAAGGATAAAAAATTCAAATACGGAATATCTGCAAAATGGTTGCTCAACCGGGAGAATCGGCTTATTATTTCTGCGGGGAACCGGCGTGATGTGGAACAGATAGGGGTGAGCCTTACGCCGAATAACGATGTGCTGGGGAGAAGTTATGCCTCTTCCTCGGTATTTACCGTGGGTTCCAATGATAAACTGACCAATATAAACCTTACGACTGCAGATATGGAAATGGAACCGGCAAAGAACTTCCGGGTGAAGGTCGGGGGATCATTCCGGACCCTGCGTTCTGCTGTTCCGGAGGCTTTTAGCCTGGACTATGTAGACCCGAACTCCCCTACCGGGATAGCTTCACAGGTCAAACAATTGGAACTGACGACTTCGGTAGAGTATACACCCGGACGTAAAACCGTGGGCTATGGAGTAGAACGGAGGGATGTGAACGATGAATATGCCAGGTTGTTTGTCAATTACGCCAAGGGTGTCAGTGGTTTTCTGGAAAGTGATTTTGATTATGAGAAAATACAGTTCTACTTCCGTAAGCCTTGGAGTGTGGGAGGTTTCGGAAGGTTATATACCACTGTAGAAGCCGGAAAGACCTTTGGGGAAGTCCCATTGGGATTATTGAGCGTCGTTCCCGGGAACCAGACTTATTTTTCCATATTTAATACGTTTCCAAACCTCGACTTTTACGAATTCGTTACCGATACTTATGTTTCCATGCACCTTGAACATAACTTCAACGGACGGATTTTTGCAAGACTCCCCCTGTTGCGGAAACTGAACCTGCGTGAAATAATAGGCCTCCGTGGAGTGTGGGGAGAACTTTCGGATGAAAATATTGCGCTCAGCCAGCCGACCAATATGATGCTCAAAGCCCCTTCTGAAAAGGTGTATTGGGAATATTCATTCGGGATAGGTAATATCTTCAAGGTATTCCGGATAGATTTTAACTTTAGGGGAAATTACCTGAATATGCCCGACGCACGAAGGTTTAGCATTACGGGCACCTTCGGATTTTATTTTTAAATATTGGTAGAATTACATAAACAAAATTCAACTTTTCTAAAAAAAATATAAGATATCAGATAAGCCTTACATTAATAAAAATTAAATTGTGTTTTACAGGCATCTTCTGTATTTTTGCATCCTTCTTAACACATTGTATAATTATGAGCGCAGCGAAATTAAAGTCTTTTGACGTTTTAATAGAGATCCCTAAGGGGAGCAGAAATAAATATGAATACGATTTTAAACTGAAGAAAGTTCGTTACGACAGGATGATATTTTCTTCTATGCATTACCCTGCGGATTATGGGTTTATTCCCGAAACCCTGGCATTGGATGGCGACCCGCTGGATGTGCTCGTGCTGGTTACCGAATCTACTTTTCCAGGTTGTGTAATGGAAGTTAAGCCCATTGGCGTTTTTCACATGGCGGATGAAAAGGGACCGGATGAAAAGATCGTTTGTGTGCCGATATCTGACCCGATATGGAATAAACTCAGCAATCTGGGAGATATGAACCCGCATCAGAAAAAGGAAATTGAACATTTTTTTCAGGTATACAAAGATCTGGAACAAAAAAAGGTTGACGTAGGCGGTTGGGGAGATGTAGAAGAAGCTTATGAGATCATAGACGCATGTATAGACCGTTTTGAGTCTCTTCAGAATAAGGAAGCAGGGCTATTCAGTATTGCGTAAACTATTTAGGATAGAACAATAAAAAACAGCGGATGTACTTCGCTGTTTTTTGTTTTTATACTGCATCCTGCTTTTGAAGCAGGCGTTTGTTTTTTCGTTGTTCAGCTTTTCTTTTGGACTTCAGGGCGGTCTTTTTCTTCCTGCCTCTCCATATTATAAAGCCGGTTATCGGTGAAGAAGCGGCGACAAGACATACCAGGAAAGCCAGTATTTTGGTAGGATAGCCATAAATACTGCCTATATGAATGGGGTAGACAAGACGCCGTACTTTATCTCCCGTGGAAAGATCCTTATACAATGTGATCTTCAACCGTTTGCCCGAATACATATCAAAGTATGCCATATCCCGTACATTGGGTATGCCGGCTTCCAGGCTTTCTTTTAAAATAAGAATACTGTTGTCCCCCTTCATATCGCGAATAAGGCGGATATCCCCACGGTAGGGAAAGAGGCTGTCAGTTGCTTGTAACATGGAAGCATAGAAATAATCTCTTCTTTCTGCAGTATCTTTTACGGATACGTTTTTTACGCGGTGTATGGGCTTGGATGCCCCGTCTGCAATGTAATACATCAGATTTTCGTACCAACGATAGGACCAGATGAGGCCTGTAAGTGCAATGAAGAGAAGGAATAGGGAACTGTAAAACCCGAATACGGAATGAATATCCCAGTTAACCCGTTTAAAGGAAGCATTCCATTTGACCTTTAAGCGAGGTTTCAGGTTTTTGAGTTTCACCGGGCACCAAAGTACAATACCGCTAATAAGCAATACGACGAATATCAGGCAGGAAGCACCGGTTATGGCCTTGCCGGTATTTCCCATTAACAGGTACCGGTGTAGTTCGGTAACTATGGTGAAAAATCGTTTTTTATAAAAAGTGTCTTTCAGGATAGCACCGGAATAGGGATCGACGGAGATGACAAGCCGTTGGTTATCATTATCCGTAAGATGTATCAAGACACTTCTCCCGGGATCGTTAAATACGTAAAGGTTTGTAAATTCGGAACCCGGATGCCTGTTCCGTGCCTGTGCTATCAGAACGTCTTCCGGAAATCTTTCGGAAGAAACCTGCGGGACCTTGTAGTAGGACGGATCGAAAAAAGGCCCCAGTTCCTTTTCAAAAACCAGGACACTTCCGCTTAGCGCCACAATAAAAACCACAAGGCCGGAGGCAAGCCCCAGCCATAAGTGTATTGTTTTGATATAGGGTTTCAGTCGTTTCATTTAGAAAGAGTATCCTACGGTTAAAAGCCAGTTTCTGGGTGTTCCCGGGAATAAACGGATATAATCGTATCCTCCGACCCAGTGGGTTTTGTCTGTAAGATTGTTCAGGTTGAGTTGTAAAGTAAATTTATTTACGGTATAATAAAGTGCTGCATTGAGTAAGGTATATCCCGGTATGGTCTGCGCACTGTTTTGCTGCAGTACCCTTTCGGTAACAAAGTTGGTGCCGAAACCTGCCCCCAGTCCTTTAAACTCGCCGTGGTTGATGTTATACCTGGTCCATAAATTTCCCTGGTGTTTTGGTGTATTCGGCTTTTGAATTCCGCTACGGTTACCTTCGGCATCCTTTACGATCTCAGCTTCGATAAAGGAGTAGGAGGCACTGACACTCCAATTAGGGAATATACGTCCGTTAAGATCTATCTCTATACCCCGGGAACGGTCTTTTCCTACTTGTTGCAATGAATCTGTGCCGGGTTGGGCATAAAGGGTGTTTTTCTGTTCGATCTGGTATAAGGCCAGCGTAGCATCCAGTTTACCGTTGAACCAGGATGATTTTGCACCGAATTCTATCATATTGCTTTCCAGCGGATCAAAAGGCCCTCCCAGGTTGGGGTCCATGTTAGAAGCTGTCTGCGGTTCAAATCCCTGAACATAGGTGCTGTAGAGATTGATATTGTCTGTAACCGAATAAGTAACCCCTATTCTCGGGAGAAAAGCGTCCTGGTTCACGCTGTTCTCATCGGGTGTGCCGTAATTTAGTTTATCTGTGTAGTAATCGTAGCGGAGGCCAACCAGTACTTTCAGCTTTTCCCAGCTGATCTGATCCTGTAGGTATACACCATGAGAGTTATATAGCTCCGGGCCGTACGACCGTACCGTGTAGACATAATTGTTCATGTCTTTTAACTGTTGAGAAGCCACGGGATTTGTCAGGTCAAAATGTGCAACGTTGGGTATGGGGTTGCTATTGGAATCAAAGCGGAAGTCTCCGGGAGTTTCCGGGTCGTAATTCTTGGCTCCTCCGTCAGTTGTCAGGTAACCGTTCGCCTGTAATTGCGATCCGCCACTGGGTATTTCCTGCTGAGCGTAATCATATCCTACAATGAGGTTATGACTCAGGGGCCCTGTTTGTGTTTTGTAGTTGAAGAAAGTAGAAAGATTGTCTATAAATCTCTTGCGCTTGCGCTGGAATACCTGCATTGCTATCTGGTCCGGGATAGGCTGGCCGAGACTGTCTACGGCATATTGATTGGCCCCTCTGTGTTCCAGAAGATCTTCGTTATATCCGGTGCGTATGTATGATGCCGAGAAGGACAGGTTGTCGGTAAACTGATGGTTAAGCGCTATGGTAATAATATAGGTTTCTTCATTGAGGAAGTCGTTAGTAGCACTCAGGGACTGTGATATGGGTGTAGAATACAGGTCATCCTTAAAAGTGGATTGTCCCCGGTCCAGTCGGCTTTTCGAACTGTTGTAGATAAGGTCGAAATTCACTCTTGTTTTGTCAGTAGGCAGAAAGGAAATGGAGGGTGCTATAACGAGATTTTTATCAAATTGCAGATCGCGGAAGCTGTTGGCATCTTCATATCCTATATTAAGACGGTACAGTAGTGATTTGTCTTTGGTCAGGGGCCCTGTAAAATCTCCCAAAGCCCTGAGGGTATTAAAACTTCCTGTGGAAAAACTCACGGAATTCCTCACCTCGTCCAGTGGTTTTTTGGTGACCCGGTTAATAACTCCACCCGGAGAAGCATTTCCGAACAGGGCGGAGGAAGGCCCTTTTAATACTTCTACACGTTCCAGGTAATTGGCTAAAGGTTGTTTCCAGAAGCCGGTAGAAGTTCGCATACCATTAAGCAATTGCGTGTTACTGCCACCGTTAATGCGGTATCCCCTTATAATAATATCGTCGTAGAAAGTATTCTGGTTCACACCACTGAAGTTTTTAACAATATCACCGACACGCATTACGCCCTGGTCGGCAATAAGTTCTTTGGTAGCGTAAGAAACCGCCTGGGGAAGGTCTTTAAGTGCGATCTCTGTTTTGGCACCTACAAACGATGTAGTGTTTTTGTAGCTCTTTTCTTTACGCCCTATTACTTCGACAGTCTGTAAAGCAGTTACGCTTTCCTGTAACTGAAAGTTGAGGTCCAAGATCTGTCCTTCCACCAGGGTAATGTTTTGTTCCTGCGAGGTAAAACCAATTTCCGATACTGTTAGGGTATAATTTCCGGGAGGAATGTTCTTTAATTGGAAATAACCGTTCTCATCGGCAGAAGTGCCCCGGCTTAATTCGTTTATGAATACATTGGAGAAAGCTGCGGGTTCATCCGCCCCGTTGGTTACTTTCCCGGTAACAGTAGCCCGCTGCTGCGCGTGCATGATACAGCTGGCAAGTAGCAGGAAATAAGTGATACAAAATTTCATATTGTGGAGGTCTTCGTTTAACGGGGACCAAATTAATATATTATTTATATTTAGTATAAATAAAATGAAATGTTTTTTTACCTTTATTTTCGGGGCCTGGAGAACGGGTGAGGTGTTTTATTATCGAAGTAATAAAAATGATAATTCTGCTGCCGTTTTATCTTTTTATTTTTAAACGGAAGTGTTGTGCATTCATAATTCTTTAATATCGGACTTACAGATAACCATTCATTTTTATTACATTTATGGTGATTTATTTATAAAAACCTTGAAAAATATGGAGTCCAATACTATTTTTTTGCCGATTATTATGGCAATCCTGGGGCTTGTCTACATGCTTGTAAAAGCAATGTGGGTCAAAAAACAGGATGCAGGAAATGAAAAGATGCAATCCATTTCCAAATACATCAAAGAAGGCGCACTGGCATTTTTGCATGCCGAGTATCGCCTTCTTTTTATTTTTGTCATCATTGCGGCTATTGCTCTCGGAGTTATAGCCTTTTTTGTGCCCACTACACACTGGCTTATTATTGTGGCCTTTGTTTTTGGAGCTTTTTTCTCCGCTCTGGCGGGAAACATCGGCATGCGCATTGCCACCGAGAGTAATGTGAGGACTACGCAGGCTGCGAGGACCAGTTTACCACAAGCGCTTAAAGTCTCTTTTTCGGGAGGTACCGTAATGGGCCTTGGTGTGGCCGGATTGGCAGTTTTAGGGCTCAGTCTTTTCTTCCTTGTATTTACCAAAATGTTCATTGTTGGTGAAGCGAGTTTTTATGAAGAGATGACCATCGTTTTGGAAGCCCTGGCCGGGTTTTCACTGGGGGCGGAATCCATAGCCCTGTTTGCACGTGTGGGCGGAGGTATCTATACCAAGGCGGCAGATGTAGGGGCGGACCTGGTAGGAAAGGTAGAAGCGGGTATTCCGGAAGATGACCCGAGAAACCCGGCAACCATAGCAGACAATGTGGGCGATAATGTTGGAGATGTGGCCGGTATGGGTGCGGATCTTTTCGGATCGTATGTAGCTACCGTTCTCGCCTCTATGGTTCTTGGAAATTACATTATCCGGGAGATGGCGGAGGTCAATGGTGGTTTTACCGATGCATTCGGAGGGATGGGGCCTATCTTACTTCCCATAGTGATTGCCGGAGTAGGTATCATCGCATCGATTATAGGCACTTTGGTAGTGCGGATAAGTAGTAATGAAGCCAAAGAAGCACAAGTGCAAAAGGCTTTGAATACGGGGAACTGGCTCGCCATTATTCTTACCGTTGTAGCCTGTTACTTTTTGATCCAATGGATGCTTCCGGCGACCATTCACATGAAATTTTTCGGGGAAGGATTTAAGGAAATCCCCAACAATAATGTCTTTTTTGCTACTATTATAGGGCTGGCGGTAGGCGGTCTCATATCGTTTTTTACGGAATACTATACCGGTTTGGGTAAAAAACCGGTGCTGAATATCGTGCGAAACTCATCAACGGGTGCTGCAACCAATATTATAGCGGGACTGGCTACGGGAATGAAATCTACCTTTTCATCTGTGCTTTTATTTGCAGCAGCCATCTGGGGTTCCTATGCTCTGGCCGGGTTTTACGGAGTGGCCATTGCGGCATCGGCGATGATGGCTACTACAGCCATGCAGTTGGCTATTGATGCTTTTGGACCTATAGCAGATAATGCCGGAGGGGTGGCGGAAATGAGTGAACTTCCGGAAGAGGTCAGGAAACGTACGGATATACTGGACTCTGTGGGCAACACCACTGCCGCGGTGGGTAAAGGATTTGCCATTGCTTCTGCTGCCCTTACCGCCCTGGCACTTTTTGCAGCATATGTAACCTTTACAGGTATTGATGGAATAAATATCTTTAAGGCGGATGTTCTTGCCGCATTGTTTATCGGTGGTATGGTGCCCGTTATCTTTTCTGCTCTTGCCATTCAGAGTGTGGGGAAGGCAGCTATGGAAATGGTGAAGGAAGTACGGCGTCAGTTCCGAGAAATCCCTGGAATCATGGAAGGGACGGGGCAACCGGACTACGGCAGGTGTGTGGATATATCAACCCAGGCCGCGCTGCGCGAAATGATATTGCCCGGTGCCATAGCCATTCTTTCACCCGTACTCATAGGTTTCGTGATGGGAGCTGAAGCGCTGGGAAGTTATATGGCCGGTGTGGCGGTGTCCGGTGTGGTATGGGCCATTTTTCAGAACAATGCAGGAGGTGCCTGGGACAACGCTAAAAAATCTTTTGAGGCTGGGGTAGAAATAGATGGTAAAATGACCTATAAAGGTTCGGACGCTCATAAAGCTGCGGTTACCGGAGATACGGTCGGAGACCCTTTTAAGGACACTTCCGGGCCGTCTATGAATATTCTTATTAAATTAACCTGCCTGGTAGGACTGGTTATTGCTCCAATATTAGGAGGACATACGGCCGATACGGTTTCTTTACGGGAGGATATCCGAAAGGAAGTGGATGTAAGGATGTCTGCCGGAGAGAATGAAAATACCCGGGCGGCAATTATAATGCCCGAAACGGTGAAAGGGAAAACGGTAAAAGAAGAAGTCCCGGCAAAAGGCACTCCGGAAGAGACTGAAAAAATCTTAGGGAGATAAGAAAAAAGTAAAAATACAGCAATAAAAAATAAACCTGCCCAAAGGCAGGTTTATTTTTTATAATACTATGTCTCGTCCTGAAATAGCGTTACACTAAAATGAAAGTGTAATGAAAAAAGAACCACAGACGACTTATGTAAAGCGCACACAGAAAGACTATACGATGTCTTTTAAACTTCGAGTAGTGGGCGAAATAGAGCGCGGAGAGCTTACCCGATCACAAGCGTTAAGCAAATATGGGATTCAGGCTAAATCGACTATAGTGGATTGGTTGAAAAAATATGGTAATTTTGATTGGGATAATCAAAGTTATAACCCCATGCCCAAGAGTCCAGAACAACGAATCATCGAGTTAGAGCAAAAAATAAAGCTCTTAGAAAAACAGAAAGCCCGTGCAGAGCATATCGCCGAACGAGCAGACAAAAAGGCTATTTTGTTCGATATGATGATAGAGCTTGCTGAAAAAGAATATAACATTCCTATCAGAAAAAACTCCAAACCCAAGTAATCGATATGTTTAGGGCATATTATGATGAAAGTATCTCATCGACCTGTGAGTTACTTGGGGTCAGCAGGCAGGTGTATTACAGAGCAATTACATCCAGAAAAAAACGGCAAGCCACGGCCGAAAAAGTCCTCGAACTGGTCAAAGAGGTCCGTATGGAACTTCCTAAGGTTGGAACAAGGAAGCTGTACCATATCTTACAAGACCCCTTACAAGATCTGTCCGTAGGGAGGGATCGTTTATTTGCTATACTTAAGGCTAATCATTTGTTGATAAAGCACAAGCGAAGTTACCATATAACCACCAACTCGCACCATCGCTTCAAAAAGCATAAAAACCTGATCGAAGATAAGGTTATTGATAGACCAGAACAACTATGGGTAGCGGATATTACCTATATAGGAACCAGGCAAAACCCCATGTATTTATCGCTTATCACAGATGCATATTCCAAAAAGATTGTTGGATACTCCCTATCCAATACCTTGGAAACAGATAGCTCTGTTAAAGCATTAAAATTTGCTATTAAAAACAGAAGTTACCCTAAAAAGCGATTAATACATCATTCCGACAGAGGTTTTCAATATTGCAGTAAAGAGTACCAGAAAATATTGGCGAAAAACCACATAAAATGCAGTATGACTGAATCCTATGACCCTTATCAAAATGCTGTTGCCGAACGTATCAATGGTATTTTAAAGCAGGAGTTCTTGATCGATATCCAAAAGTTAGATATCAATACCGTGAAACAAATCGTGAAACAAAGTATCGCTATTTACAACGCAAAAAGACCACATCTGTCATGTGCTATGAACACGCCAGAAGACATGCACAAACAAAATGAAGTAAAAATAAAATCGTACAAAAAGAAAATATCCCATCAAACGATCGTTTGATGGGATATTTAGTATTTTTAATCCTGTTAATCCTGTAACGCTTTTTTAGGACGCTACA